>NZ_JACJEC010000003.1:112817-419002 GCF_014163875.1 Pseudoalteromonas sp. SR43-3 | reverse complement strand
CACTTCTAGCTGTTGCTCTAACATATTGTTGTGGTTAAGCACGAGTTGGTAATCGCTGGTTTTTTCTTTCATAACCGTAATTGCACGCTCTTGCTCTGCAATTTTGTTATCAGCTACTTTTGAATCACCTATTAAACCACCGGCAAATGCCCCAATAAACGCGCCTATTGGCCCGCCTACTACGCCGCCAATAATAGCGCCTGCACCTAAACCAATAGCCGTTTCTTTATGGGCTTCTTTTGATGGCGTGTTAGATGTTGAGGCAATTGCTGGAGTACAAAAACTAGCAACGAGTGTTAATGCAATTAATGTCTTCTTCATGATTTGACCCTTAAACTTACTTTTTAATTTGTGATGTTTTGTTTTGATGGACCTATTAAAACAAGTTCAAGTGGCAACAAAGGGGATCAAAAATGGCAAACTGCTGAGCAATTGTGGCAAAAAAATGGCAATTGCCTTTTTAAGCGTACTTAGCTTAAAAACTTCGATATAGTGCACAACAGAGCCGATAGGATAATGATTAAGATGAAAAAAATAGCCATCGTTGAAGATGAACCCGCAATCCGCGAAAACTACATAGAAATGTTGAGTGCACAGGGCTACCAAGTAAGTGGCTTTGCCGATCGCGCTAGCGCTGAAGCTGAATTTAAAAATGCCCTGCCCGATTTAGCCATTGTTGATATTGGCCTAGGCCATGAAATAGATGGTGGTTTTTTACTGTGCCAAACATTGCGTTCGCTTTCTAAAACGCTGCCTATTATTTTTTTAACCGCCCGCGATAGCGAAATAGATACCGTATGCGGCCTACGCATGGGCGCCGACGACTACCTAACAAAAGACATAAGCTTGGCTCACTTGGCTGCGCGTATTGGTGCGCTATTTCGCCGCATGGAAGCTCTTGAACAACCCGCTGATGCAAATGCACTCATAACACGCGGGCAGTTAACGCTCGACACGCAACGTATGCAGGTATTTTGGCAGCAACAATTAGTTGATTTAACCGTAACCGAATTTTGGATGCTGCATTCACTCGCCCAGCGACCAGGCCATGTTAAAAGCCGTAACGATTTAATGAGCGATGCAAAAATTTATGTAGACGACAGCACTATTACTTCACACGTAAAACGTATTCGTAAAAAGTTTATAGCACTCGACAGCACCTTTGATTGCATAGATACCGTGTATGGCATGGGCTATCGGTGGGAACAACACTAATGCTACGATTTGGTCTGCGCAGTAAATTTATATTACTTTCATGTTTTTTGTTTTTGCTGCCGTGGCTTGGCTACGAGTACGTATGGGAAATGGAAAAGTTTTTACGCCAAGGCCAAGAAAAAACCCTCGTAGGCACCACTCGTGCACTTGCTACTGCATTACATGAGCGCCCTGCATTATTTGACGAGCAAACCAACTTTTTAGACCAAGTTGTAAAAGGTCGCGATTTATACGCTTATAATCTTAAAAACCCTATTCAGCTCGACGGTAAACTTAACGATTGGGAAAGTTACCAGCCGTTATTTTGGCACTACGACAAACGCTATTTACAAAAAACAGATAACAAACATCAAGCCAGTGACTTATCGTTTGATCATATGGTTGGCAAGTTTGATAACTACTTATACGCCGCATTTAAAGTCACCGACAATACCCTTATTTATCGCGCTAAAAATAGTTTAAGCATTACCAATAACGATTATTTACAAATTGGCTTAAAAACACCTGACGGCCAATTTAATACCTATATAATTGCGCCACGCCAAGATGGCTGGGTTAATGCGTTTGATGCAAATATCAAAGCCCCTTTTACAAAAATTCAGGGCTATTTTGAAAGTACCGAATCAGGTTATAACGTAGAGCTGCGCTTTCCTATTAGCATGCTGGGCAACAAACTTGGCTTTGCTATTGTTGACATTGATAGTAAAGAGGCATTGCTAGAGCCTAAAATAATGTCGACCTCAAACTTAAATAACCCAAACGATTTAGGCTCAGTATTAGTCCCTTCTCCAGAAATTAGCCGTATTTTAAAAGGTATGGGCCACAGTGGTAGCCGCATTTGGGTGGTTGATAACCATCATCGTGTACTTGCGCAATCGGGTACTATTCAAAATGCAGATGGCGTATGGGCTGATGGACTTGCTAACAAAGCACCTGAAACTTGGTGGCAGCGCTTTGAGCAAAATTACTTACACCCAATTTACTATAAAATATTAACGCGCCCCGAAAATGAGTTTTTAGATACCCTGCACGATGTAGCTTCTATGCAGGGCACACATTTAGCGAAAGCATTAAAAGGACAACCTGCATCGTCTTGGCGCTTAACTCCCGACAGCAAAGCCGTTATTTTATCGGCCGCTTACCCTATTTGGATTCAAGACCAAGTAATTGGCGCGGTAATAGCAGAGGAAACCACAAACGGCGTACGTACGCTGCGTAACAAGTCACTTGAAAAACTCTTTAACGTTATTTTAGCTGTGATGCTAATTGGTACTGTCACATTGTTCTTTTTTGCCTCACGTATATCGAACCGAATTAGGCGGCTGCGCGATACCGCTGAGCAAGCAATTGATGCACAAGGGCGTGTTACCGGCAGTATTAATTACAGCGATGCTAACGATGAAATTGGGGATCTGTCTCGTAGTTTTTCAAACATTGTGAGCCGACTTGGTGGCTATACCGATTACTTAGAAAATATGTCGTCGCGGTTATCGCATGAGCTGCGCACGCCGGTTGCCGTAGTGCGCTCGTCACTCGAGAACTTACAAAGCTTGCCACAGAACGAGCAGAGCCAAAAATACCTCGACCGCGCCAGTGAAGGCGTTGAACGCTTAGGTAAAATAATAACCACCATGAGCGAAGCCACTCGCCTTGAGCAAAGTATTCAAAGCAACGAGCCTGAGCCTTTTGATTTACAAAAAGTAATAAATGGTTGCATGCAAGGCTATCAGCTTACTTACCCACACCAGTTATTTACGCTTGATGTATGCCAAAACAAATTACCTATGCAAGGTGCACCGGAGTTTATAGCTCAGCTGCTTGATAAACTTATTAATAACGCGCTGGAGTTTAGTGAAGCCAATACGGCTATTAATGTAAGCCTTAAGCAGAGCGAAAATAAAGCAACATTAACAGTGAGTAATACTGGTCCTGCTTTACCTGAAGGACTCACTGAGCATATTTTTGACTCTATGGTGTCGGTACGTAGCCAGCAAATGCAGCAACAGCCACATTTGGGGTTAGGGCTTTATATTGTAAGGCTGGTGTGCGATTACCATAAAGGCAGTGTAACCGCGCAAAACAACGAGCAAGGTAATGGTGTAGTGTTTACCGTAACACTGCCGTTAGCTAATGGTTAGGGCTGTATTTATACCGTTATATTTGTACCGTTATATTTATAGCCACTGCATTATATGCAAATAGTAAGTACGTAATAAATTAAATTCAGCTGTATATTTTTAGTTAAAAAGAGTTACTTTAATTTATCTTAATCCCATATAAATTAACAAATAAACCCCTCTCATCCCTTAAAACCCGCCGGTTACAATTTAGTACAACTTCAAATGTAACTATTCACTTTTTATTCAGTCGAATGACCATACCCTACATCATATTAAAGTATTGAATTGAAGGAATACTCATGAAACCATCACTAGAGCGTGAAGAACTAGACTTTATTTTTGACTTATACAGGCCCTCTAAAAAGCCCAAGTCTGAAGAGGTAAAACCAAAAAACACCAATTACAAAGAGCTAAGAAAGCACGACGCGACTAAAAACCAAGGTGTATCGCACTACTTAGTCTAATTTTATTACGCTTGGGACTTCTCATGTTCTAAAAATGCTTTAATGCAGTTTATTTCTGCAAGTTTTACTTCTTCGCCTATTTCAGGGCCTTTTTTGCCATTTTTAAGTGCATCTTGCACTACTTGTTTCTTATCCATTTTTTGCAGTTCAGTATGAATTGCTCGCAGCTTAGCTGCTTGCGGGTATGGCTTATCGACCAGTGTTTCACCACGCCCTTGTGCATCACATTGGCATGCTTGGGTAAACGCTATAAAACGTTCTGGGTGTACCAACGCATTTAAGTTAGTCACTATTAGCTTGTGAATGGTTTGCGGCCTTAACTGATCAATTGTATGGCAAAGGGTGTGATTATCACTGGTGAGTACGCCAACATCACGAAAACGGTTAGGCACTTTTAAGCGCTCACAAAACGCCTCAATAACTGCAACACCTTCGCGTTCGTGCCCACGTAGGTTTCCATGCTTTTTAAAACTAAGCGCTTTTCCAAAATCATGGGTAAGTGCAGCAAAACGTGCTTCTAAGTTAAAATTTAAATCAGCTGCACGCCTAAGTACCAACATAGTATGAACAAATACATCCCCTTCAGGATGATGGTTTGCCGGTTGCGGTACATTAACCATGCGCTCAAGTTCTGGAAAAATACCCAAGCCTTGCAATGCTTCAAAATAAAGCTCAGGGTGCTTTTCACCCAGTGCTTTTTCGGTTTCAAGCCACACGCGCTCAGGTACTAAATGATTGAGCTCACCTTTATTTTTAAGCTCGCGCATTAATGCATAGGTACTTGGGTGAATACGCCAATCACTGCCATAGCGCGCTAAAAAACGGGCAATACGCAGTACTCGAACAGGGTCTTCTACAAATGCCTCAGTGGTGTGGCGCAGTGTTTTATTTTGTAAGTCAGTTTGGCCATTAAACGGGTCAATAATATTACCGTGTTCATCAAGCGCCATTGAATTTATGGTCAAATCGCGCCTTGCTAAATCTTCTTCGAGCGTTACCGTTGGGCTGGCATCAACCACAAAGCCAGTATAGCCTTTGCCACTTTTACGCTCTGTACGTCCTAGTGCGTATTCTTCTTTTGTTTTTGGGTGTAAGTAAACCGGAAAGTCGCTACCTATTGGCACAAAACCAAGCGATTCCATCGTTTTTGGTGTTTCCCCAATCACAACATAGTCGTTATCTTTTGATTTTATATTTAGCAGTTTGTCGCGCACTGCACCGCCAACGAGGTAAACTTGTTTTAAGTTACTTTTCACTTTATTCCCAATAACACTTGCCCAATTGTTTGACGCTAATCATATCATTAATTAAAAAATTCTGCGGTATTTGCCAAGCTTAAGTAAGCTCATTACAATGGCGCATTATTTTTAGCTATAGCCTCACAATTAATGAAAAACCATTCATCAAAAAAAGAACTCATGTTACTACCCATTTTATTAGTGGTTATTTTGATGTGTGTGGCGGGTCACTTTTTACTACAAGCAAATTTTCAAGACAGTAATGTGGTTGAATACATGTTGGCAGCACTGCCGTTTGCTATGTTTGGGTTGGTTATTGTGGCGTTTAAAATGGCGGCTAAAAGCGAAAAGGATGAACAAAACGAGCAGGACTCTTAATCCTACTCTGTTTTAGCTACTTATTATAATTTAAAGTATGTGATAGCCAAACCAGTCTGGCTTTATCGGCTGCGATATACCGCTGGGCGTGAGCTTAATGTTTAGCTGGCTGTCGAGTAAATCAATGGCAAAGCAATCGTCCACATCATGTAAATCATCTTTATGAATATGACTAAGCCCTGCGAGCAAATCGTTTTTAGCGCGCTCTTTAGCTTCATGGCTACTGCTTGCAACATACAGTGCAAAGTCATGTTGCTCAGCCATTGAATCACTTCTGTAAGCGCCTAAATTTACAAAATAGAGTTGTTTATTTTGCTCCACATAGCTATCAACAACTTCTACTTTAAAGCCATCAATATGATTAATTGCCATGTAGCTATCCATGTGAACACTACTTCTGTCTCCTACCCACTGGCTTTTTAACTTTGAGTAGGTTTGCTCTATATTCTCCCCTACTACAAAACGAATATCATGCATTTCAATGTGGCAACCTTGAATCCGGCCACCTAAATACACCATAAATAACTGCATGCTTTTCCTTAACCTAAATTATCAACATCAATATTATGCTTTTTAATCAACTTATAAAAATCTGAGCGATTGCGCTTGGCAAGCTTAGCGCCTTCAGCTACGTTACCACCTGCCATTTTTAAAGTGTTAATTACATAGTCGCGCTCAAACTCTTTTTTAGCGTCGTTTAGTGATAATGGTTCTACGTTTGTTTCGTTACTATTTAGCGCAGCTAACACTAAGTGCTCTGAAATAACATCGCTTGGCGTTAATGCTACAACCTGCTCTACTACGTTTTGTAATTGGCGGATATTACCTGGCCAGTCGTAACGTACAAGCGCATGCATAGCATCGCTTGCAAAGTGTTTTTCAGTTTGGTTCATGCGCTTAGCAATGCTTGCACTAAAGTGCTGTGCTAATAAGCTTATATCTTCGCGGCGCTCACACAGTGGCGGTAATTTTAAATTAACTACGTTTAAGCGATAGTATAAATCTTCTCTAAATTGCTGGTTTAAAATAGCTTCAGGAAGATTTTTATGTGTTGCCGACACTATGCGTACATCAATTGCTACCTCTTCTTGAAAACCTACTGGGCGAATTGTTTTTTCTTGTAATACGCGCAGTAACTTAACCTGTAAGTTAAGCGGCATATCGCCAATTTCGTCTAAAAATAACGTGCCACCCTGTGCTTGTTGAAACAAACCTTGGTGATCTTTAATTGCACCCGTAAACGAGCCTTTTTTATGACCAAATAATTCGGACTCTAAAAGCTCCCCTGGTACAGCACCGCAGTTAATTGCAACAAAAGGGCCACCGCTTACATGGCTATGCTGATGAATCGCCTGTGCGAGTAATTCTTTACCAGTACCACTAGCCCCCGAAATAAGTACATTAACTTGCGTTGGCCCAAGTAGTTTTACTTGCTCTAACAAGTGCAGCATTGCACCACTGCGCGTAACTATATTACTTTTAGGTGCAGCTTCATCGGCGTTAACACCATGAATTTCTATCGCTTTAGCAAGGCTGTCAAATAGCTCATCTTTATCCACTGGTTTAGTTATAAATGCAAAAATGCCCTGCTTAGTTGCCTCTACTGCATCAGGAATTGAGCCGTGCGCTGTCATCATAATGACAGGTAATGCAGGGTAACGGCTTTGCAGCTGACGATGCAGTGCCATACCATCCATTTCATCCATACGTAAGTCGGTTATTACGGCGTCAAACACTTGGCTTTTAAGTATTTGCAGTGCGGTTAAGCCGCTTTCGCAGGTTGTTACTTCGTATCCTTTTGATTCAATACGAATAGCGAGCAGTTTTAATAAGCTAGCGTCGTCGTCTACGAGTAATACTTTTGCACCTTGTACTTTAGTTGCGGCCATAGTTACTGCTCCTTCGTTTCTTCTCGTAGTAAAAGTTGCTGCTCAATCGTTGCTAACGATGAGAGGGTTTCTTGCATTTTATTATTAAGTGCTTGCTGCTCTTTTTTAGCATTTATTTGCATAGTTACTTGCTGCTTTTGAAGCCATAAATATTGCTTTATGTCATCAGGCCAAAAGTAAGCAAGATCGAGCTTTAGCAACTTAGTCATTACCGTATTTGGATCACCATTTATGTTTAAGCACATGAACTTAAAAAAGCGTTTAAGCTCGTTTTCGCCTGTAAAAACATCTTTGCTAGGTATCAATTTAAATCCACCACACTGATTAGCGTGCCATGCAATAACTTGCTCTGCAGGAGGATAGCTTGGTTCAATTTTTGGTCTAGGTTTTGGACTAGGATTACTGTTTTTGTCGGTCGTTTTTTTTGTATCGACCACAGGTGCAGGTGTAATTGACACACGCTCTTCTTGCCCATTATTAATTTCACAACCTGATATAACCATGCTGCTACTGAGCACACATAAAATAGCGATTAAACGCAAGCGCATGTTAATTAACTCCTAGATTTTTTGTTATGGGAATTTTAATTGAAAACCGGCAACCATGTGGCTCGTTATGCTCAACACTAAGTGTACCTCTTAGCTGTTCAACAGACTCTTTTACAATAGTTAAACCCAGCCCACTGCCTTGCAGCGTAACATTTTTACTGTGTTTACCTTGATAAAATGCGCTGAAAATTTGAGTTTTTTCTTGCTCTTTAATACCGCACCCTTTATCAAGTACAACGATACAAAGCTGGTTTTGCTCAAGCGCTAAATTAATAGTAACGCTTTGCTTATCGTCTGAAAATTTTAAGCCATTTGAAATAAGCTGAATTAAAATCATCTCAATAAGCTCACTAGGTAAAGCAAGCGGTTTGTTAGGTAAAGTATTTTGCCACTGCAGAGCTTGCTGACGCGCAGTTAAGCGATGCTCAAAATGGCTATTAATTTTATTAATAAGAAGACTAAATTCAACTTCGCTTAAGCTGTCTTTACTGGTGCGAATCGCATTATAACTCAGCAAGCTGTCAATCATTGTACGAAGGCGTACCATAGATTGGCTAATAAGCTCAAGCACTGCTTTTTGCTCAGCAGTAATTGGGCCTACTATTTCATCAGTTAATAAGTCAGTGCCTTCGACCATTGAAGCAAGCGGCGTTTTTAGCTCATGAGTTACATGGCGTAAAAAAGTATCTTTTTGCTGCTCAAGCATATGAAGCTGTTCTTGTACCCATTGGAGCTTTTCTCCTAGCTCAACAAGCTCAGCTGAACCTTTCACAGATATTTTTTGCTGCCAATGCCCCTGCCCAAGCTTATCAATAACCGTAGTTAACCCTTTTAGTCGCCCACTTATGCGCCATAAAAAACCACCACCTACAATTAAAGTAAGTGGAATAAGTGCCACCAGCCAGTTTATAAATGAGGCTTGCAAGCTTGTCAGCTCATTTTGGTTATTGGTAATTTGCGCTTCGTTTTTATCACGTAACCATAAAGTAAGTTCAGCGACTAAATCGCTCACTGGCACAAATAGCTCAGCTTGTTGTTGTTTTTGCTCAACGAGTTTTACATGCGCGGTTTGTAAGGTGGTATATAAGCGTTGCCATTGGTGGATATACTCTTTATTCGTGTTTACAAATTTGAGTTCATCAATGCTTTGTAGGGATGATTGCCATTTATCAACAATGAGCTTATCTAGCGATTCACTTTTTAATACCCAGTTTTGTCTAGTGGCGCGTTCAAGACTGTTGAGTTCTTGCTTTAAAGTGTTAAACGATTTGGTAACTTGGTAGTTGCTACTCACAATACTTTGAGTAACCGCTAATTGCTTATTAAGCGCATTTAAAAATACGATCACCACTATAGAAAGCGGCAGTAACGAAAGCAGCATACTCATTGCAAATTGCCCAATTAAATTAGGCCGCCAGTTAAGCATTGCTTGGTATTTTTTAGCTATGGTTGCTGGCATTTCGTTTAGTCCTTTTAAGTTAAGCGTTCTATTATTAAGTGCTTACCTTATACACTAGCTGAACCAGCAATTATATTTAATACGATTAACAGCCAGCACTACAAAACAATGTGTCGCCAAATAGAGACAACGTAACTCGTTGATTTTAATAAACTCCCTTTTAACCCCATTAAATAGTGTTGCAAAAGGCGCACAAAAATTACAATAAACCCAGTAAAAACTTCTCACTGGCTTAAAGCTAAAACAATAACCAATTGAAAAATAACAATAATTATTATTGGCACCATTTTTGTAATAGGAGTAATAACTTTAATCAATAAGGAAATAATTATGAACAAACGCATTTTAGTAATTTCATCATTACTGGCTTTAGGCTTTTTAGGCGCTAATGCACACGCAATGGACGTTCACGCGACTTTTAACGAACTTGATAAAGACAGTAACGGCACATTAAGTGAAGCCGAAGCCGGTGAAGATGCTGTGTTACACGAGAATTTTTCTCAAATTGATACTAATCAAGATGGGCAATTGTCGCTAGATGAATTCAAAAAATTTATTCAATAAACTCATTTAATAAGGAACGTGATTATGAAACAACTTATAGCCGCTTTTTCATTAATGTTTTTAGCAATTAGTGCCACCGTAATTGCATCGCCAACAAATGTGCGTTTTGCCCACTTAGATAAAGATATGGACGGACAAATATCAATTGCAGAAGCAAAGGAAGACAAGGAAGTAATGAGACAGTTTGCCGACTTAGATGAAGACGGTGATGAAAAAGTCTCAAAAAAAGAATTTGAAAGCTTTAAACCTTAATGAGTAATTACTGATTAAGCTTTACTTAAGCTTGTTATAGGTAAACTGGAATTAAAAGCATTTGCCATAATCCCTGAGGGAGTGTGTAAAAGGATTTAATGTTGGGAGTTAAATTACGGCAAGTGCTTTTTCCTTTTCACTTTATTTTAGCCACAAACTTTAAATACATCTTTTGGAAGGAACACCATGAAGATACTTCCCCTTACTATAAGCATCTTAATGCTATTAAGCTTTGATGCCGCTGCACTTGATGTAAAGCAACGCTTTGATCACCTCGATAGCGACAAAAGTGGCTATTTAACGCATGACGAACTTGATCCCCAACCACAACTATTAAACACATTTGTAAAATGGGACAAAAACCAAGATAACCAAATTTCGTTAATCGAATTTAAAAATTACCTTACCAATAACCTCTACTGAGTATTTTTCATGAAAAAAACAAGCTATATAGCGCTTTTTGCGTTTAGTATTTTTAGCACATTAGGCTTTGCTGCAAGCAACAATGTTGCAGAGCAATTTGAAAAACTTGATAGAAACCAGGATGGTTTTTTAACACGTTCAGAAACCGCTGTAGACCCCGCTTTGTGGTCTCGATTTTCAAGCTATGATCAAGACAAAGACGGCAAGCTAACGCTAAGTGAATACAGTTTATACGCTAGTAAATAAACCCTTTCAAAAGCTAGATATTTTATGTTCTAGCTTTACTGCTTTTTTCTTCATCATAATTTGTCTCACATATTGGTATTATAAAGTTGGGTTTGCTAGTGTTAAAGCACTAACAATAAAAAATAATGCCTTATGTCGCTCAAAAAAATAATAAAACCACTCATACTAGCCAGCCTTTGCGCTAGTTCTAGTTACACTATTGCACAAACAAAAGTAATTTATAATGCCAACGGTTATACCCCTTTATATCAAGGTGAAGTACAGCAGTTTACTACCCTCGTTATTAAAAATGGCAAGGTAGTAAAACTAGGTAGCGATACACTTAAAGATAGCTACCCAGATGCCAAGCTAATTGACGCGCACGGTAATACCTTATTACCAGGCTTAATTGATGCTCATGGGCACGTTATTGGCCTTGGCGATAATTTATCGCAACTTGATGTACGCGGTGCAAAATCGGTTGATGAAGTAACGAATAAACTAAAAGTATTTGCCGATAACAAACAAGGTTGGATTATAGGGCGAGGTTGGAACCAAGAGCTATGGCCTGATACACGCTTTCCTACGGCTAAAGATTTAGACAAAGTAGTTAACGATCGACCTGTGGTGCTTTCTCGAGTTGATAGCCATGCCATTTGGGTTAATTCAAAAGCGCTCGAACTTGCAGGTATTACCGCCCAAACAAAAGCACCTGAAGGCGGTGAGATAATTAAAGACGAATTTGGCAATCCTACGGGTATTTTTGTAGACAAAGCAGAATCGCTAATTACCCAGCATATGCCAGCCCCTTCAAAACAAGATATAAGTGACTCACTTGATGCAGCAGGTAAACATTTATTAAGTTTAGGCATTACCTCTACTCACGATGCAGGTATTGATAAAACCACATGGGAGGTTTATAAAGAGCGCGGCGACCTTGGTAATTTACCGCTACGTATTGTGGCAATGTTAAGTGGTGCAAGCCCTGATTTAGACACAATGTTAAAGGCAGGCCGATACCACGACAAAAATGACTTTATGGAAATTCGCAGTGTTAAAGTTTACGCCGATGGCGCACTGGGCTCTCGTGGTGCAGCACTTATTGAAGAATATGCAGACAGACCTGGTCACCATGGTTTAATGCTTGAAACGCAAGAGAAACTCGAAGCACTCTTTACACAAAGCTTTAAAAGCGGCTTTAGCGCAAATACTCACGCCATTGGCGACAAAGCAAATAAAGTAGTACTTGATGCCTATCAAAATGTGTTTAAAAAAACGGGCGGTATATTACTACGAAACCGAATAGAGCACGCCCAAATTGTAACCCCTGATGATATCCCTCGCTTTAAAGCGTTAAAAATAATCCCTTCAATGCAGCCAGTGCATGCCACTTCAGATATGCATATGGCAGAGCAGCGTTTAACTGAAAAACAACTAAGCGGCGCCTACGCGTGGCAAACATTTTTACAGCAAGGTTCGGTTGTTGCTGCGGGGTCTGATTACCCTGTAGAGCTTGCAAATCCATTTGATGGTTTGTATTCAGCCATTACACGCATGGATCATAACAAACTACCGGAAAACGGCTGGCGTGCAAGTGAAGTACTAAGCCGCGAAGATGCATTACGTGCATTTACTCTTGGCGGCGCCTATGCAGCTCATCAAGAATTTAAGGTGGGTAGTTTAGAAAAAGGTAAATGGGCCGACTTTATTTTAATTGATAAAGACTACTTTAAAGTACCTGTTGAGGAGATATACAAAACAAACGTACTGCAAACATGGGTAGCAGGTAAGCTTCGCTATAAAAAAGAAGAGGTTACAAAAGCACCATAATTAAAAATAAACAAATTAATTATTAAATTTAATTAAAGTAATCAAAAAGTGTGTCGATAAGGAGGGGTATTTATAAAATCCCCTTATGTTTCAGGAAGAAAACATGTTATCAAAAAAAATAACTCTTACTTTATCGGCACTTTTTACACTATCACTCTCAGCTTGCTCTACCCACCCTGTTTACAATGGACATGCACCACATAACAATATTGGCTATAATAATGCCCATAATCGCTATGCTGAAAATAATCAGCCGCGCGTGAGTAATTGGCAATTTCCAGAAAATAATTACCGCCCAATTAACAGCAGTAAGTTACTAAGTAATTACACAGAGCAATTAGCAATGAAGCTAATTGAAAATATGAATTACATAAATAGTAGCACGCCTATCGCTATAACTTCGTTTGTAAATTTAGACGACAACCTGCAAACTACTAATATTTTTGGCAATCATTTAGCTGAAAGCTTTATTACTGAATTACAAGAGTTTGGTTTGTCTGTTGTTGATTATAAGCACACAGGCACAGTTCACGTGACGCCGATGGGTGATTTTTCATTTAGCCGTAATGGCAAAGATATTAAAGGCTACCCACATATTGAATACACTTTAACTGGGACGCTTACATACACCAACCGCGGTGTTATTGTTAATGCTCGTATTATTGGCGCTAAATCTAAAGTAGTGGTGTCATCAGCTAAAGGGTTTATTCCCAGCTTTGTGGTTGAATCGCTATACCCTACTCGCAGAACCGATGGAATAGTACTAGACGCTATTCAATAGAAACAAAAAGGGTTAACGCAAGTTAACCCTTTTTGTTTGTGTAATAAAACATGTTTAGCTAAACATGTTTTTCACATCTTTTAGCATGTCGTTGTACTCATCACTTGTGAATAGCTGCATAGACGGTATAACGCCTTTGTCTATATACGTTTGCAGCGCTGCAGACTTATCAGAAACTTGTAACGTGCCCTCTAAAATAGCCCCTACTCGAATAAAATCCACGTAACTTACTTTTTCAGGTTTGTAACTTGGGTCAGCCCAGCTCTGAGCTACATCAACAAACTCTTTAGGGAATTCCCACGCTTGCATAATAGATGAGCCAATTTTTCCACTCAGCTTTTGAATTGCATGAGCCAAAAAGCTTGGATTAGCAAATACCTCTGGGTGGCGCTCAGCTTCAGTTAAAATTGGTAATACACCAATATTATAAACAAGTGCGGCGAGTGTAATAGAATCGCGGTTTAGTGACGTGTGCTTACTATTTTTTAAATAAAACTCCATGAGTGATATTGAATGGCTAGCAACGGTTAATGTTTTTTGCCATGCCTTACCCATGTAGCCTTTAATTAGCTCATTATTTGATACAAATAATTGTTCCATAGCCATAGCTGTAGCAATGTTTTTAATTTGACGTAATCCAATACGAGTCACTGCTTGTTGTAAATTAGATACTTTTACAGAACGTCCCATAATCGCACTATTAGCTACTTTTATCATACGAGCTGAAAGCGCTGGATCTTGTGAGATTACATCTGACATTTGGATTAAATTCACATCTGGGTTATCTGCAGCTTGGCGAACCTTAATCGCTACTTCAGGTAGCGTTGGTAAAACCAACGTATCGTTATTTATTCTATCGACTAGAATCGTTAATAAAGCGTTTTCTGTAGACATAAAGCTGCCATCCTTTTGTGTTCAGCCTGTAAAGTAACTGCAAACTCAGGCAGTTAATTTTCGTATTAGTAATATAATTAGTATTGTCTAACTTACCGATAAAGTTAAGAAAATTATAGAAGTTTATTTTTATTTATAATGCTTTACCGCTCATGCTTGCCTTACAACGCCAAATACTTGCTATTTACCATTTAGTTTTGCTTTAATGCACTCACAATAAGGAAGCGTTTGTACATACTTAATATTTTAACTAAAGCAGTACAAATTATTAAACTTACTTTTTAACAGGCAATATAATGATCTTAAATAAAATTAGCCAAGCAATTATGCTCTCTGGTGTTGTTTTTCTTAGCGCATGTTCTGAACAAGCGCCGTCTTCTACCGACAACACAGCCGTAGAGCTTGCTCAAAAAAGCAGTGCACAGTCAGGCCCTAAGCTTATTAATGCAGATAAACAACGTTTAGATATTTACACCGACTTTAGCTTACAAAGTGATTTATCGCACTTAAGCGATAATCAACGAGCAATGGTTGCAAAGCTTATTGACGCTTCAAAAATAATGGATGAGTTATTTTGGAAGCAAGCATTTGGTGAAAATAAAGATGCTTTTTTAGCAAAACTAAACGATGAAAAAGTACGTAAATTTGCTGATATTAACTATGGTCCATGGGATCGTTTAAATGGTGATGAAGCATTTTTATCCAGCTATAAAGAAAAACCTCTTGGCGCACAGTTTTACCCTGCTGATATAACCAAAGAAGAGTTAAACAATGCAGACGTTGAAGATAAAACAGGGCTTTATTCTGTAATTAAGCGTGATGAGCAAGGTAAGCTTTACAGCGTGCCTTATTCAAAAGAATACGCTGATGAGCTTGCAAAAGCCGCTGATATTTTACGTGAAGCAAGCAAACTTGCTGACGATAAAGAATTTGCTAACTATCTAAACTTGCGTGCCGATGCTCTACAAAAAGATGACTTTCAAGTATCTGACTTTGCTTGGATGGATATGAAAAATAACCCAGTAGATGTGGTTATTGGTCCAATTGAAACTTATGAAGATCAATTATTTGGTTACCGCGCAGCTTATGAATCTTACGTACTTATTAAAGATTTAAAATGGAGCGAACGCTTAGCTAAGTTTGCAGCATTTTTACCTGAACTTCAAAAAGGCTTACCTGTAGATGCTAAGTACAAACAAGAAGTACCAGGCTCTGACGCCGACCTAAATGCATATGATGTTGTTTACTACGCTGGGCATTCAAACGCAGGTAGTAAAACAATAGCAATTAACTTACCAAACGATGAGCAAGTACAGCTAGAAAAAGGAACTCGTCGTCTGCAACTTAAAAACGCAATGCGTGCTAAATTTGATAAAATTTTAGTGCCAATTTCAGAGCAGTTAATTGTACCAGAGCAGCGTAAACACATTACTTTTGACGCATTTTTTGCCAATACGATGTTCCATGAAGTAGCGCATGGTTTAGGTATTAAAAATACAATTACTGGTAAAGGTACTGTTCGTCAATCACTACAAGAACACGCAAGTGCCCTTGAAGAAGGTAAAGCCGATATTTTAGGTCTATACATGATTGAACAGTTACTTAAAAAAGGCGAAATTACTGAAGGCACTATTGAAGATTATTACACGACCTTCATGGCAGGTATATTCCGCTCAGTTCGTTTTGGAGCATCAAGCGCGCATGGTAAAGCAAATATGATCCGCTTTAACTTTTTTGCTCAAGAGGGTGCTTTTTCTAAAAATGAAGAAGGCTTATACCGCGTTAATATGGAAAAAATGAGCATTGCAATGGCCAAGCTTTCTCGCTTAATTTTAACTCTGCAAGGTGATGGCGATTATGAAAAAGTAGATCAACTAATTGCAACGCATGGCGACATTAAAGAAGAACTCGCTAAAGACTTAGAAAAACTAAGCAAAGCTAATATCCCTGTAGATGTAACATTTAAGCAAGGTAAGGAAGTACTAGAGCTTAAATAAGTTTAGTTAAACTTAGTTAAACCCTAAAAAAGCGTTGCAGCTTATAACTGCAGCGCTTTTTTTAGCTCTGTGATTTGTAGATCTGTATAAGGCACTGCTGGGTGTTTACCCCATATTGGCGCAGGCCATGCAGCATCACTCGTAAAACGCGCAATATGATGAATATGTAATTGCGGTACCATATTACCTAAAGCCGCTATGTTTAATTTATCAGGTTTAAATACATCCATTAATAATTTACTTAGCTTGGCTGACTCTTTTAAATAAACAATTTGATCATCCTCAGATAAATCAATTATCTCTTTTAAGTTAGCCTGCCTAGGCACTAATACAAACCACGGATACAAGCTGTCGTTCAATAAAAGTACTTTACACAACGGCCAATCGGCAAGTTCTATACAGTCGCGTTTAAGTTCTGGCGCTAGTTTAAATTCAGGGTGAGTCATTGCTATGTCCTACTTTGTCTTTGATAATCGCCACTTTATAGCATTTAGTTGCAGTTGAACACGCTTGGCTTTACCATCAAAGCAATATTTATAATAAGCTAAGGCAACCTTGTGCTAAAAAAAATAAAACACTTCTCACTAGCTATACCGTTAATGGTTGGCGCTATTAGTGTTCAAGCAAAACCTTTATCGCTGGAGCGAATTTTTGACGATCCGAGCCTTTCTGGTAAATCACCTGTACAACTTAAATTTTCGCCTGACGGCAGCCGTGTAACTTACCTACAAGGAAAAAGCGATGACTACAACCGCTACGATTTATGGGAATACAATCTAAAAGATAACACCAACCGTGTGCTAGTTGATTCAGCAAAGTTATTTTCAGGCCCAGAAAACCTATCAGATGAAGAAAAAGCACGCCGCGAACGCCAACGTATTTTTGGTAAAGGCATACTTGAATACAAATGGTCTAAAGATGGCAAAGCACTTTTATTCCCACTCAATGGTGACCTTTATTATTACGATTTAGCCTCAGCTAAAAGTAAAAAACTAACCGACACTGAAGCATTTGAAACCGATGCACGCTTTTCACCTAAAGGTAACTACGTATCGTTTATTAGAGAGCAAAACCTTTATGCTTTAGAGCTTGAGTCTGGTAAAGAGATTCAGCTTAGTAAAGATGGCGGCGGCGTAATTAAAAATGGTATGGCCGAATTTGTTGCTCAAGAAGAAATGAGCCGTATGACAGGTTACTGGTGGTCAGGTGATGAAACTAAAATTGCCTATACCCGCGTTGACGAAACCCCTGTAAAAGAAGCTATCCGTAACGAAATTTACGCTGACGAAGTTAAATTATTTAACCAGCGCTACCCGTTTACAGGTACCGATAACGTTAAAATTCAACTTGGTGTGGTTAAGCTAAACGACCAAAAAGTAGATTGGATTGATTTAGGTAAAGATGAAGACATTTACATTGCACGCGCTAAATGGCTAAAAGACGGCAATACACTGTCGTACCAATGGCAAAATCGCTCGCAACATAAATTAGAACTGCATTTTTATAACAGCGAAACTAAAGCCCAAAAAGTAGCGCTGACCGAAAATAGCGAAACGTGGATAAACCTACATTTTGATCTTGAGTTTTTAAAAGACAAAAAACACTTTGTATGGGCATCTGAGCGCGACGGCTTTAAACATTTATATCTGTATCGTACAAACGGTCAACTTGTTCGCCAAATTACCTCAGGTGACTGGGCTGTTGATAGCTTAAAAGGTATTGATGAGAAAAAAGGCATTGTTTACTTTGCCGGTCGAAAAGATACACCGCTTGAAAGCCATTTATACAGCGCGCCTTTATTTAAAAAAGGCGATGCCAAACGTATTACCGAAAAAGGTCAGTACCACAATGTTGTGCTAGCAAAGGACAGCAAAACCTTTATCGATAATAGCTCTTCTGATAATAAACCAAACTCAGCAGCACTTCGTAAAGTAAACGGTGAATTTATTACCTGGCTTGAAGAAAATAAGCTTGATAGTAGCCACCCCCTTACTCCTTATTTAAGCGACTTAACAAAACCAGAATACGGCACAATTAAAGCCGATGATGGTCAAGTTATGCATTACCGTTTATTTAAGCCTAGCACCATTGCTGATGGCAAAAAGCACCCTGTTATTGTTAACGTATACGGCGGCCCGCATGCTCAACGAGTGACGAATAGCTGGCGCAGTAAAAACTTGTACTTTCAGTACATGGCGCAACAAGGTTATGTAATTTTTCAACTGGATAACCGTGGTTCGTACAACCGTGGTAAAAAGTTTGAAGATGCTATTTATAAACATTTAGGTGTGGTTGAAGTTGCCGATCAAATTAAAGGCGTAGAGTTTTTACGTACACTTGATTACGTTGATCCACAACGCATCGGTGTTTATGGCCACAGCTACGGCGGCTACATGGCGCTTATGACTATGTTTAAAGCGGGCGATTACTTTCAAGCCGGCGTATCAGGTGCTCCAGTAACCGATTGGGCTCTATACGATACACATTACACAGAGCGTTATTTAGGTCACCCCGATACAAATGCTAAAGGCTATGAAGACAGCGCAGTATTTCCATATGCTGATGGCTTAAAAGGCCCATTAATGATTTACCATGGAATGGCTGATGACAACGTATTGTTTACGCATTCAACTAAGTTGTTTAAACAACTGCAAGATAACGAAAAGCAGTTTGAAATGATGACCTACCCAGGCTCTAAGCACAGCCTACGCGGTAAACAAGTGCAAACACACTTACATCAAACAATTACAAACTTCTTTAATCGCCATTTTGACGTTAAATAAGCAAGTAAAGTAATAACAGACTAAAGGCTGATTGATAAATCAGCCTTTTTTTTGCATTAATAGGCGTTAAGCCTAGATTAAACTCTTTTTTTAGCTACGCTTATTCTATGCGCTAAAGCGCACACTTTTTGAGGATAAATGTATGCCTAATCTACGAAGTTTTAGTATATCCCAGCGTTTTTCACTGTTAATAGCCATCGTTGTATTTGGACTAATAATACTTAGTATATCGAGCCTAACTCATCAATATAGTTCGCTAAAAGACGAGCAATACATAAAAACACAAAATGTAGTAGAAACGGCGTACAGTATAATCGAGCACTATTATGCGCTTGAACAAGATAACACTCTCACTCAACAACAAGCTCAATCACAAGCACTTAATGCAATAAAAGCACTGCGCTACGACAAAACCAATTACTTTTGGATTAACAATTACCAGCCAACAATGGTTATGCACCCTATAAAACCTGCGCTTGATGGAAAAGATTTAACTAATAACAAGGACCCTGACGGCAAAGCATTGTTTGTTGATATGGTAAATATAGTTAAACGCTCTGGCGAGGGATTTATCCCTTATAAATGGCCAAAACCAGGTAAAGATAAACCGGTTGAAAAAATCGCATTTGTTAAAGGTTTTAATCAATGGCAGTGGATTATTGGCTCGGGTGTTTACCTTGATTCAATTGACGAAGCATTTAGCGAGCAACGTAACCTTATAGTCATCAGTGCAATAATTATGATTATTGCTGTTATTTTACTTAGTTACTTTATAGGTAAGAGTATTTTAATACCGACTCGCTTAGCAGCCGATATGATGAAAGACATTTCTCAAGGCGAAGGCGATTTAACCCGTAAATTAAATGAATCCGGTAATGATGAAATATCTGAACTATCACGTTCATTTAATTTATTTGCTCTAAAAATGCGAGAGTCACTTGTTCATGTAGCACAAAGTGCAAACGATGTAAGCGAACATGCGCATACAGTTGACGACTCAAGTAGAACAAGCCACTCATTTATTGAGCTTCAAAACGATAGTTCAACCCAAGTTGCAGCTGCCATGGAGCAAATGACTCACCAAATACACGATGTGAGCCGTAACGCTGAAGCCGCAGAGCAAGCAGCTAAGGATGCAGCACAAAACGCATCAACGGGTAAAAATGTGGTTGCGCAAACAATTACAGCAATAGAAACGCTCTCAAGCAACATTGAAACAGTCAGCCGTGTAACAGAAGATTTAGCCAACGAGAGCCATAATATAGGCTCTGTGCTTGATGTAATAAGAAGTATATCGGAGCAGACAAACTTACTGGCATTAAACGCTGCCATTGAGGCTGCTCGCGCAGGAGAGCATGGTCGAGGATTTGCTGTTGTTGCAGATGAAGTAAGAACACTGGCCAGTCGTACAGGGCAAAGTACTGACGAAATTCAAACCATGATCACTAAACTACAAGAAGGTGCAAAAGCAGCAGTAGAAGCAGTTAAATCAAGCCAAGCACTTTCAGTTTCTACCGTAGAGCAGGCGTCATCAGCCAATACTTCACTTAATGAAATAGAACGACTTGTTTCAATTATTACCGAAATGAACAGCCAAATAGCACGTGCCACAGAACAACAAACGCAAGCTGCCGACGAGGTTAATTTGCGTATAAATGAGCTATCTCAATCAACTGAGCAATCATTAAATAATACTAAGCAGCTTACCGATGCCAGTGATAACCTCAAACAAAGTAGCGAAGGTCTTTCGAGCGTAGTTAATCGTTTTAAATTAGATTAATCGATAGCGTTCTCATAAAATGCAAAAGCCCTGAATTAACAGGGCTTTTTTATTACATGTAAGTTTTTAGCTTACAAACAATAACGTGCAAACAAGCTCGTTACTGATGCAGCTGTTGGCTTACCATGCTGCCAATCACCGCCTTCAACACCGCTACCTGCTATATCCATATGAACATAAGGTAGAGGCTGTGCAGAGTCGTTACCGTGCTTATCAAGCCCACCAACAATAGCCATAAACGCCATAGGGAACTGATGTCCACGAGCAGTAACGGCAGATGCTGCGTTATTGCTAGATAAAACATCGTCAGCTAGCGTACGTGGTTTAATAAAGTCGTAGTCTTCACGTCGTGAACGCGATACTTCAGCGCCATCGGCCCACAAATCTCCAAGGTCAGCTATTTGACGTGAAACACCAGCACTACGAGCTGGACCATTTTCAACATACGCACCGTAAGGACCCATTGCGCGAGCTGCATGACCCGTTAATGTAGCTACAGTAAATAACGTTGGATTAATCTCACCTTTAGCTAAATCTTTCATTTCGCTAAGCAGGTCGCCCATTGCTAAACGCCCTTCTGCATCGGTATTACCAATACGTACACGAACACCTTCACGGCTAGTAATAATTTCATCTGGCACAAAACAATCTGAGCCAATAGAGTTGCGAACAACAGCTAAGTACGATACCACTTTAACGCCTTTAGGCTGATAATCAGCAACGGCTTTCATAAAGCCCGCAACAGAAGCTGCGCCGCCTTTATCACGGCTCATGCCTGCCATATGGCCGCCTACTTTTAAATCTGCACCGCCTGTATCGTATACAAGGCCCTTACCTACAAACATAAGTGTGCGAGTAATTTCGCCCTCTGGTACATATTCAAGCTTAACAACACGTGGGTGATGGCGCTCAACTGCATACGATGCGCGAGCAACTGTACTTAGCATTGGGTAGTTTTTATCAATAGCTGCAATATCATCAATTACGTCAACTGCAATGTTTGAGCCTTTAAACAATTCAACGCAGTAATCAGCAAAACGTGGGGGAGCCATACGCTCAGGTTCAGTGCCACACAGGTCACGCGCTGCATATTGGCCTGCTGCAATTGCATTAACAGCTTTAATAGTTTGCTCGCTTGCGCCAACTAAACCAATCTGTGTAATTGGTTCAATGCTTTCACCGTGATATTCACGCGCTTCTAATGGCTGCCATAAGGCTTGGCAAGCGCCTAAATAAGCAACTTCTAAAGCATGCTGATAACGGCTATCGCCATTTAAATTTGGTAAAAATAATGCAGGGTTAATACTGCCCGACGCTTTTGCTTCGTTAATTGCTAATTTAGCAGCATCAAAATAACGACGCACGTCGTCGTAATCTCTATTTAACGGACCGGTTGGCGCAAGTACAACGCGCTTGTTTTCAATTACTAATAAAGTAACTTGCTTACCGATGCGAGAATCTACGTTTGCTTGAGCTAAAATAGCATCACGTAATGAGTTATTTGGTAACTGAGAAAAGTCATTACTAATAATAATAAGCGCATCATGAGATGTGCATTCAAGGCTTGCACTAACCGCTTGAGGGTATGCCATAAATAAGGTCCTGTTAGAAAACATAAGCCCCTATTATCGTCGATTTAAATATTGAAGACCAGCAAGGAGCGATGAGCTAATCACATAACCTATCAATAAATGGCAACTTGGAGTTACAGGCTTTACAGCTTAATCGAGAATACTAAGTTGGAAGTTTTGCTCTGGCTCGTTTTTAATGCCAACGCCTATGCCAAGTAATCTTACAGGCTGTTGTAGCCCACGCTGGTAGGCCTTAGTAAATAGTTGGATAAATATTTCTGTGTTGAGCTCGTGATATACCTGATCGGCTGAGGTCACTACAAAATTTGCGAACTTCACCTTAACACTCAGTTTATTAATACGGTTTTGTAACTGCTGTTTATTTAGCCTTAAAACTAATTCGTCTAACAATCTTGGCAGCTCATCTAAGCACTCTTGCAAACTTGTTTTGTTGTACTCGTAGGTATGTTCGACACTCAGCGATTTTCTTATACGATCCGTAGATACTTTACCAACATACTCACCTGCACATTTTTGATAAAGCGACACACCAAAATTACCCACATGTTGCTGCATCCAGTTAACGCCTTTATCACGTACATCCTTGCCGGTATATAAGCCTTTTAAATTTAGCTTTTCGAGCGTTACTTTGCCCACTCCTGGAATTTTCCCCAGCGGTAATTGCGCTAAAAAGTCATCAACCTCATCAGGCAAAACGACAAATTGACCATTCGGTTTGTTTTCGTCACTGGCTATTTTGGCAATAAATTTAATCGGTGCAATACCTGCTGATGCAGTGAGCCCTGTAGCATTGTAAATATCGGCTCTTATTTGCTGTGCAATAAGTGTGGCACTGCCTTTACAAGCGGTGCTGTCTGTTACATCTAGGTAGGCTTCGTCTAAAGAAAGGGGTTCAATTAAGTCTGTATAGCGGCTAAATACTTCACGTATTTGGTTTGAAGCTTCTTTGTATACAGCCATGCGCCCTGGGACAATAACTAAATCGGGGCATAATTGTTTAGCATGATAGTTCGACATAGCCGATCGTACGCCATACTCTCTAGCTATATAGTTAGCGGTTGAGAGCACGCCTCGTCGGCTATTGCCTCCAATAGCAAGCGGTACACATGCAAGTTTTGGATTATCTCGCATCTCTACTGCTGCATAAAAGCAATCCATGTCTATGTGAATAAACTTCTTCATCACCACAATAATAACTGGTTATTTATACAGTCATTATTATAGAATAAAATGTGATATGCAAGCCTAGGGCCTGTTTATCTTTCGAGGTTAAATTTGCAGCAGTATGTTTGGTATTTAGGCAAGGCAGAGCCTATGTAGTGTGGTTATTCCCCATAAATAGGCGATAACGTAGCACAAATGCCAAACATATGCTGCCCCAAGGGTTCTGCCTAGGGGCAATTTACTCTTTGTTGCTCGGTTTTTACTTAGCCCACTAGGTCACAAACCTCGCGCCGCGATTAAATAGCCCCTAGATTGAACAAATTTTAATCCTGAAAGGTCAACAGGCCCTAGTTAACGATTAAAAAAAGTGTTTATTGTCCTCCGATCTCTTATAACCTCGTAGCCAATACATAACCTCAAATAAAAATCCTGCCAACATTAAAATGATAGCGCCAGATTCATTCCCCATCGCGTAACAGGTAAAAGAGGCTATAAAAACCAAACAAGCTAAGGACCAATTAATTATATTCTGCATATTATTACCTTTGTGTGTTTTTGTGTGTGTCTGTGTAATTTAACTGTAGACCTAAAATTAAACAGGTACAATCATCTTATAAAAAAAACATGCCATTAATTACCTTGAGCTCGTAACACCATGTTGATAATCTAAGTACTTTGAAAATCAAGGGCCAATAAATAATGCAAACGTTTAAAGATCAGCACCCTATTCATACCGATATCACCGTAGCATGGGCTGATATGGATGCGCTACAGCACGTAAATAATGTAGTGTATTTACGTTACTTTGAAATAGCCCGAATCGACTTTTTAAATAAAATAAATCTGTTCGATACAATAAGCCCAAACGGTGTGGGCCCAGTAATAAGCGAAAATAACGTTCGCTATAAACGCCCAGTAACTTTTCCCGACACACTCACTGTAGGCGTTACAATTACAGATCTTAAAACAGATCGCTTTACCATGAACTACACCGTTTACAGCCATGCACAAAAAGCAATAACGACTACGGGTGCATCTAAAGTTGTAATGTTTGATTTTACTACAGGGCAAAAAGCCCCAATCTCCGAGCCTCTTTTATCGGCTTTAATCAGCCATGCTCAAAACTAATTTAGTTAAGGAATTTTTATGCAATACAACCCACTAGGTAGCAGTGGCGTAAACGTATCTCGAGTGTGCCTAGGGAGTATGACTTGGGGTAAACAAAATACTCAAAGCGACGCTGATGAACAAATAGCCTACGCGCTAGAGCAAGGCGTAAACTTTATTGATACAGCCGAAATGTATGCTGTACCTCCTTCGCCAGAGACCTATGGTAAAACCGAGGAAATTATTGGCAATTGGCTATCGCGTAATCAGCAAAAGCGCAGCGATGTGGTACTAGCTACAAAAATTGCAGGCAATGGATTATCGTGGGTACGTGATGGCGGCAATATTACTCGCCAAACAGTAATAGAAGCCGTGGATGATTCACTTAAGCGACTTCAAACAGACTACATTGATTTATATCAACTACATTGGCCAAACCGCTCTACCCCTCACTTTGGCAGACAATGGCCCGGCACTCTTAAATTTACCGACGTAAATACACAAGAGCAGCAAGCTAGTATGCTTGATATTCTAGAAGGCCTTAATGAATGTGTTAAAGCAGGTAAAATTAAACACTGCGGTTTATCTGACGATACACCATGGGGTATAAGCCAGTTTTTAAGTTTGGCCAAAGAGCATAACTTACCGCGTATGGTATCTATTCAAAATGAGTTTAGCTTAGCGCACGCTAAAGACTGGCCGTATTTAATAGAACAATGTGTACACGAAGATATTGCCTACTTACCGTGGTCGCCTTTAGCAGCCGGTTTATTAACGGGAAAATACCTAAACGGTGCTCGCCCTGAAGGTTCTCGTTGGACCTTCATGCAGCGCAACGGCATTTTTAGAGATACACCCAATGCAGAGCAAGCAACTAAGCAGTATGTTGAGCTGGCTCATGCAAACAATATTACTCCAGCACAACTAGCCTTAGCATGGTGTAACCAAGTAGATGGCGTAACTTCTTCAATTATTGGGGCAACATCTATAGCTCAACTAAAGGAAGATATAGACGCATTTAGCATAACGCTAAACGACGAAATTCTTAGTGAGATTAACACCATATTTAGAAACCATCCGATGCCTTATTAAGAATGTATGAGTTAAAAGCAGCCTTGAATGAGGTTGCTTTTAAACTAAAATATTTGACCCTACTACAATCAACACTATACTTTTATTAAGTTTTCTTAATTCAACGAACACTTATCAATGCTGAAAAACGGATACTATGCATTTTGCTTATTAATTGTATTCAACGCGCACGCCGTTGAGCAAAAAGTACAACCTCTAGAAGAGATTATTTGGCTGCAAAGTTACACGCCCCCTTTTCATATAGCTAAAAGTGAAAGCGCACCACAAGGCGGTATTTGCGACAACCTAACCGAGCAACTCATTAGAACCATAACTGATGTAAAACATACTCGCTTAATTGTTCCTCAGCAGCGTATAAATAAATATTTAAATGAAGGAAAAAATGTATGTTTTCCGTGTGTTATTTATAAAAAAAATAATAACCAACAACTTAACTACTCAAATCCAACAACGGTATATCCCCCATTTTCAATTATCACGACTAAAGAGCTAAAGCCGCAATTAGAAGAAAAGCACGGCTCGCCTATTCACCTTATTAATTTATTAACCGACCCGCAATATGTATACGGGCAAGCGGCTGCACGTAAATTTACAACTAAAATTAATACAATTATTGAAAATACAAAACGAGATAAAGAGTCTTCGTTAAGTTGGAGTAGCGAAAATGAAAGTCAGGCTGTTATAGCACGCTTGAGTCACGGCTTTTTAGACTACTCAATTGATTACCCGTTTATGGCTGATTACTTTAATGAACAAGGGGAGTATACGAATATAGAAAGTGTGCCAATTGCAGAAAATGACATTCAATTTATAAGAGGAGCAATAGGCTGTGCGGCTAAAGCACCTAATAATTTTGCAGAGCAAGCCCTTAAAAAAATTAACCGCGCATTAAAAAATAATGTACTTCAATCGCCTGAGTATCAACAAAGTCAGCATAATTGGCTTAAAACCACCTTTACTGACTTTGATAAACACTACCAACAGCAAGTCATTAATTTTTACTTACTTGCCACTGATGCTCAAGCAAACACTGATCATTAGCATAAAGCGCCACTGCAAAAATACTTTTAGCTGTTACCTCACCTACGCCCGACGGTGTACCTGTCATTATTACATCACCGTCTTCTAAGCTCATAAATTCACTAATTTCTTGTAAAATTGAGTCAGGGTTGTGCAGCATAAAATGAGTATCACCTCGCTGAATCACTTCATTATTAATTTTAAGTTCAAAGGTAAAGTGCTTCATTGCATCAGTTAGCGCTACAAAATCAGTTAAAATCACAGAGCCGTCGAACGCTTTAGCGCGCTCCCATGGAAGCCCTTTATTTTTTAATTTACTTTGCACAGTACGCTTAGTTAAATCAAGGCCGAGTCCAACACCTGCAAATTTTTTATCTTTAACTACAAAACATAGCTCGGTTTCATAATGCAGCGTATCGCCGTTGTGAGCTGCAAATAACGTATTAGTAATTGCGCTATTTGGCTTATTAAATAAAACCATTTGATCTGGCGTTTCGTTATTTAGCTCTGCAATGTGTGCGGTATAATTACGACCAACACACACTACTTTTGATGGTGTTAATTCTTCAGATACTAACTTTATTGAATGCATATAAATAATGTCTCAGTTATTGGACCTGTTGACCTTTCGGGATTAAAATTTGTTCAATCTAGGGGCTATTTAATCGCGGCGCGAGATTTGTAACCTAGTGGGCTCGATAACTGCTCCTGCGTTATTCTACTGACTTACATCCCTGTACGAATAAGTAAAAACCGAGCAACAAAGAGTAAATAGCCCCTGGGCAGAACCCTTCGGGCAGCGCATATTTGGCATTTGTGCTACGTTATCGCCTATTTATGGGGAATAACCACACTACATAGACTCTGCCTTGCCTAAACACCAAACAAACTGCTGCAAATTTAACCTCGAAAGATAAACAGGCCCTAGCTAATAAGCGTTTCAAGTAAGCTCAAATTAATAGGTTTAAGTAAAACTCGGTCAATATTTAAATCTTTTATTTCTCTTGGATCTGGCTCTGCGCCACTTACAATCACTAAACGTAATTCAGGATATCGTTCATTAATTTGCTGGCCTAAGTCAACGCCACGACCATCAGGTAAATGCATATCTAATAATATCTTATTAAATTGCTGATCGTGATTAAGTATTTGCAAACATTGTGCGCAGCTAGACGCAATGACGGTTTCAACGCCTAAACTTTCTAAAAGTAGCTGCGTAATTTGCGCTGCATCGTGATCGTCTTCCACAAGTAAAAAGCGCTGCTTTTTCTCGGTTAAGCCATTACTACAATTTATATCTTTAGCTTGCGGTGCATGCTCTGGCGCTACCAAGTAATCTTGCAAACATTGATATAAAGCCGCGCTATCAACAGGCTTTGGTATTACATCGTTAAAACCAAGTGCAGCAAGCTCCTCATGTATGCCTTTCATCGTAGCGGCAGTGAGCGCAATTATTGGGCCTTTGTAGCCCATTTTTCTAAGCTCTATGGTAGCTTCCTTGCCGCCCATTACAGGCATATGAATATCAATAAAAATAATATCGTAAGGCGCTTTATACGCATCTGCTATGCGTACTTTTTCAAGTGCTTGTTGGCCATGTTCGGCATAATCTACGCGCGCACCACAGGTACTGATCATATGACCAACTAGCATGCGTAAATCACGTAAATCATCAACCACTAACACTCGCCCATGCACTTTGCATGGAGCCGATTTACTTTGTAATTGTGGGGCACTACTAAAATTAAGTACTTGTCGTTCTACTTCGCTAATATCACCTGGATATACCGAAATCGTAAATGTAGAACCTTTGCCTATTTCAGAGTGCAAACTAATATCACCGTGCATACGCGCTAACAATTCAGCACATATTGCCAAACCTAAGCCTGCGCCACCTACAGAGCGTGATTCTACATCGGCTATTTGTTCAAATGGCTTAAATATGAGTTCTTGTTTTTCAGGGGCAATGCCCATACCTGAATCTTTAATGCTAAAAAATAGCATTTCGCGATCATCAACCCATTGCATCCACGCATTAACAACAATTTCGCCTTTATCGGTAAATTTAACCGCATTGTTTATTAGATTTATTAAAATTTGACGAACTCTTGTTGCATCCAGTCGTGCAACCAAAGGTAATGGCTGATGTGATTCAAAGCGCAGCGTAAGGCCCTTATCAAGCACCGATACGCGCATTAGCGTGTATACATCGGCAAGCATGCTATCAAGGTTAACTTCGCTTAGGGTCAGTTCCAGTTTATCGGCTGCTATTTTAGATAAGTCGAGCACGTCGTTTAACAAGCTCAATAAGTGTTTACCGTTTCGATAAATAACACCCAATTCATTTTCAGCTTGCTGACTAAAATCGCTCTGCATTAACAGTTCGGTGTAGCCTAAAATAGACGATAGAGGAGTACGTAACTCATGACTCAAATGAGCTAAAAATCGATCTTTTGAACGGTTTTCGGCTTCAGCTTTTAAGCGTTCTACTCTCTCGCCTTCAACATCTTTACGTGCCAAAGCATAACGAATAGCACGCGCAAAGCGGCTCGAACTCATTTCTGTTTTAATTAAGTAATCTACTGCACCGGCATCAAGCGCCGCCGAGTCTAACTCGTCGTTTGACTGCCCGGTAAGCATAATAATGGGACCGCTAAAGCCATTGGCAATTGCTTCTTTTAATACATCTAAACCATTCGATGCACCCAAGCGGTAATCAAGCAGGCAAATGTCGTGCTCATTTTTACTAAGCGTTGCAATTGCCTGCTCTGGAGAGCTTATCCATTGAATGTTAAACGTGTGTGAATCCAATTGGTCCAGATAGTCGCAGGTGAGTATGTAATCATCTTCATCGTCTTCTACAAGCAGCAACTGAGTCACTTTATCTAACATACAATCTCCATTAATCGTTAAATGTTGTCGGTAGCTCTACAAATTCTACCCAGTATTTTCCTAGCGTTTTCATCAAATCAACCAAACCATCAAACGTTACTGGTTTTGTAATGTAAGATGCAGCACCTAAGTTATACCCTTTAACCATGTCTTCTTCTTGTTTAGACGTAGTTAATATAACAACCGGAATTCCCTTTAAGTTAGGGTTTCCTTTTATAGCTTCAAGCGCTTCACGGCCATCCATTCTAGGCATATTTAAATCAAGTAATATAAGTCCAGGACGCGGCGAAACTGCTTTGTCTTCAAACTTACCTTTACGCTCTAAATACTCAAGCAACTCAACGCCATCTTCAACAAAATGAAGCTCGTTAAGTACACGACTTTCAGCAAGGGCATCTTGTGTTAACAAACGATCATCTTCATCGTCGTCTGCCATTAAAATAGTAATCGGTTTTACTTTTGAATAGGGCATTTAAGCCTCTCCTTGCAATGTGAAAAGCTCAGCTTCCACAGGTAGTTTTATAATAAAGGTTGCACCTTCACCGTCTTTACTTTGGGCTGTAATTGTTCCGCCGTGGCGCTCCACAATACGCCTACATACAGAAAGGCCAATACCCGTGCCTTTATATTGTGAGCGTCCATGCAAGCGCTGAAACGGTACAAATATTTTATCGGCATAGTCTTGTGAAAAACCAATACCGTTATCTTCTATGGTAATAACTTGAAAACTTAAATGAGTATTATGATCAGAGCTGAAAATATCTTCATCTTGATAACTAATTTTTATGTGTGGGTTTACGTCGGGACACCTAAATTTAACAGCGTTCGACAACAAATTTAAAAACAGCTGCTGCATTTGGCTTTTATCTGCCTGAATAACTGGCAAATCATCTACATCAATTTGTGCTTCAGACTCTTTTATCGCTATCTCTAAATCACTTAATATATCAGCTACAACTTCATTTAAATTCGTGTCATCAAAATCTTTACCACGCGTTGTAATTCGCGAAAACTCTAATAAGTCGTTTATTAAATTAGACATACGCTGCGCTGCATTTTTCATGCGCCCAATGTAATCCATCCCCTTTTCACCCAATTCATCTTTAAACATGGTTTCAAGACGGTCGCTAAAGGCTTGGATTTTTCTAAGAGGTTCTTGTAAGTCATGACTTGCTACAAAAGCAAACTCTTCAAGCTCTCGGTTACTACGGCTCAATTCATCTGAATATAATGTTAGCTCTTGTGTCCGCTCAGAAACCTTCATTGCTAATGTTTCGTTTTGTTTTTCAAGCTCAAAACGATATTGTGCTGCATTTCTTAAATTAAGGCGCGTCATAATAAACATACCAATAATCAGTAACGCACTCGTTATTGCTGTTATAGCGAATGTAATTTTAGCTTCATTTTTAATCTGTGCTAATTTAGAAAAATGGCTTACTTTAAAGAGTAATTCACGGTCTTGAATTTCATTAACATACTCTCTAATTTGCTTATAAAGCTTTCTTCCTTTATGCGTATTTAGTACATACAACGCACGACTTTCTTTGTCATTTAGCGCAAGGTTTACAGTTTGTTTTAATTCTTTAATTTTACTATCTACAAGAACTAACAACTGGGCTATACGCTCAGCTTGACCGTCAATCTCAGAGTGAAGCGACTTGACATGATCTGTTTGCGCTTCAATTTGGCCTACAGCATCGTAGTACGGCGTTAAATAGTCAGTCTCTTCTGTCAATAAATAACCACGCTGCCCAGACTCAGCCTGCACTATGGATAGATGCAGCTTCTCAATTGCAGTGGTTAGCATGCTAGTGTTGTCTAAACTTTTTTGGGTTTGTGTTAAGCCTTGAATCGTATTCAATGCTAAAAATGCGTTGCCCACAATAATACCTAGCACAACCACCATAAATGTTGCCCAAGTGATATTCGCTTTACCTTGCTGTTTTTTCTTGCTCATTTAGCTTCCCGAATTAAAGTTTATACAACACTTAATATTTATTGAGAGTCTGATATTTTTTGCAAACTTTCGCTGCACTGTTGGCAATTATTAATAATTTTATCAAGTGCATCTAACGCTTTTTCTTTTGGCATATCGTTTTCAAGTACCAATTTAATCAGCTCAGCATTCATCGAAATACGATTTAGCGGCCCTCTTGCATCGTGTACTAATTTATTGAGTTGCTCTGTTTGGTTATCGGATGTCATGCCCTTCCTCAAATCTATTTATATTCGCCAATACCGCCATATGCATTAAGGCGGTTATAAAGTGTTTTAGTACTAATACCCAGCATTTGTGCAGCAAGCGTTTTATTACCTTGCACCTTATCAAGCGTTGCATGAATAAGTTCTTTTTCAACTTCTTCAATTGTTTGCCCTGCTGATACAGGCTTTTCGGCAGCTTGATTATTAACGCGCGAAAAGGGTGACTCTAAGTTATCAGGTAAAATAATGTCGCTGGTTTGTGGGTCGCTCATAATAAATGCACGGTGTATAGCATGGCGGAGCTCTCGCACATTACCCGGCCATTCATAGCTTTGCAGCTCTTTGAGCTGTGCGGCAGTCCAACTAAAGGCAGTGCCGTTTTCGTCATTAAGTTGATCTAAAAAGGCTTTCGCTAATAAAGGTACATCTTCTTTTCTATCGCGAAGTGGCGGTATATCAATAGGAAAAACAGCCAACCTAAAGTAAATATCTTCACGAATAACATTATTTTGTGCCAAATCGGTAAGCGAGCGGTTAGTAGCTGAAATAACACGGCAATTGGTTGGTATTTCTCTGTTACCACCTACGCGTGTTACCTTTTTAGTTTCAAGCACTCGCAGTAAATTTGGCTGCATATCAATTGGCATTTCAGTTACTTCATCTAAAAACAAAGTACCGTTATTTGATTGCTCAAATACACCTTCTTTACGTGCAATTGCGCCTGTAAATGCGCCTTTTTCGTGGCCAAATAACTCACTACCAATTAACTCTTTTGAAAGTGCGCCACAGTTGCTAGCAACTAATGGCCCTTCGCACTGGCTTGCGTTATGAATAGCTTGAGCCACTACTTCTTTACCTGCACCACTTTCACCCATAAGCATCACGTTAGCATTTGTTTTAGCTACGCGTTCAATCATGTTGTAAAGCTTTTGCATTGGCTCAGATTCACCAATTAAACCGCCAAAGTGGCGTACAATACCGCTCGACTTTGCTTTTTTAACTGCTTTTTTAGGGCCATTTAAAACGAGTTCTAAATCTTCACGTTGTAATGGTTTTAATAAATGCCCTACATTTGGCTCACACATATCAGCTAAAATACCTTTAACTGAAGGATGGCCCGAAATAAGTGTAATTTTTGGAGATTGCCCAATCGTTTTTAAGTGATCAAGTAAGTGCAAACCGCTACCATCAGGCAGCATAAAATCAAGCAGCACATGATCAAAGGCATTATTTTCAAACCATTGATGTGCTTCTTTTAAACTGGTAGCTGTGCTTATATTGTGGCCGAGGAATTCGACTATGTGGCAAACAACGTCACTAAATTCAACGTCGTCATCTACTAAAAGTATGTCTAACATGATAAATCCCTATGCTTTTTTCTTATTCTACGCATCCTAGATATTAATTTAAAGGTGCGCCCAGAATCTAATTTTTAAAATAAACTTAAGCGATTAAATGCTATTAATGTTACCAACCTAACATTTACGTATGCTGAAAAAAATCGATCACAAATTATGATTAATAATTAAAACCGTTTCTATTTATAGAATGGTAGCAACTATTATTATTAAAAACCTAAAAAAGGAGACGAAATGCAGCAATTAAAAACCTTAATACATTCAGGTATTAATATTGACCAAGGTACTCAATTTACACGCTTAACAGCTCGCGCTATTGTAATTAAAAATAATAAAATACTTTTAATGTATACAAACCGTTATGAAGACTACAGCCTGCCCGGCGGTGGAGTAGATGACGGCGAAAGTATTGAGCAAGGCTTAATTCGCGAACTAAGCGAGGAAACCGGTGCACAACAAATAAGTGTAGTTAAAGCTTTTGGACTCTATGAAGAGTATCGCCCTTGGTATAAAGACGATTTTGATATTATTCATATTAAATCGTATTGCTTTGTATGCAGTATTGCCGACAAGTTTGGCAAAGCGCAGTTAGAGCATTACGAGCAGCAAAATGGCATGACAGCCAAATGGGTTGATATTAACGACGCAATTGCACATAACGAGCGCACCATTGCTAACAGTGAAAAACAAGGGCTTTCTATTTTACGAGAAACTTACTTATTAAAGCGCATTGCAAAGGAGCTAATATAAAGCTCTGTGTTTGCCCCAGAGGGTGTTGTAAATTTTGCAACGCCCAGAATATTTTACTACCTCGAGCACCTCAATTTTTATATTTAAAAAATCCTCCTTCAGCAAAAATATAAATTTAATTAATAAAATCAGATGGATAAAAACAAAATCAACTTTTTATAAAAACTGGCTCTAGCCTTGCACCTTTTAAATAACTAAATTTGTAAGGAGATAGAAATGAGTAACACAGTTAAAACGATTAATCCCGCAACTGAGCAAACCATTGAAACCTATACACTACTTTCTCAAAAGGAAGCAGAACAGGTAATCGAAAAATCTCACGAAACATATTTAAAATGGCGATTAACGTCATTCACTGAACGTGCAAAATACCTTAATAAGTTAGCCTCACTCTTTGAAGATCAAAAAGAAGCTATTGCAAAACTCATGACCGAAGAAATGGGTAAAGTTTACGAGCAAGGCTTTCAAGAAGTTGAACTATGTGCAGGAATTTGTCGTTATACAGCCGAACAAGGCCCACAAGTACTTGCTGACGAAGAACGTGATATGGACGGCGGCCGCGCAATTATCAGCTACCAACCAACAGGTGTACTATTAGGCATTCAACCATGGAACTTTCCGCTTTATCAGGTAATTCGCTACAGTGCTGCTAACATCATGGCGGGTAACACAACCGTATTAAAGCATGCTGGTAATGTATTTGGCATGGCTGAAAAAATAGAAGAGCTATTTAAACAAGCTGGTTTCCCAGAGTATTGCTTTAACAATTTACTTATCGACGGCAAAACAGCCAGTTCTTTAATTTCGCACAAAGCAATTAGCGGCGTAACCTTTACCGGTAGTGATGCGACAGGTAAAAAAGTAGCAGAAGAAGCAGGTAAATACGTTAAGAAAACAGTGTTAGAGCTTGGTAGTAACGACGCTTACTTGGTACTTGATGACGCAGACCTAGAGCTTGCAGTTAAAACCTGTGTAACCGGGCGCATGATCAATAACGGTGAAACGTGTGTTTCAGCTAAACGTTTTGTTGTTGTAGAGTCACTATATGATGACTTTAAAGCGCAAATTAAAGAGCAATTTGAAGCCATGAAAATGGGAGACCCAATGGCTGACGATACAGACTTAGGCCCAATGGCTCGTGAAGATTTACGCGACGGCATTCACGACCAAGTAATGGAATCAGTTAAAGCAGGTGCAAACATAGTAACGGGCGGCGAAATACCTTCGCAAACAGGCTATTACTACCCACCTACTCTACTAGATAACTTAGCCCCTGGTATGCCAGCCTATGACGACGAATTATTTGGCCCAGTAGCTTCGCTTATTAAAGCCAAAGACAACGACGATGCAATGCGCATCGCTAACGACTCTCGCTACGGTTTAGGCGGCGGTATTTTCTCTAAAGATGAGAAAAAAGCCATTGAACTTGCTAAAAAGTACTTCGACACCGGCATGATTAACATTAACGGTTACGGTTTAGCACAACCTAACCTACCGTTTGGTGGTGTTAAGGAAAGTGGCTACGGCCGAGAGCACGGCGGCTTTGGTATGCGCGAATTTGTGAATATCAAATGTATTATGATCAATAGCTAATTTAGCTTTAAATACTAATACATTAGAAAACCTAAAAGTGGGTAACCGCTTTTAGGTTTTTTAACTTTAAAATTAGATTAAAGAAGAGCTTAGTCTCTACTAAGTTCAAACCGCAAAGTAACTACACAGTAATAACTGTAAATGAGCAGTTTGCTTTTTAATCATTATCAACATAAAAGAATAATATAATAAATTCAGAGGCACTAATTGCAGCTAGCTGCATTATCAGCAAAAACATAATACCAATCCCAGCTTGAGGGTCAGGTTCAATACCAAAGACAAGTACTGCCGCTAAAGTAATAGTAAGTAATGCAGCTATAATTCTAATAAAAATGAGCCGTTTATTTTTATAGTTTTTAGCGTTAGCTAAAAAATATAGAAGCAAATAAGGCAACAGCATAAACGCAAAGCCAATTTCAGTTGGCATCCAGTACTTAATAGCAACAGCAACTAAAGATAAAACAGCAAGCGCCTTAACTGGGTAGTATATTTTTTTATAATTCACATGCTTTCCTTTGCACGCAGTGCTTTATTAGCACCAAATAAAATATTGCCGAACAATATAAAAACTTTAACTATGCAATGCAATGCAATCTATTTCACTAGACTTAACCTGACAGGCAACAATGAGCGATAAGCGGTCATTGAGATTGGCCAAATATCGTCGTGAATTGATTGGTAAGGCTGCTCTTTGCGCATATATTCATGAAAATGAGCGCTGAGCGCATATTGTTCTATTTATCTTTTCTTTAAAGTTTCAGAAACTTAGTAATAGTAATACCTTAAACTATTTGTTAAAACTATATCATTCAGAAAAATGAGCGTGACGTCGGCAGAAATATGCGCGATGAGCGCACTATTAAATTGTTATATTACAAAAGGAGTTGTGGTGAAGTTTCTTAGTTTTCTATCGTTGTCTGTCTTATCTTTCACTACTCAAGCTTGTATGTTTCCGCCTAAAGGATTGATTGAGGAGCACAATAATCTATTTGATTTATTAGTTCTATTTTCCCTTTTAGTTGCGGTTATTTCACTGCTAATTAGGTTGTCTCATCAGAGGTCTAGATTATGGGTTCCTGCACTTTTAGTCTTAGGTTTTGGTTATTTCCCTTTTATTTTATTCAATCTTGATAGTTACGGAATTATTGGTCCAGCTGGTGCTTGTGGTCGTCCTGGTATGGTTTTAATTGGTCAAATTTGTTTAGGTGGTTACCTAATTATTTTGTGCTACGAACTATTTAAGTATTTTAAACATCGGCGTAAGTTGTAATATAACAAGAACATTAAACGGAAAAATTACAGTTGGCTGTTTTTCGTTCCTCAAACATTATAGCCAACTATAATTTTCCGCTTATGTAAGCGTTATACCTAGGAAATAATGAAGCATATATTGATTGCTAGCCTAACATCCATTGTTGTGGTCTTTTTCATTTCACTACTTCTGTTCTTAGTTAGCTTTGCTGGAGGCGCGTATTCCGGTTTTCTATTAGCCCTTTCCGCAGCCTTCGTCGCAACGGTTGTTGCATCCATTTCGGTAATTTTGTTTGCCATACCAATTCATTTGTTGTTGAGCCATTACAACTATAAAAATGTAACTTGGTACATTATTTCAGCTTTAATCTGTGCTTCAGTATTTATTTATGGCTTTAAGCCATTTGGTAATGACACTCAATCAGATTTATTTACTCAACTATTAATTTGTAGCAGCATAGGTTCAATTGGTGCTGTCGTTTTTTGGTTTTTTGCAGTTCATCGTAAAGGTATAGCAAGTTGCTAAATTTCGTTCGTAAACTCACTGGGAAAATTACTGCTGGCCGTTCCGGCCAATACGCAGTATTTTCCCATTAGCAAAGCGTTATACGCTATGAGTTTCAGGGATAGATATGTTGCCTAAAAAACCAAATTACCTTATCGCTACCGAAAAATTAGGGTTTAAATTCCCTTTAGCTTGGTGCATAGCTGCACTTGTTATTGGTGCGGCTACTCAGGAAGTCTCCTCAGCGATATTTATTTCAATAGGTTCACTCTTCATGGTTTGGCTAACTTGTAAGCTAGCGAGTTTATTTTTTAGCTTTCAACAACACAGTGGCATTCTCAAAAACAATGTTTACGACAACGCGATGAAAGCTGTTTGGTTTATTTCGCTAATCTATCTGTTAATAAATGTCTTTCAATCCATATTTTTTCAACAAGGTAGCGCCTCATTTCTTGGTGGCGTATTCTCAATTGTTTACTTCAGCTTTATGCTTGCAGCAGCAAACAAGTGGGGGATGCACTACGTTGAAAAGCGCGTATAACAAACCAATTATTCCGACCTCAACTCGCTGCGCTCGTTTCGTCGGCATATTGGGGCGTTAGGTGTATTAAGAGTGAACACTTCTAGACTCTTGAAAATTATTTTTATCTTAGGTTGCCTCGCAACATTACTGGGATTAGTTTTTACTCCACAGACCGACGGGTACGGTGATTTCGTAGCTACTATAGTTTTTATATTCTTATGCCCATTCTTGCTTGTTTATTGTGTTCACGCTGTAAAAAATGGTGAAATAGAAGTGAAATCAATTACGGTAAAACGTAGTGAGTCACCAAGTGGTTTTTGGTTTGGTATTTTTATTTATGCAACGTTTTCAATTTTCACTTTGTGCACGTTAATTTGGCAAGCATACACCTAACAAGTTACTCAAAAGGACGCAAAACACTTGGCTTGCGCTCCTTCGTCGCTAATTTTAGCCAAGCATTTATGCGCCTATTAGTAAGGCGTTACCACTGTTTGCAATTGGCACTCTCCTGCCACTCGACAACATAAATAATGATTATAACTGGCAAGGTATTTTACTGTGTCGGATGGCGCTTCGCTTATCCGACCTACACTGCCTAATAGCTATAACTTTTCCTCAAACCTCGGCACTTTTCGCTTATCTGCCTTATTCATAGCAAGCTCTTGAATTTCTTCTTGCTTAAGCTCATCGGGTTTATCTTCTAGTGACTCCTGATTAGCGTTTTCGTAAGAAAGCTCAGTAAGGAGTGCAAAGTGATCAGAGCCATACTTAGCTAAGCGCTTAATACGCTTTACTTTAAAGCCTTCGCTGTGAAATAAGTGATCGAGCGGCCAACGCATAAAAAAGTAGCTTGCATGAAAGGTGTTATAAAAACCACGGCCTTTTCGAGGGTCTAAAAAGCCACTTATTTGCATAAACAAACGGGTGCTACGCGACCATGCTACGTCGTTTAAATCACCGGCAACTATGGTAGGTCGTGTTGGGTTTTTAAGTGCTTTAGCCACCATTATTAGCTCAGAGTCGCGCGGGCGCGATGAGTCTTCTTCGGTCGGGCTTGGTGGTGCGGGGTGAATAAAGTGACCTTGCATTTGCAGGCCTTCATCGTTTTCAAACAAAATATGAATTGAGGGAATATCTTCTTCTATTAGCTCACATATTTGTGCATCGAGTATTTTAAACTTGCTGTATAAGTGCATGCCATAACGATTGTCTTTAGGGCATTCTATGTAATACGGGTAATTTTTTTTAATGACTGATAATTTATTTTCCCACCAGCTATCACTCTCAAGTGTAATAAGTAGGTCGGGTTGGTGCTCATCTACAAGGCTAATTAGCTGCTCACTTTTATGGTTCGACATCAGTACATTTGCCGACATAATTCGTACGCTGTGATCTATATGCTTTGGTGCGCTTTGCACTTCTTTTTTAGCAAGCCACGTATACGGGTAAATCCATTTACCTTGTAAAATCATTATAAATAATGAGGTTAAGGCTATAAATACATAACCTATTGCGCTACTTTGCCATAATAAAAACAACGATGTAACGGCTACAAAACTGGCAATATAAAATACCTGTAAGCGCACAAAGTCGCAGCTACGCACTAAGTAATGCTGGCTGTACGACATAGGCAACAAGGTAACCAGTAAAAAAAAGCCAATAATTATAGCCAGCGCAATAAGCATTTTAATATCCTTATAAAGTTAATTTAGCGACTTAAAATTGAAAGTATTTCTCGGGTGTCGTGCACCATATGGATAACTGTACGGTCTATTTCAATACTCACTGTACCATTATCTCTAGAGCGTTCAATCACTCTACCTCGTTTGTATAAATCACGATCTAAATAGTCGCCTCGGTGGTAGCTTTTACTTAGCCCTGGTGGCGTCCAACCTGCGCGAATTAACTGGTTTGCCTCTTTTTTAGAAAGGTAGTCATTGTCGTTGTGTTTATGTGAATGATGCTTATTATGGCCGTGTTTATGACCATGCTTATCTTTATGCGGTTTCGCAACTGCGCTTATTGAACATAAAGCCAATGCTATTAGTGCTGTGTATGTTAGTGCTCTCATAAATAATCTCTAGCGTAATTAATAGCTAAAGGTTAACAAACACGGCTGAACATCATATGAAACAACTTACACTTATTTAACGTTGTTTATATTGTGTTTTACAGTGGCTTCGCATAATAGCGGGATCGCGTAATTTTAAGTGTTTTGTTTTACGACCAGCATGGCGTTTACGCCACACTTTAAAACTGCCTTTTGAAATATGTTCGCGCATAAATACCACCAGCTGCGGGTATTTTAATCCGTATAACTGCTCTATTGCCTCAAAAGGGGTTCTATCTTCCCACGCCATTTCGATAATGCGTGACTGCTGCTCTGCGTTAAACATGGTATATCTCACAAAATTTAACTTATACGCTAGGTAAAAATACTTAGATCAATGCAATTAAGCTCAGTAACTGTATAATTGGCGTTCAATTTATGTATTTTAAAAGATATCGAATTTTTATTTATGCGCGCAATATTTCTGTTTTTAGCTTTAACTTTACCTTCATTATTACTTGCAGCGCCAAGTAAGACTTTGCGCTGCGTAACAACTCACTACCCGCCTTTTACTATATTTGATGAGAAAAGCGATACGTTCACAGGTTTAGATATTGAATACTTAACCTTTATTGAGCGTAATTTGAATCTTAAAATTGACGTAATTCATCTACCATGGGCGCGCGTTAAAAAAGAAATGGCGCTGGGCTACTACGACTGCTATTTCTCTTTGGCCAATACAGAGGAACGAGCAAAGTATTTAGATTTTACAAGCGTGCCCTTGCATACTACTAAGTATGGTTTATTTGCTTTAAACAAAGATAAACTACTCACTGACGATTTATCAAATACCCCAATAGCGATGCTACGCGGTGTTGCTGTGCCTGAGGTTATTGCTAAAAAGTATAAACTTGATGAGAATAATCTGCTTCGCTCACTTTCAACTAAAGACACTTTTGAGCTGCTAGAAAAAAATCGCGTTGAATACGCAATAACTAACTATCAAGCAGGTTTGTGGTACTCAAAGGAATATCAAAACGTATACGCTAGGCAGTTCAATGAGTTTACGTTTCCTACTTACATTGCTTTTAAGCGTGGCGTAATAGATACAAAATTAGTTGATGAGCAAATAAAGCGCTTTAAAGCACAAACTCAATAATTAACACTGTACACGTTAAGAGATAACCAATGTTTACAAAACTACCAAAGTGGGTTGAATATGGCGCGTTTACGCTCGCATTTATAGCGGGCATAGTAAACGCTGTAGGCTTATTGGGATTTGAGCACCAGGCTATTTCGCATGTATCTGGCTCTGTTACTTTACTTGGTATTAAAGCAATAACTAATCCCAGTGCTGCTTTATTGCTACTTTCAATAATTATTAGCTTTATGTTGGGTTCGGCACTGTCGGGCTTTTTGCTCTCTGGTGGCTCATTAAAACTTGGTCGTCATTACGACACTTTGCTTTTTATTGAAGGATTGCTGCTACTTGCGAGTGCTTATTTACTCAAAAACACATTCGTTTATGGCATTGTTTTAACGTCTGCTGCGTGTGGGTTACAAAATGCGCTAGCAACTAATTACAGTGGTGCTGTTATACGTACGACACATTTAACCGGTATTTTTACTGACCTTGGTTTAATGCTAGGTAAAGCGCTTAAAGGTGAGCAATTTGATACCCGTAAAGGCGTTATGTTTTTACTCATTATTGCAGGCTTTTTACTAGGCGGTATAACCGGCTACGTTTTATTTAAGCATTACTTAGTGCTGGCTTTGGTATTTCCTGCTGTGGCTTGTTTTGTTTTATCAATTACGTATCGGATTTATAGGTTACGTACGCTTTAACGCAACAAGTTTAAATGCATATTAAAACCGCATATTATAGAGGCAATGCAATATAGATTACTTTCAAGGAATGTATGAAACCTTATTTTTTGCCGCTGATATTACCCTTTAGCCACACTGCGTTTGCCGATAATCAAAATAATGATGCAATAGAAACCATAACAACTACGGCATCACGTATTGAAGCACTATCTACCCCACTCCCTTTATCAATAAGTACACTCAGCGAAGCGCAGCTAAATAGCATAGCGCCTACCCATATTGAAGAAGCCCTGCAACGTGTAGCAGGAGCTAATATTCAACGCGGAAATGGCCAAGAATATTTACCCGCACTACGCTCCCCCGTACTTTCGGGCGCTGGCGCTTGTGGTGGCATATTAACCTTAGAAGATGGTATACCACTGAGAGCCGCTGGGTTTTGTAACATAAACGAGTTATTTGAAGCGCACAGCGAAATGGCGCAGCGAATTGAAGTACTAAAAGGCCCAGGCTCTGCACTTTATGGCTCAAACGCTGTGCATGGTGTTATTAATGTAATAACGCCCGACACCACACAAGGCGGTGGCTTAGTTGGTTTAGATTATGGCTCGTACGGTTATACTCGCTACAAATTACGCGCAGGGCAAGATTACGGCAACAGCGGTATCGGCATTAACGCAAGTGTTACCGACGATAGAGGTTACCGCGACGACGAAAGCGTAGAGCAACAAAAAGTAAATATTCGCCATCGCTATTCAAATAATAATTTATTACTTACCTCAGGCCTTACTTATACAAATCTTGATCAGCAAACTGCGGGATTTATTACAGGCTTTGAAAGCTATAAAAACGAAGACCTCGCGCAAAAAAACTTTGACCCTGACGCATTTAGAAAAGCACGCGCATTTAGAGCATGGAGCAATGCAACATGGCAATTAAATAACGATGATGTGCTCTCTACTACGTTATATTTTCGCGACCAAAGCATGGACTTTTTTAAGCACTTTTTACCCGGCACACCGCTTGAAACAAACAGCCAAACCGGCTTTGGTGTGCAATCGCTTTATCAACATAATTTACAACGTAATATAAAAATAAACCTAGGGCTTGATGGCGAATACACGCAAGCCGATTTTACTCAAAGCCAAAACGAGCCCACTCAAGGTTCTGCATTTTTAGTTGCTACAGTACCCCAAGGTAAGCATTACGATTACGATGTAAACGCCACGCTTTATGCCCCTTTTGCATCGGTTGATTGGCAATTAAATAAGTGGTTACTTACTGCAGGTGTGCGCTACGAGCATATGCAGTACGACTACACCAATAATATGCTAGCAGGTAGAACAAAAGACGATGGCACAGAATGCGGCTTTGGCGGCTGCCGATACAGCCGCCCTGAGAGTGGGAAAAATAGTTTTAGTAATCTATCGCCAAAGCTTGGGGTTAGTTATCAGTACAATACAAATAACACGCTTTATGCAAACTTTTCTCGCGGTTACAGAGCGCCACAAGCGGCTGAACTATACCAATTACAACGCGAGCAAACTACTGCAAATTTAAGCGCCGAAATAGCAAATAACGCAGAGCTGGGTATTAAAGGAATTTACGAAAAACTACGTTATGGCGTGTCGGTTTACGCTATGAGTAAACACAATACGATTTACCGCGATAGTGACTTTTTTACGGTAAATAATGGCAGCTCTCGCCATCGTGGTATTGAGCTTGAGCTTGACTACCAGCTCACTAAGTCGCTTGCGCTTAACTTTGCTGGCACTCACGCAAAGCATACTTACACTAACAACCAAATACTTAACGGTTTAAATATAAACGGCAACGACATAGATACCGCGCCGCGTAATATTGCTAATCTCGATTTAACATGGCAGGCATTAAACAACGCGCAATTTGCTTTGCAGTGGCACCGCGTTGGTAACTACTACACCGACCCAGAAAACTTAAATAAATACCAAGGGCATGATGTTTTAAGCCTACGCGCACAGTGGCAAGTTACTAGTAATCTTGAGCTACTTGCTCGTATTATTAACTTAACTGATGAGGCTTATGCGGAGCGCGCCGATTACACCAGTTTCACCGGTGACAGATACTTCCCGGGAAGGCCTCGTAACGCGATGCTTTCGGCAACTTACACGTGGTAGTGCTTATTTAAGGGCTAAGCTGATTTAAGTCGCTCATGTATTTCATGGGCGACTTTTTCATTACCTTTTTAAACATAGTAATAAATGCACTCACCGACTCATACCCTAATAACTCCGACACCTGCTGCACACTTTGCTTATCAGAAAGCGCTTTTAAGGCTGTAATTATATGCAATTGCGTACGCCATTTTCCAAATGTCATACCGGTTTCTTTTTTAATTAACCGCGCTAATGTGCGCTCAGTTAATGCAAACTGCTTAGCCCATTGTGGTAGTGTTTTTCGGTTGTTTGGCTTGTTTATAAGCTGATCGCTCATGGTTTGAATTACCTCGTTTTTAGATAATACAAAATCCAGTGGTTGTACGGGCATATCAATAAGTTGATCAAATAACACCTGCGCTAAACGCGCTGTTTTACTATTTAAAGTATAGTGCTGATTATGCCCAGCTAACTCACACATTAGCTCTTTAACCAACGGCGTAATAGCTAACGTACAGGTATTTAGCGGCATACCGTTTTTACTACTATCAATAAATAAATGACAAAGCTGCGCGTTATCAGACGCCCTATTGCTATGCACCTTTTGTGCTGGGATCCAAATTGCACTGTGCGTGGGCACCATCCACATTTTGGCCGATACTTCACACGTTACATAACCATGTAGCGCTAAAATTAATTGCCCTTTTGGATGGGTATGTAGTGGTATTTCGTGACTTGCATGGGCATGCTCTATTTTGGCTATTATGGGCTGCGCCATAGTTTCAAAATTTTTAATGTCGTCCCAACCAATTGCATCAAACATAGTTTTGTCTGTTTTTAGTTATTTAATGTCATTATCTCTAAATTATAGTTTTTACTAAGCCTTTATACTAGCGCCCATTAAGTATTAGCTTTAATGGTCTTCCCTTTTGTTAAATAACACACCTAAATCACGCTTTGCTGGCATATTACTTGTGCTTGGCATATTACTTATTGCCGCAAATTTACGCGCCACATTTACAGGTATTGCACCTGTGCTTGAACAAATTATTAATCACTTTGGGCTTAGCGCATCGCAAGCTGGTTTTTTAACAACACTGCCACTCATAGCCTTTGCGGTTGCATCGCCAATGGCGGCAACTCTTGCTAAAAAGCAAGGGTTAGAGCGCACCTTGTTTGTGGCTTTGTTATTTATACTTGCAGGGGTTGCAGCGCGGGTAATAAATACCTCAGCCATGCTTTTTGTAGGCTCCGCTATTATTGGTGTGGGCATTGCCATCGCAAACGTATTATTACCAAGTTTAATTAAGCGCGACTTCCCTGCAAAGGTTGCGTTAATGACCTCAGCCTACGTGCTTACTATGGGCGTGGTATCGGGTGGGTTTTCTACTTTGGTATTTCCGCTTAGTCAGTTAAACGGATTAGGATGGCAACTTGCGCTGGGCTCATCAGCTCTTATTACTTTGGCGAGTATTATTGTATGGATGTCGCAATTAAGTAAGCACACAAAACCCGCGAGTATTGCTCAACACACCGACACGTCAAAAAGTGTATGGCGTTATTTACTAGCATGGCAAATTACCCTAATGCTGGGCTTAAACTCGTTTTTAAATTATATAATTATTACGTGGTTACCAAGCATATTAACCGAAACTGGTCACTCAGCTACCCAAGCAGGTGCTTATCATGGTGCTTTTCAAATAGCGACTGCATTACCGGGTTTAATATTAATTCCGTTACTTGCCAAATTAAAAGATCAAAGCGCGCTTAGCTTTATTTTAGCCATGTTGAGTGCACTCAGTGCATTGGGGCTGCTTTACATGCCTAGCTTTGCTTTTGTTTGGACCCTAATGCTGGGCTTTTGCTCTGGGGCATGTTTTATATTGGGGCTGTCGTTTATTAGTTTACGAACTGACGATTCGCAACAAGCAGCGTCGCTTTCAGGTATGTCGCAAAGCGTAGGTTATTTGCTCGCGGCTATTGGTCCTATGCTAGCTGGTGCATTACACACGACTACGGGAAGTTGGAGTGCGCCATTGTGGTTGTGCGCTATTGCCGGAGTACTGTGTGCTTTATGTGGTTTGGGCAGTGGTAAAAACACCACTTTAGCTAAATCAGCTAACTAGCTGCTGTAACCACGAAAATAAACCAGACGAAGGTTTACTACTCGCGTGCTTTTGCTCATAGCGTTTATTCGTTACTTCGCGCTGTTCACGGCGCTCTTGTGCTAAATTAGCTTTTGCAGCAAAACGCAAGCGCTGCTCTTGAGTAAGCTCATCATTAAAACTAATGGCTGTTTTTTTCACTGCTCGGCTGCTTTTAGGTGAACTACACATATTATTCTCCAAATGACTGACTTATAAGTAGACAGTCATTTGGTTAAATAAATTTCAAACCGCTTACTAAAAAGTAATACTGATAACCCCAACTAACTAGTTTTGTGGGGTTGTATCAAACGCAGGTACTTCGTGTAAGCCGCTCAACCAGCTCAATGTTGATTTAGCCCAAATTTGTGCTGTTGGCGTAAACTGATCACGCTGATCAACCGCACCAATACGCAAGCCATATACACGGTCAGCTTTAGCTTCGTTAGTTGCATAAAGTGTTGTACCACATGTGCCACAAAAACCTTGCGCACGCTTGTTACCACTTTGCGCTGTTTTAACAAACTCTTTTGGCTCACCTTGGGTAAACACGACCGAATTTGGCTCTGCAATTATGACTGCTCTAAATGGGCCGCTCGACATACGTTGGCAATCGCTACAATGGCAAACAAGTGCGTTGTTATTTTGAGACTTTGCTTGGTATTTAATTTCACCACAGTAACAGCTTCCAGTAATTTCCATTATTTAAATCCTTAATGCTTATGAAGATTGAATCGAGATATAAGACCGGCAATATCGATTCATTATTTTTAAAATATAAAAAAACTGCTCGCCGGTTCATTTGTATGTTCGGTTAGATTTTTAATTTTTGAGAGTGATTTTTTCAAAATTGAGCAAGTGCTACAAACATGATGCGATGTTTTAAATAAAACAGCAATACCACGTTAAGCTAATAGCGTAACGTGGTGTGTTTAAGCTATCTTTTATGTGCGTTTAAATAATCAACAGCTAACAGGCTGAGCGCCTTAGTGCCTACTTTAAACGATGATTCGTCGGCATAAAAATAAGGTGAGTGATTACTAGCCACTGTATTTAAATCTTGCTCACTTGGTGTGCCGCCTAAAAATACAAATACACTCGGCACTTCTAATGCGTAAAACGAAAAGTCTTCTGCGCCGGTTATTTTTCCCATTTCAACTACGTTTTCATTACCTGCTGCTTTTTTAAGGCTAGGTAACATTTGCGCAGTTAACTTTGGGTTATTAATCGTTACCGGATAACCTTCGTGAATATGTACATCTGCAGTAGCACCTGACGATTTAGCAATGTGCGTGGCTGTGGTTTTTATTTTTTCAAATATTTGTGCTCGGTTATCCATATCAAAGTTACGAATTGTACCTACCATTTCGACTTCTTCAGGAATAATATTATTACGTACCCCACCCGCTATCTTACCAAACGAGACAATAGCAGGCTCTTTGGTAATGTTGATTTGGCGACTAACAATATGATTTACGCCTGTTACTATTTGCGCAGCTGCGGCAATGGGGTCAACCCCAGTCCACGGTGCAGAGCCATGTGCCTGCTTGCCATGTACTGTTATTTCAAACCGGTCTGCACTGGCCATTGCAGGGCCACTTCTATAGCCAATTTTACCGCTGTGCAAACTAGATGTTATGTGTAACCCAAAAGCAGCCTCTGGTTTGTATTGTTTAAATATGCCTTCTTTAAGCATTAACTCAGCGCCCCCCTCTTCCCCCTCTGGTGCGCCTTCTTCTGCAGGCTGAAATACAAACATAATATTACCGTGTAGCTCATCTTTCATGTTTGCAAGCACTTGTGCAGCGCCCATTAGCATAGCCACGTGCGTGTCGTGCCCACAAGCATGCATTATGCCTACATCTACACCACGGTAATTAGTGGTTTTAGTTGATTTAAAATCAACATCTGCTTTTTCAGTAACTGGCAGCGCGTCCATATCTGCGCGTAGCATTACTGTCGGGCCAGGCTTTGCACCTTTTAATAGCCCCACAACACCTGTATAAGCAATCCCTGTTTGTACTTCTATACCCAGCGACTTTAAGTGCTTAGCGACAATACCTGCTGTGCGGGTTTCGCGATTTCCAAGCTCAGGGTTTTGATGAAAATCACGTCGCCAATCAATAACCTGTTGCTCTATCTTTTTAACTTGCTGATCAATGTTTGCATTGGCATTAAACGCACTAAGGGCAGCAAAGCCCAACGCTATTGAAATTAGTGATTTTTTCATCCTGTTTGTCCTTATTATATTTATTGGTTTTATAATATTGATGAGCACGAGCCCTTATGTATTATTGAGAACATAATTAGTTTGCTCTATAACCACTATTACTGAAGGCTCTACAATAATCAATCCCATTTAAGCTAGATGCTCAACTATGAAGGGCCACTTCACTTTTCACTGGTTTTATCTATTTTTAGTTTAAAGTTTTAGCGCTAATTAAGCCTACCACTTTTGCTTTTGTTGATTTAAAAATGGCACTAAATAGTCCACCAAAGCGCGGACAGTTGGGCTTAATAAACGTTGCGATGGATAGAGTAAATTTACAGGTAATGGGCTTGGCACATAATCGCTATTCAAACTATAAAATAAGAATAGCAATGCAGAACCTCCCCTTATGTTGGGGGTAATTATTTATATGCATTCGCATTTTTAATGCTGTCAAAATCATTAAAGCGCACGTTGTGCTGCGCCATTACTTTAAGTATTTTTTTACTTAGCATTTGGCGTAAATAAAACGGCTGATTTGGCACAAAATGATGAATGGTATGCGTTTTACCAAAGTTAAAACAAAATAAGTGAAACGGCATAAATAAACGACTCGTTAGGACATGAGTTTGTTCAAGCATGTTATTAACGCCGCCATAGTAATGCATGCTTGAGGTAACAAAATTAAGCGAGCTTGAGCGAATAATATTAGGCACAATGAGCACAACCATTAAAAATTCAAACACATCCATTGTACTTAACAACCAACTAGGTGAATTTAGCGAAAGTGGTATAAATAAATCAACAATATGAAATAAAATAACGCTATATAAAACAGCAAAATACGCAGTCGCTATCGGAAATCCCGCATTAAAAACACTCGAAAAACTAAAGCCATTAATTTCTTTTCTAAAACGTTTAGTAGAAATAATTAGCCCTAATAACCCATCTACAATAACTAGCGCACGTAAAAATGGATTTTTAATACCGTTTCCCACCAAGCGTTCTTCTAGGTCTTGTTGTGTGCCTGAGGTTTTGTGATGGTGTAAATGCATTTTACGTCGGTACCATGGGCTAATAGTATTTGGCCGCATTAACCATACTGCTAACATCATTAAGTTATGCATGAAAGGCTGATTGCTAAAGTATTGTTTATGTATAAGGTCGTGCTCTAACTCATGGGAAATAGACGCAGCAATAGCCGCAAGCACTATACACACCCAAGCAGGTATTAGGGCTAAATAATATAAAACACCAACACCAATTAATGCGCTAAGCGACAGCAATAAAATAATTAACCCTAAGGTATTTTGATGTTCAAGTAATGGGTATTTTTGACGAAGTAATGCTTCTTCTGCCTTAATAGCTTTAACAATCGATTGAATGTTCTGTTTGGCACTTAATTGGGTCATAATTAATGTCTTAAAAACCTTGTTGTACAAATAATACCTGAACCAAGCGCAAAATCGGCATAAAGCAGGAATAATTATTATAATACGATTCACTATTATCAATAGTTCAATTGCTTATTTATTCAATCGCATAACAGTTTAATAGCACTCATAACCCAAAATATTCGCTTTATATATCAGCCCAAAAAGACTTAAAAAATTTACCGATGGAGTCTCCTTGCTATAAACGATTAATTATCAACCAGTTGTTTATGCAAATAAAAGAAAAGGCTTGCCGCCCCCTCTTTTGTTTGTATAATGCGGATACAGAATAAGAGGTATATAAGTATCCTTTTTATTTTAAGTGGTTTTTCTTTATCTTTTTATGCTTAAAAGATTAAAGAAAAATTATGCCAGCGTGATGAAATTGGTAGACATGGGGGATTCAAAATCCCCTTCCGAAAGGAGTGCCGGTTCGAGTCCGGCCGCTGGTACCACTTTTTGAACCTCAGCTAATTATTGGCTGAGGTTTTTTTATGCCTAAAATTTAACTAGTAATCTATACCACTTCGCTTTACGAAGTGAGCTACTTTTAGATAAGAAAACCGTGTCGATAACAAGGTAAAACCTAGTTAAGCTGAAGCAAAAGCCACAAACCTTCCATTAAAGCCATCAATGTAATTAGAAAGGTACATAAATCTAATTAGCATGCGAGTTATGCGTCTTGCTCTTGATTTGTTATATTCCCAATTCGATTATTTAACTCTTCGTCACTAACATCTTCTTTATGTGTACCAATGATCCATATATGACCAAATGGGTCTTGTAGTGTGCCGGTCCTATCACCATAAAACTGATCATGTACGGGTCTTATTTCTGTTGCACCAAGCTCAATTGCTTTTTTAAACACGGTATCAACATCTTCAACATAAAGCATAAGGCTTAGCGCTGTACCACCGAGTTCTTTTGGGTTTTTTAAATGCTCTTCAGAACCATTATCTGAAAGCATAATATGCGAATCACCAATTATTATTTCTGCATGGGCTATTCCACCATCAGGTAAAGGCATCTGCATTACATGTTCAGCACTAAATGCATCACAATAAAAATCTATCGCTTTTTGTGCGTCATTCATAATTAAATAAGGTGTAACTGAATGAAACCCTTTTGGTATTGCTGAGACTGCCATAATATTCTCCTTTACTTACGCTGTGATTTTTAATATTTAATTAACTAAATATGCGTTTAATTGCCCCTAAATTTAAGCTTAGCTCATACAAAAAATTGCGTTACTTTTCGAGGTTTAAACGCTTATGCCAAGCAGCAATACTTTCATCAGGGTATTCTTCAAACTGCTTGTCACCTTCATTAATGGGCGCATTTACCCAATTTGCTTTACTACCAAGCATTAAATGAGTGCGCTCTGGCGGTATGGGTAACTCACTATCTATTGCACCAGCAAAGGGATGAACTTGCTCAGGCCAACGTGCATCGTATAACCATAAGTTAGCACTACAATGCTTACAAAAATGACGCTCTGCAGGGCTTATTTTATCGCCTGTTTTTGCATGATAAATAGTTATGTGTTCACGCCCTGTAACCTCAAGCGTGCTGTATTGCGCGTTTAAATTAATAACAAACCCGCCGCTCCCTGCGGTTTTACGGCATATAGAGCAGTAACATAAATTGTAAGGATAAGGGTGTTTTGAGTTGACCGTAAATACCACTTTGCCACAGTGACAAGCGCCATTAAGCTTCATAATATATCCAATATTTATTGTTGGCTTGAACTAATACCTTAACTAGGTGAGCTAAAAAAAACCACAACAATTACATGCTGTGGTTTTTTAATTATTGAGCTTACTAACGCTCCCAATATCTTAAATTACGCAAAGTATTTATAAATTTATCGGCTGAATGTGCCTCTAAATCTATCCAACCATCATCTACTTTTCCATCAAGGCCTGCCGCTTTAAATAAAGGCTTAGCCTCATTTGTAAAGCCTATAAATTTCATATGTGCGTACGCATCACTTACAAAGTCTTTAGCTTCTGCTACGGCAGCTAGTTTTTTAGCTCCATCTTCGGTGGTGAGTACAAGTACCGCATCGTATAAAACCGATGGACCACCATTAATAACCTGATCAGCTTTAAAGTGTTTACCTTTACTGCATTTAGCACCGCCAACTTGCGGGGCAATAATTTCAAAGTTTGCACCTTCACTTTTAAGTGCATTGGTAACCGATTCAAAAATTTCTGCATTAAAGCCATCACTTACTAAAATACCTAATTTACGGCCTTTGAAGGTGTTGGGCGCATTTTTCAAAATACTTAACGCATCAGATACAGGTAAGTCTTTACGTGTCGGCATAGCAGCTTCTGCCGGATCTGGCATTTCTTGCAAGCCAAGTCCTTCGGCAACTTTATTTGCGAGGGTTTCGTCAATATTTAACAAGTGCGATACCAAACGTTCTCGTATTGGCAAATGCTCAACTTTAGACAGCTCAAACACGTACGCAGATTGAATATGCGCCTGCTCTACCTCTGTTTGACTTAAATAAAATTGACGAGCTTGACTGTAATGATCGCTGAATGTTTCTGAGCGATAACGCAGTTTATCACCGCCATTTACTTCAGGTTCGCTTGAGCTTTTAAAGCCATGTACTGGGCATTCGCGCGGGTTGTTTTCGTCGCCGCTCCATGAGTTTGGCTCATAATTAACACGCCCTTTTGGATTGTGCATTGCCATGTGGCCATCTTGCTGAAAATGACGCATTGGACATTTAGGCGCATTGACCGGAATATGCGTAAAGTTAGGGCCACCTAAACGCTTGGTTTGAGTATCTAAGTATGAAAAGTTACGACCTTGCAGTAGCGGGTCAGGTGTAAAGTCGAGCCCCGGTACAATGTTTTGAGTACAAAATGCTACTTGCTCTGTTTCTGCAAAAAAGTTGTCTACAACACGGTCAAGCACCATACGACCAACAATTTGCACTGGTACTTGCTCTTCAGGTATAAGCTTGGTGGCATCAAAAACATCAAATTCAAATTCATCAGCAAATTGCTGATCAAACACCTGTACACCTAGTTCCCACTCAGGGAAGTCGCCGTTGCCAATAGATTCCCACATGTCTCTGCGATGAAAATCAGGGTCCGCGCCGTTTAGTTTAAGTGCTTCGTTCCATACTACAGATTGCATTCCGCCTTTTGGTTTCCAATGAAATTTAACAAATTTTTCATCACCTTTGGCATTAATAAATTTAAATGTATGAACACCAAAACCTTCCATAAAGCGTAAAGAGCGTGGAATAGCTCTATCAGACATTGCCCACATAACCATGTGCATTGACTCAGGTGACAAACTCACAAAGTCCCAAAAGTTATCATGTGCTGTTTGCGCCTGCGGAAAACCACGATCAGGCTCGGCTTTAGCGCTATGAATTAAATCAGGAAACTTCATTGCATCCTGAATAAAGAATACCGGTATATTGTTACCCACTAAATCCCAGTTTCCTTCTTGGGTATAAAATTTTACCGCAAAACCGCGTACATCACGTGCTAAATCTGGTGATCCTTTATTACCTGCAACCGTAGAGAAGCGAGTAAACACAGGCGTTTTTTCACCTTTTCGCTGAAAAATATCTGCACAGGTTAAATCTTCAAGCGTGTCGTAAGTTTCAAAATATCCGTGTGCACCATAGCCTCTAGCGTGCACTACACGCTCAGGAATGCGTTCATGATCAAAGTGAAAGATCTTCTCGCGCATTATGTGATCTTCTAATAATCCGGGGCCACGTTTGCCCGCACGTAATGAGTTTTGATCGTCACTTACAGGGCAGCCCTGCGCGGTGGTCATGGTAGGGTGTTCATCCGACGCTTTTTGATGCAATTCGCCGCCATGCCCTTTATTACCTGAGTATTTAAATGATTCAGCCATGTTTAGTCCTTCATACAGTTTGATTTAATGGGTCGATAGTTTTTATGAGCTTTAAAACTAAAAGCGACTATGCAAATGCAAAATAAAGACCAGACATCAAACCTAGTAAAAAAGGGCTGTACAGATAACAATGTAGTATTTGAGATGATTTATAAAAGAAAAGGTTACACAGGTATGTAACTTTTTCACACAAAAAAAGAGCACTTAAAAGTGCTCTTAGGTTTATGCATTTTTAAATTTAGTTAATCTTTATTCTCGTTAACTAAAATAACTTTACGATGTGGGAAAGGTATTTCAATGTTGTTTTCATCAAGTGCTTTTTTAATTAACTCTGGCACCGTGTAAAGAATATCGAAGTAATGCTCGCCCTTACAAAATGGCCTTACTAAAAAGTCTACTGAGCTGTTGTTAAGTGTTTCTACTTCAACAAAAGGCGCTGGATCTTTTAGTATATGTGGGTGCGCTGCAAGTACCCCATCTATAACTTTACGTACAGCCGTTGTATCTTCACCGTAAGCAACACCAAAATGCATATCCACACCACGAATTGGATGATGTGAATGGTTTATAATTTGCGCGCCCCAAATTTGACTATTTGGTATAATAACCTGTTGGTTATCGAACGTTTGTAAAATAGTAGTAAACATATCTACTTCTGTTACTTTACCAAAACGCCCTGCAGCCTCAATAAAGTCATTCACTTTATAAGGTCTAAATATTAGCAACATAACGCCTGCGGCAAGGTTCGACATTGCACCTTGTAACGCCAAGCCTATAGCAAGTCCCGCAGCACCGAGTAAAGCAATAATAGAGGCTGTTTGTACACCAAAGCGATTTAACACAGCAATAATAACGAACGCTAATATGATGTAGCGAGCCATGCTGCCTAAAAAGCGAAAAAGCGTATCGTCAAGATGAGTGTATTTATGACACAAGCCAATAATTAAATTGCGTACTTTGCCCGCTAACCATAAGCCTGCAAGTAAAATTGCAATTGCTAGTAATATGTTGGTTGCCCACGTAATTGCAGCGGGTAAATATTGATTAATATCAATGTTGTTTATTATGTCTTCCATTATTTTTCCTGTTTTAAAAACTTTTAACTAATTTTAGCTAGTTTTGCTATACCAATCGCAATGGTTTAACAAAAAATTAACTAAAGTACGAATATAGGTTCAGTTTTACATGTATAAACACTTTGAAGGAGGGATTTCTTAACTACTGCTTTTAAAACTATGGATTAATAAAATATAATTTTAAGCCCTATTTAGCACCAATATTTAATTAAAGATTATACCCAGTAATATCTTGCTATAACGCAGTTTGGCTCATATAGTCAGCAAATTATCACACCTTATTTTGAACATCTTTGTTTATGAAATCTTCTGCTAGTGATTTTGGTACTTTATTAGGTTATGCACCTGGTAATGTTGCTGTTTACTCATCTGATTATGATACGGCTGATGAAAGCATTTATCCTAATCGTAGCGCCTATCGTAGTTACCTAGACGGTATTTACATGGGCTATAAATGGCAATGCGTTGAATTTGCCCGTAGATGGATGTACCTCAATCATGGTTATATTTTTGATGACATAGCCATGGCTTACGATATTTTTGAGCTGCGTTCAGTGCGCGATGTAAATAGCCAAAACAGATTGCCACTAAACGCGTTTAAAAATGGTGCTAAACATCCCCCTCAAGTAGGTAGTTTACTTATATGGGAAGAAGGCGGCGAGTTTGAAGAAACAGGTCATGTTGCTGTCATTGTTGAAGTGCATGAAGATAAAATACGTCTTGCTGAGCAAAATGTAGGGCATCAAATATGGCCAACAAATCAAAACTGGTGCCGTGAACTAAAAGCAAAAGTAACTAAAGATGGCGACTATTGGATTGAGTGCTCTTACAGCGACGCCACTATTTTAGGTTGGATGACACAAACTGATGAAACAGAATATGCTGAGCCAACGTTTGAGCTAAACACTGACTTATTTACTATAGAAGCCCATAAAGCAGTAGATACAGGCCAAGCAAACAAGTCATGGTTAAATATTGCGAATGACGATGAAGCTGCCTACGTAGAAATGATGCAAGGCCATAAACTTACATCAGTAGATGAGGATCAACATAATTACTTTGCAATATCTCAAACGGCGCAGCAAAGCATTGAGCATGCAACAAATGAGCTGCATGGCTTATTTATGCATGCAACCGACTATGTATTGCAGCACCCTGAGTTATTAAAAAAGTTTAATTTACCCGATGTTGTGCTTAATAAAATTCGCCAATCGTGGGATAACCGCTTAAACCAATTAATTACCAGCCGGTTTGACTTTGCCTTAACAGCAGCAGGTTTAAAAGTTTACGAATACAATTGCGATTCGGCATCGTGTTACATGGAAAGCGGCAAAGTTCAGGGAAAGTGGGCAAAACACTTTAGTGTTAAAACAGGTGTAGATGCAGGCCAAAATTTATTTAAAGATCTCGTAAAAGCATGGCGTAAAAGTGAGGTAAAAGGTCTTGTTCATATTCTGCAAGATGATGAACCAGAAGAACATTACCACGCATTATTTATGAAAGAAGCTATTGAAGCCGCAGGCTTTGAATGTAAGCTAGTAATTGGCTTAAGCACACTTCGCTGGAATGAGTCAGGCAACATAGTAGATACTGATGGCGCACAACTGAGTTACGTATGGAAAACCTGGTCGTGGGAAACCGCACTTGATCAAATTCGTGAAGAATGCGAAGCCGACCAATCATTAGGTGATAACTTTGAACCACAATTCAAAGCTGGTGAAACGCCACGCTTAGTCGATGTATTACTGCGTAAAAATGTCATGGTGTTTGAACCGCTGTGGACATTAATTCCAAGTAACAAGGCTATTTTGCCAATACTGTGGAGCTTATTCCCTAATCATAAATATTTACTTAATACCGCGTTTGAGCTTAACGACGAGTTATTACAATCCGGTTATGTAGTTAAACCAATAGTAGGACGCTGTGGCGCTAATATTCAACTTATTGATGAGCAGCAGCAAGTTATAGAAAAAACAATGGGGCACTTTGCAGAGCAAGACCAAATATACCAACAACTATTTGCACTGCCTAAAGTAGACGACTACTTTGTACAAATATGTAGTTTTACAGCCGCCGGTAAATACTCTGGTGGTGGCGTGCGTGTTGATAAAAGCATGATCATAAACGGTCATAGCGATTGTATGGCGCTGCGTATTAAATAATAAACAATACTAAGCCCGCAATTTGCTGCGGGCTTAAGTTTGTGTAGCCCTTCCCTCTTTTAAGTTTTATAGCTATCTCAAGCGAGTTACTCCTGTTAGAGTAAATTTATTAAACACCACAAATTAAGGTATTTCATGGCGAATCAATTTAATGTACTCGGCACACGCTTAAAACTATGTTGCGGTAATGGTGGCTACACACGTGAAGGGTTTTGTTATGTACCAGAATCAGATCTTGGCAATCACAGTGTGTGTGCAATTATGACTGATGAATTTTTACAATTTTCAAAATCACAAGGTAACGATTTAATAAGCCCGAACCCTCTTTACGATTTCGAAGGTTTAAAAGCCGGTGATAAATGGTGCTTGTGTGCAGTAAGATGGCTTCATGCTATTTCAGCAAACGTTGCGCCACCAGTGGTGCTTGAGGCTACAAATAAAAAATCATTAGAAATAGTGCCGCTCGATGTTTTAAAAGCGCACGAATACATAGCCAACGTTTAAATACACCTAAGAGTAACTAAATCGAAGTCTGCATATTTTACAAATATATGCAGGCTTTTCAAAAACCCAATCTCCTCTGCAGCCTTAGAAACCTTAATTTAAAATATAACCAATTGTTTTTGAATCACTTTTCAAATAAAGCAACTTACGGCATAACAGTTGCTTCATTAAGTTTAAGTCATGCTCATAACGCAACATATTATATGAGCAACACATTACTTAATGTAGGAGAAATTATGAGTAACAATAACGAATCAAACAAAACAACTAAATTTACCGCGCCAGGTATGAGTGACGAATCAGCCCAAAAAACAATAGCTACCCTCGATAACCGCATGGTTGCATTGATAGACTTACAACTAACTTTAAAGCATATTCACTGGAACGTAGTGGGACCTAATTTTATTGGCGTACATGAAATGATAGACCCACAAGTAGACAGTGTGCGCGAAATGACAGATACAATTGCAGAGCGAATTGCGACTCTTGGTGCAGTACCTGTTGGCACACCAAAATCAATTGTAGATCGCCGTACTTGGGACGAATACTCAGTAGGCAAAGGCCTAGTAACCGAACATTTGGCTGCGCTTGATAAAGTATATAATGGCGTTAATGCCGATCACCGCAAAGCAATTGAGACTCTTTCTGAGCTAGATCCGGTCTCTGAAGATATGATCACCAGCCAACTAGCCGATTTAGAGCAATTTCAGTGGTTCATACGAGCACATTTAGAATCATCTACAGGCGAATTACAAAGCTAATACATCTAAAGTAAGAAAGCCCAGCATTGTTATGCTGGGCTTTTTTTTGCGTAAAAATCTATTTATCGCTACCTAGCTTACCGCCCCCACCCCAGCTAGTACAAAATCAATATAAAAACAATAGAAAATTGGTATTACCAAAATGATTTTTAATTATTTTAACCTCTCCACTATTTCGCAAATTTATAAATCATTTAGAACTTTTAATGGTCGCTCTTCCAATTCAATATCACTTAAAAAGTAAACTAAACACGTATAAAAGTACGACATAAAATTTCAAAATAGTACTAAAAAATGTATTAAATAGTACAAATAATATATAAAAATGCCTTTGGTAAAGATACTTCAATAAAATTCATTCAAAATACAAAAAATAAAAACACACTATAAGCCATTAAATTTATTAAATATAAGCAAAATAAAAGAGGTTTTTGTAATACACATTGTGAAATTTTGGTAAACAAAGGTTGTAAATAAAGTTGAATTGGATTAATTTCAACCATACCACCTGTATGACACACTACAGGGAAGAAACAGTTAAATTGGTTAACCAAACCAAGTAACAACACACACACAATGACGCAAGTCGTACCCAAACGGGAGAGATACATGAAACTCAATCAAATTACTTCAACATTAATTAATAAGCATAAAAGAAGTAGCTCTACAACAATCAGTGCCGCAGCCCTTTTATTAATGGCTTCTTCAAATATTGCAGCGCAAGAGGCTCCCGCAGCTTCAGAAACGGCAGCTGCAGACATTGAAGTTATTGAAGTAAAAGGCATGCTAGGCAGTATGAAAGCCGCCGCTATGCTTAAGCGTACTGACGGACGTATTGTAGATGCAATTGTTGCTGAAGACATTGGTAAGTTACCAGATAATAATATTGCAGAAGCGTTGCAACGTATTACTGGCGTATCTATTAATACCGATTTTGGTGTGGGTGACAGTGTTTCGATTCGTGGCTTACCTCAAAACCGTGTTGAATTAAATGGTCGCTCTACTATTGGTGACTCTCGTGACGGCATTAGCTTGCAAGATTACCCATCAAGCTTCTTAAAAACAGTAGAAGTAGTTAAGTCTCCTACTGCCGATATGATTGAGGGTGCATTAGGCGGAACAGTTAGTTTAAAGACAGTTCGCCCATTAGAGTTAGATAAACTAACTGGCGCAGTTTCATTAGATGGCGAATACGCTGATAAAACAGAAAATGTAGCTCCTATTTTTAGTGGTTCAATTGGTAACAACTGGGACTTTGATGAAATGGGTACCTTTGGTGCCATTGCTATGTTTTCATTCCAAGATCGCGAAATTCGCCAAGATGAAACATCTAGCCGTGTTAAACCTCAAGATATCGAAATTAATGGCCAAGAAGGTAATACACCTAGTGGCAACGCTATCGTAAGAGACGAGCACAGTGTTGAACAATACGTAGAGCAGCGTAAACGAACTGCTGTAAATTTATCTCTTCAATGGGCACCACAATCTGGTAATGGCATGGTGTATCTTGATTTAAGCGGCACAAAGCGCTCAGGTGAACAAGCTGGTAACTCTATTTTAGGTGTCGCAGGTTCACTATCAACAGATGCAAATACAACTCAAGATGCTAACGGCGTAAATAATTACACGTTAACAAACGAGTTTGGTATTCCTAAAACATACAGTGACTTTCGTGAAACTGACTCGTTTTCAAATGCACTTGGTGCAGAGTGGAACCTTACTGACAGTATCAAAATCTCTGGTGAAATTGCGGTAGCATCATCAGAAAGCGTAAGACCTGATTCTGAATTTACACTTCGCCCAATCGAAAAATCAACATTTGAAGCAAGTGGTGGAACTCAGCTAACAAATCATTTATATGATGGTGCATTTTCTCAAGACGGTAATAAATTACCAAGCATCATTCATTCAGATCCTAATGCATTTACTGACCCACAAAACTTAGCACTTCGTACGTTTAAAAGTGAAGATAGAAGAACAGACAATGACGAAACAGCTATTCGTTTTGATGTTGAAATGTTTGAGCCACTCAGCAGCTTAAGCTGGGTATCTAAAGTAAAAGCGGGTGTACGTGTTACTAACCGCGATTACGAATATGAGCAATACAAAGTAGAAATTAAAGACATTTATAAAAATGCATTTAACGACTCAGACGGTTCGTTAGCCACTTTATGGGTTGATGACTACAACGCTGCTTTTTCAAATAGCTTTACAACAGTTAGCCACGACAACTCATTTGACCAATTAGGTCATTCGGGACAAAACGACCTACTAACCTTTTTAAGCTACAACGGTTTATCTAACCCTGCAAATACTTACGCTCAGCTTCAGCAGTTACTTGCAGGTACTAACCTAGCGTCAACAGGTAGTCTTTCAGATAACCAAGAGTTCCAAGAAAGCGCATACCGCAACGTAGTTGAAGATACTGCTGCCGTGTATATATCAGCCTACTTAGACTTTGATAACATCACTGCAATTGTGGGTGGTCGTTATGTAGCTACAGATTTAGAATCAAGCGTATTTCTTAATGGCGAAAAAGTAACTGGCGACAATGACTACAGCGACTTTTTACCAAGCTTAAACGTAACGTATAACTACTCAGACGAAACATTATTCCGCTTTGCTGCTGCAAAAGTTATGCGCCGCGCTGACTTTAGCGAACTAAGCCCTGCATTTGATGTTAATAACGACATTACAGGTGCAACGCAAGGCTCTATTGATTTAGAACCATATCGTGCGACGCAATACGACTTATCTGTAGAGCATTACTTTGACCAAGGTAACGTAATTTCTTTCGCAGTATTTTATAAAGATGTTGAATCTTTCTTAAGTAACGAAAGTAGCTGTGTAGCTGCATCAAGCACTTCAACAGGTCAAAACGTAACTCAATGGAACCAAGTATGTCAGCTTGACGTTGCAGGTGTTTCACAAGATAACCTAGTTTACTCGGATGCAACTGACTTCCCAGTAGATGCTGATGGCTTTAACCATGTAGCAGGCTTACGTGACGCAGGACTAACGGGTATCGATACTGTTAAAAATGTAAACGGTGAAAACGGCTCAGTACAAGGCTTTGAAGTTGGTTATCAACAGTTCTTTACAGACCTACCTGGTGCATTTTCTGGCTTAGGCATTAACGCAAACTACACATACGCAGACAGCGAGCAACCAAACGGTAACCCGTTATTAGATATTTCTAAAAATACGTATAACTTACAAGTATTTTGGGAATACGAAGGTTTCTCTACTCGTCTAGCTTATAACTACCGTGACAGTTTCTTAGATACTGAAAACGAGAAACGTGTAGAAAATATTAACTCAGACGGCAGTATTTCAGCAGAAGGTACTGTTTACGGTAATAACTACCGTGACGACAGAGGCCAGTTAGACTTCTCTGCAAGCTGGGATATTAACGAAAACGTGACCTTAGTAGGTAATGCGACCAACTTAACGGGTGAGCCTTCTATTTACCTATCTGAACTAGGTGGTGCTTGGAAGTACACTGAAGCGGATCGCCGTTACAGCTTTGGTATTCGCGCTAAATTTTAATTTTCCCTAAAAACTAAAGCCTGCTTTTATGCAGGCTTTTTTACGTCTATAAAAAAGTGGCACTTGTGTTAAAACATCGCACAATTTTTATAACTAAATATTTATTTAAAGCAATAAAATTATCATTGAATAATACCCCAAACTAAAATTTAGATACCGCGTAAACAATATCAACCTTCTGCACTTCACTTTTAGCGCACAAACTAAGCACCATACATTGCACTAAAAACCAGCAACCTTGCAGCTTGGTTATAAAATGTCTAGTATTCTAAAGCCGTACTTATAATTGGTACGAAAAAAGGATTAACAATGTTTCTAAAATACATAACAACAATATCAATCACATTATCATTACTATTATTAACAGCATGCGGCTCTGGGGGAAGTAAAACAAAAGAGGCTGAAAGCATTGAAATACCACAATCAAAAGCGGTTATTAATAACAGTCCCTTAAGTGACTACAAAATAATTATCTATGGTAATAGCCATAGTTCACAGTTAGGGGGCTTATTAGAAATAATTATTACAAGCCAGTTACCTAGCACTTCAGTCAAAATAATGACTGTCAGTGGACGATTTTTAGATGAAATAGTCGCAGTAAATGCGAATGTCGATAAATTAAAAAGTGATAACTGGAGTCATGCAATTTTTCAAGGCCAAAAGTACTCACAATCAGGTTCGACTGACTACCCTACAAGCGCATCTGAGCGATTAATCTCGAACGCAAAAGAGCATAAAATTACACCTATTTTATTTCCAGAGCATCCTCAAAAAGGGGATCCATCAGAAGCAAAGCAGGTTTACGACCTCCATTTAGCAATCAGTCAAAAACAACCTAGCTGCATAGCGCCAGTTGGCTTCGTGTGGAATCGAGTATTAGAAATAATGCCTAGTATAAACCTTCATAGTGCCGACGGTAATCATGCATCCTATGCTGGGAATGTCCTTACAGCGATGACCTTTTATCAAATCATTACCTCGGAATTAACAGACACAATGCCATTTATTCCTGCTATAGATTTAACACAGCAAGAACAAGCCTTATTTGGACAAGTAGTAACAGAGGTGCTTGAGTTATATCCGGCATGTGGTGCTAAATAATCTTAAAAAATTTAAAACTAGATTTTAGATTTAGTGATTTCTTGAGGTGCTCAATATCAGTACATTAATACTACGCACATAAGCTGATTAAAAGACACCTCAGGAAAATTCAATTTTCACTTTTTTGCCAAATTATAAATTTAATATCTTGATAAATAATCACCTGCAATTTATTAAAATAACCGTCGTCCTAGCTATACTTATTTGAATATTAAATTTACTATCAAAACGTTGTAACTATTAGCAGGAAAACTAAGGTGCTGTCGCGTTTATATAATTTTATGCCCGGTTTAAATACATTGCTGCACTATGAACGCCAATGGTTTGCTGATGATGTAAGGGCGGCGCTATCAGTCGCTGCAGTGGCTTTACCTGTTGCCATTGCTTACGCACAACTAACCGGTGTTAACGCCGCCGTAGGGTTATACTCTTGCATACTGCCAATGATGCTATATGCACTTTTCGGCACTTCAAAACAATTAATAGTCGGCCCTGATGCCGCAACCTGCGCCGTTATTGCCGCTGTAGTAACACCTCTTGCTGCAGGTGACAGCTTTAAGCATTGGCAACTTGTTGTCACCATGACCGCCATGACCGGCTTTTGGTGCTTTATAGCCAGTAAATTTAAGTTAGGTGTATTAGCTGACTTTTTATCTAAACCTATTTTAATGGGCTTACTAAACGGCGTAGCTATCACTATTATTGTGGGTCAATTTTCTAAAGTATTTGGTTTTACTTTTGATGAGCGCTACTTACTTGAACGCCTCGGTGGTGTGCCCACATACCTAGCGAAAACACATGTTCCCACCTTATTAATGGCTTTGTTTACACTGGCGGTCTATTTTGCCATGAAACGGATAAAGCCCACGTGGCCTGCATCTATGTTTGCTATTACCTTTGGTGCGCTTTTGGTATGGATTTTTGATTTAAAACAATTTGATATAAAAACCATTGGCACCGTAACTGGCGGGCTTCCCGTTTTTAATACCCCTGTTTTTGATTTAGGGATTATTCGTGAGCTGGTGGTACCCGCACTTAACTTAGCCATCGTGAGCTTTGTTAGTATGATGCTAACTGCCCGCAGCTTTGCTGCTAAAAATGGCTACGACATAGACGCCGATAAAGAATTTAGAGCGTTGGGTATTGCCAATATAGCGTCAGCTCTTTCGCAAGGTTTTGCAGTCAGTGGCGCCGACTCACGCACCGCTGTTAACGATGCAACAGGTGGTAAAACGCAGTTAGTATCAATAATTGCAGCGGCCATTATTGCGCTCATAGCTGTATTTTTAACAGCCCCACTTGAATTTATTCCAAGCGCAGCGCTAGGTATTGTACTTATTATTGCCTCTGTCCATTTACTCGATTTAAAAGCTGTTTGGCAATTAAAACGAAAAGACAAACAGGCATTTTATCTCGCCTCAGCCACCTTACTTGCTGTGTTATTTATTGGCGTTATACCAGGGATCACACTTGCTGTATTACTAGGGTTATTTCAATTTATTCGCACTGTTATGCGTCCAACAGACAACATATTAGGCGTAGATGTTAACGGTGTAGTAAGAAGTTTAGACGCCACAGATAAAGCAAAAGCAGTGCAAGGTGTGTTCATCTATCGCTTTAATTCACCTTTAACTTACTTTAATGCCAGCTACTTTAAACGCAGATTACTTGAGCAATACGCAAGGCAAAAAGACGATACACAATGTGTAATAATTGACGCTGTGCCCTGCTTTACTCATTTAGATTTAAGTGTAATGGCCATGCTTGCAGATCTCGACGTTATATTTAAAAAGCGTGATATAAGGCTTGAGCTTGCAGGTAGAAAACGTCAGTTACTTTCGTGGTTTGATATTGCAGGAATGAAGTCAGGAAAAGAAGGTATATATATTCACTCCGATCTATATGCTGCGCTACAAAAAAATAGTGTAAGCCAGCCTACCGACGAAGTTGCCTTATTTGAAGCTCATACCAATTAGGAAGAATTAGCCGTGTTGTAAATTATAAACGGCAATAAAATAAAAAAGAGTAACTGTATTTTATGATTAGTTAAACAGCTAAGCCCCCTGATTGCCCTGTAAGTTATTTTCAATTCACTACATAAGCTATTTAATGGGCTAAAATAACTAAATTCTTAACAGGCTTCTGATATTGAAATCACATCAATAGAGCAGCTAAGTTATAATACGGTTTAACCAACAACACTACTATACAACCTTGTTGGTTAAATTATTATGTCAATTAGCATTATAAAGTCGTCGATATTGATACAGCGTGTGGCTGCATAAGATCTTTTGCTTTTTCCATTTTCTCGTGGGAATCGGTATGTACAACAATCGCCCACAGACCCGAGCGAGTTGCTTCTCTTATATTATTGATCAAATCATCGTGATCTGGCCTTAACGAAAAAGCTCCAGCAATTAGTAAACCAACAAAAGTACAAAGAATACCTATCGAAACATATGTTTCTAGGATGTGTTGTTGTAAAAATTCAAACTCTAATAAAAAGAGTATACTGGCAATAATCACACCAACAACAAGACCAACTACGGCAAATACTAAGTGTGATTTCAACATAGTTTTAGCAATTTTTTTATCTTCAGGCTCAACCTTTTCATCGTAATGTTGATCGTGAGGTGGAATTAGCCTTATGCTTTGTTTTACAAAATTCTCGTCATTATTTAAAATATCAAAGGTTGCTTTAGCTTTATGTTCGCTGTCAAAAATACCACCCACTTTAGTGGCTTTATCTCCACTGCTTATATTCGCTTTCATGGCTATTATCTCCGCATTAAATAAATAGTGGTTTAGTAAAACTACTAACACTAATTAATAAAAATTATTGATAATTGAAAATACGACTAATAAATTCACTTTATCATCATAAAAGCAGTTGCAAGACTAACACCAACTTGATTGACGAGTAATAACTCAACTCCCAAAGTAAATAAGCTTACGTGTAAATTAGAGGTGGAGGGGTTATCCTTTGTTTTTTAATACTTTTAGTACCTATTTAAATTCATCGATTATTCTAACCTTATTATTTTTGTTGCGAACTCTGCACTACAATAATTAATGTCCATATAAATCACCGTGTAGAATATACAAAAAATATTTCAAACCTTGAAGCAACTAAAAAGTAATAATTCAGTATCGCCTTGTTGATAAGCCTAGCTATCAACAAGGTGTTAAATTAATAGCATACCCTCGGAGTCAAGTTTGAGGATATATGGCTTTAAGTTAGCCTAAATAATTTGTATTTGAATACTTATAACTTCATGAAGGCCCGTTTTTTATTTCTTTGGATCTATGCTTAAATTACTGTGGATGAACCATGTGTTCAACCTCATGCCAGTTAATTTAGCAATCACTTTAATCACATAAAAGAAAATACCAATCATTGCCGACCTCGACTTATATTTAAAAAGCGCGATATAAGGCTTGAACTTGCAGGCAGAAAACGCCAGCTGCTCTCATGGTTTGAAATTGCCGGTATGAAGTCAGGAACAGAGGGCATATACATTCACTCAGACCTATACATCGCCCTAAAAAGAAATAGCGTAAGCCAGCATACAGAGGAAGTTAATTTATTCGTGGCAGATGAAAATAAAGAGGCGCTCACACATCCATAAAATACTAAACAGCAGATCAGCTAGCTGGCTCTGCTGTTTGTATTAAGTACTTTTTATACTTTAGGATAATTTGAAGGGAAAAACGCTTTTTTAGCGTCTTCATCAAACTCTTTTTTAAATGCTACATCAGTACCAATTACGCGTGCACGTGCAACCGCTGGGCGGCTATCAATGCTTTCAAACCAACGCTTAAGATTTGGATACGGTGCTAAACCTTCTTCGCCTAATACAACCGGTGCTTTATCGATCCAGCCCCAAGCAGAAACATCAGCAATAGTGTATGTATCACCCACAATAAAGTCACGACCTTCAAGATGTGTATCAAGTACTTCGTAGTGGCGCTGCGCTTCACGTAAATAACGGTTAACCGCGTAATCAAGCCCTTCTGGTGCCATATGTCTAAAGTGAACACTTTGCCCTGAATACGGACCTAAACCAGATGCGATAAACATTAACCACGACAGCATTTCAGCGCGGTCATCGCTCTTACCTTCTAGCTTTCCATATTTTTCAGAAAGGTACATTAAAATAGCATTCGAATCGAACACACGCGTTTCACCATCAACAATTGCTGGCGCTTTAGCGTTTGGATTAATTGCTTTAAATTCAGGTGTATGTTGCTCACCTTTTAAAGTATCAAGAGGAACAAGTTCAAACGGTAAGCCTGTTTCTTCTAAAAAGAGTGCAACCTTCATTGGGTTAGGAGTATGGTGAAAATAAAATTTAATCATGTAAAGTTCCTCAATAATTGAGCAACGATTAAAGCACAACTTGAGCGGGTGTTCAAATTAAGTTTTAACTAAGTAAAATACACAGTTAAAACGTGATTTAATTGTGAGTATTTCGTGATACTACATTCGTAAATATCATTTAGGCTGAATGCAATATCAGCCTTTGCGAGAAGTAACATGCCTTTTAAAGCTCTATCCCATCCATTTTTAATTTCACTTGTTGGGTTAATAATTTTTTGCTTTCAAAGCCAAGCTGCTGAGCAAGTAACTATTTCCAGTACAGCTAATCCGACTACCTTTTTAGAGCTTTACACGTCGCAAGGTTGCAGTAGCTGCCCACCAGCAGAGCGCTGGATTTCAACGTTTACAGATGATGAAAAACTATGGACTGATTTAATCCCTATTAATTTTCATGTTACTTATTGGGATTATTTGGGTTGGAAAGACCCGTTTGCCTCTGCTGTGTTTAGTAAAAGACAACGCACGTATAAGGCACTCGGTAAAAGTAGGATTGTAGCTACTCCAGGATTTATGGTTAACGGCAACGGGTGGCAAGGTTGGTTTTATAAACAAGCTATTCCTGTAGCTAAAGCCCGTTATTTAGGTAATTTAAAAGCGACTACAAACAACAGTAAAATTAATCTCGAATACGATACTGTTAATATCGAAGATAATACTGACCAAAACTTAATAGCCCATGTAGCTCTGTTAGGCTTTGGCATAGAAACACAAATACACAGCGGCGAAAACGCAGGCCATAAGTTAAAACACGACTTTGTTGTTATTGGCTACGAGCAAAATAACATGCAGACCAAGCAGCAATTATCATTAGCTGACTTAACCCTGCCTCGCGCTAAAAAAATATCGCCAACAAAGCAAGCCTTAGTGTTTTAGGTATCTAAAAAAGGCGCTCCTTCCCCACTACAAGTTGCAGCCGATTGGTTTTAAAAATTACAGTTAATTGAATAAAATTACTAATTAACAACTCAGCGCGCAATAAATCTCCTTGTATATCAACTATAGAAAAAGGCTTTCAATAATTTAAAAACTAATGAATTAGCATTGTTATTACAAAGAATTTATTCTTTTTCATTGTGTGTATCTGTATAAAACATAAATAACATTGTATTTACATCAACTTTTGTTTATAAAGTAAGTTGAATGGACTCTTGAAATAAGTAATTGACTTATAAGTATAAAAATCAAGCGCCTATCAATAAAAACTTCTGCAATTATCTATATGGACAAAAATTTATGCGAATTAACCAAAGCCACATTAAAACAATTGTAATCGCTGCAATTACAGCTTCGTCTTTAGCTGGGTGTGCTACAACATCATCAAAAGTAATAGAAACACCAACTGTTGCTAGCTATAACACAACCTACTCAGGTGCAAAAAGCAAACTAGTCGTAGGTCAGTTTGTAAACCGTTCGAGCTTTCAAAATGGTATATTTGCATCAGGCCAAGACCGTTTAGGTAGCCAAGCAAAAACAACACTAATGAGCCACTTACAACAAACAAATCGCTTTAGTGTACTTGATCGCGACAATATGGCAGCCCTTGCGGAAGAGGCAAAGTTAACAGGTACAAAACAAGTTCTTAGCGGTGCTAAATTTGTTGTAACTGGTGATGTAACAGAGTTTGGCCGTAAAGCCATTGGCGATCGCCAGCTTTTTGGTTTATTGGGTAAAGGTAAATCGCAAATTGCTTATGCTAAAGTAACGCTTAATGTTGTTGATGTTACTACATCAGAAGTTATTTATTCAGTGCAAGGTGCTGGTGAATACAGCCTATCAGAACGTGAAGTTATTGGTTTTGGTAGCACAGCTTCATACGATGCCACATTAAATGGCAAAGTACTTGACCTAGCTATTCGCGAAGTCGTTAACAAGTTAGTTACTGGTCTTGAAGCTGGCCAATGGGGCAATAAATAATGAAAAAGCTAATTACCTTAGCATTTGTTTGTATAGCCCTAACGGGTTGTAACTCAACGAAAGAACCTATTTACTATTACGGCGACTATAGCACTGCCGTATACGCCTATTTAAAAGCAGATGACGTAACAGCCGAAGAGCAAATTAGTATGCTTGAGCAAATTATTGCCGATGCCGCAAACAAAAGTAAGAATGTTGCACCTGGCTTACATGCTCACCTAGGTATGCTGTACTTTGAAACGGGTAATCCTTCATTAGGCACTACTCACTTCGAAACTGAGAAATCACTTTTCCCAGAATCAGTTCATTACATCGACTTCCTTCTAAAATCTGCGAAAGGCGCTTAATATGCTTAATTTAAAATCATACACAGCGATCGTATTAGTCGCATTACTCGCTGGTTGTGTTTCACCTCCACCAGCACATGACTACACAGCATTTAAACAAGCAGACCCTCACTCAGTTATTATTTTACCTCCGCTAAATAATACACCTGAAGTAATTGCACCATACAGTGTGATGACTCAAATGGTCGCGCCTATAGCTGAGTCCGGTTTTTATGTTTTTCCTGTTGCTTTAGTTGATCAAACCTTTAAAGGTAATGGCCTCACTGTTGCAAGCGACGTACACCAAGTACCGGTGAATAAATTACATGAAATTTTTGGTGCAGACTCTGCGCTTTACATCACTATTGAAGAATACGGTACTAGCTATGTTGTAATTTCTAGCGAAACAGCTGTAACTGTGTCAGCCTCACTAGTTGATTTACGCACTGGCGAGCAATTATGGCAAGGTAAAGCAAGAGCCTCTTCAGCTGAACAACAAAGTAATGGCGGTGGTGGCCTTGTAGGTATGCTTGTTATTGCAGCAATCAATCAAATTGCTGAAACGGTAACCGATAAAGGCTTTGAAATCGCAGCAATGACTTCAACACGCTTACTTTCTTCAGATGTTTACAACGGCTTATTATATGGACCTCGTTCACCTAATTATGGCCAACCAGCACCAAGCGAAAAGAAAAAATAACTCTTATTGTTATTAACCTAAAGCTTTAAAAGGCCGAACCATTAAACGGGATTCGGCCTTTTTAATAACAGCTTACTCAACTAAAAAGCTTAGCAAAGTTACTTTTAAGTATTTAGAGCAGATTTTAAAATACGAGTTTAAAAACCAATATTAGTCACAATAGAAAAAACATTTCAAAAAAGTAATAATAGAGTAGCAAAATGCAATGTCTTTTTTTTAGCCGGTTCTACATGTTAAAGTTGTCATTATCACTAAATTACTCTTATAGTGAATCTATATAAATATTGAGCATTACTATGATAAAAGCACAAATACCAGCTGACGAAGAATCTAGATTAAAGGCCCTTTACGAGTATGAAATATTAGATACTGAAGCCGAAAAAGTATTTGATGATTTAACTCAACTTGCTTCTGATATTTGTGAAGCCCCCATATCACTTATAAGCTTAGTTGATCCACAAAGGCAATGGTTTAAATCAAAGTATGGTATCGATGTAGACTCCACCGAAAGAGATATCGCATTTTGCTCTCATACAATACTGCAAGACCAAGTATTTGAAATACAAAACGCTCTACTTGATGAACGTTTTTATGATAACCCTCTAGTAACCAGCGATCCAAACATTCGGTTTTATGCGGGCACACCGCTAGTTACGCCTAGTGGCAGCACAATTGGTACATTATGTGTTATCAGCGACCAACCAAAAAAGCTAACTCAAACACAAATTAACGCACTGAAAATACTTGGCAAAGAAGTTATCGCACAACTTGAGCTCAGGTTAAACAACAGAAAGCTGGCGACTGCATTAAAACAACAACAAATACATAATAAAAATCTTGAAGAACTAAAAAAAGAAGCTGATACAGCTAACACTCTAAAAGGTCGATTTTTAGCAAATATGTCGCATGAGCTAAGAACTCCGCTGCACGGCATTTTAAATTTAGCTGAGTTTGGACTAGCAGAGACTTCAAATATACAAAAAGATAACGCCTTAAAGAGTATTTTAAGCTCCGCGAATATACTCTCAAATATTGTAAATGACATTTTAGACTTTTCAAAAATTGAAGCGGGTAAATTAAATATTGAGAATATTAACTTTAACCTGAGCGAAGTCATTAACAATGTAATTAATCCACTAATGAAACAAGCCACAGATAAAGGCATAAAATTTATTCCATCTATAGATAAAAATATCGCTACAACCCTAAAAGGCGACCCTGTCAGAGTTTCTCAAATTTTAAATAACTTATGCTCAAATGCGATTAAATTTACACAACAAGGCCAGGTAGAGTTTAAAGTCACTGTAAAGGAGAACCTCTTAAACACGCAAAATATTGTATTTGAAATAATCGATACAGGTATTGGTATTAGTAAAGCTGCACAGCAAAATTTATTTCAAGAGTTTCATCAGGCTGATTCATCTACATCTAGAAAGTACGGAGGCACGGGCCTTGGCCTCTCCATTTGCACCAAGCTAAGTGATTTAATGAATGGCAAAATAAACTTCACGAGTAAAGAAGATAAAGGTTCTGTATTTACTTACCAACAAAGCTTTGAAACATCAGAACTCGATGAATTATTAAAACCAAATCAAGAAATAACCGATTTACAAGGGTGCACTATTTTGGTTGCCGAAGACAATAAAGTAAATCAAGTTGTCGTAAGTAAAATGCTACAAGCTCATAATGCAAAAGTAATATTTACCGAAAATGGCAAAGAATGCGTTGATTACTTTTTTGCCAACCATGTTGATTTAATTTTTATGGACATTCAAATGCCAGTGATGGATGGAGTGCAAGCCACTAAGATAATTAGAGAGCAACAAACAGGTAAAACAACGCCAATTATTGCCATGACAGCCAACACCATGAAACCAGATATTGAACACTATTTAGACATTGGTATGGATGGCTATTTAACGAAGCCATTTAATAAAGATCATTTAAATAGCTTGCTCAATGTTTATAATCCAAAAAACTCAAATCTCAAAAATTTAGCAGTTAAAGTTAGTAACCCAAACATTACGAGTGAACGTAAGCTAAAACAGATATGCAATGAGCTAAAAAAGTTAATTTCAAATGCCGACAGAGTCAGTCTATGGTTGTTTAATCACGACTATACTGCCATTAATAGCTTAATTTGCCTTGATGAAAAAAATGAGATAGTAAGTAATGCAGTTTTAAAAGCTGAAGACTTTCCTGCATACTTTGACTATATTTTAGAGCATAAAGTATTAGACGCATCAGATGCGAGAAACCACGAAATCACTAAAAACTTAACCAAGGTTTATTTTGAACCATCAAACATTTACTCCTTGCTTGATTACATCTACTTTATTGATAACAAACCACTAGGTGTTATTTGTTGTGAAAGTGTTGGCTCAAAAATTTCATGGAGCCATGCAGATAAACTGTCACTTATTAAAGTAGCTGATGTAACAACCTTGTTTTTATCCAAACAGTTGAAATCATAGTAGCTACTTTGATTTATTAAGCATCGCTTTTAAATCGGCAAATGGAGAATGCGTTGCAGCCTCAACTTTTCGCTCTGTAGTCGACCCGCCATACATAATATGTTCGTGGTATTTATTGTGCTCATTGTCGTGGCAATAAATACACAATAACTCCCAGTTACTGCCATCCTCTGGATTATTACTGTGGTTATGATCTATATGATGCACCGTTAACTCACGTAAATTAGAGTACTCAAACTCACGGGCACAACGCCCACATACCCAAGGGTATAATCTTAAGGCTTTAATTCGGTAACCTTCCTCTTGCTTCACATAAGCCTGAGGTACTGCGTTATTCTTACTCATAGTATTCCTGGTAAATTTACTATTTCGGTGATCAATACTAAAAAAACTTAATTACTGACAAATCACCCAAAGAAGTATCTATATGCCGGCCTGTTTGCTCCCACGCACGTAGTACGACCATAAGTTTTTTATTGTCGGAAGTCCAAGAAATTCCACCACCGAATGCCTCGACTTTTTCGGCGCCCGAATCTTTTAACCCCAGCCCAGGGTTTGTGTTTTGAATATGCCCTTTACCTACTTTGTATTCAGCAAATACGTGAACATTATGCGGTAACGAAAATGATAAAAGCGAGCCAATACTCGCCCCATAAGAATTAGAAATTAATTTAGTGACCTGTGGCACAGGTGAATTTAAAAAATCAGCCTGAAACACAATATTATCTTTATTCTCAAGAGATACATGCTTGAAAGACCACGCGCCAACAATACTTAACGACATATCAAATTTGTTACTTAGCTTTGGCCTATTAAGAAAAAAATGCTCAAACAAAGACTCTTTATTATTGAAGGTATAAAAGTTGTGTTGGCCAGATAGCTCAAACTTGGTTGAACGTGTATTTTGCGAGAAAATTTGATCTGTTTGATTGCCGCTTAAATTGCTAGCCGTGCTTTGCAGCCCTTCAAGCGTTTGATAGTTAAATGTGATTTTAGAATTTTTAAATTTTCTATACGAGAGCAGTATATCTAGTGTTTTTGTTTCAACATCATCTTCAAAAATATCGGCTGAGTAGCCAATTTCAATGTCGTTAATATCAAAAAACACACCCACACGCTGGTTATTTATGGGATCTAACGAAAACAGTATTTTTTGATTACTCTGCGCCAAGTCATCGTATATTAACACATGGCTAGTATTTGGATTTGAAATAGTTGTGCGTACCGATTTTAAGTCGAAGTCAAAAGCTAATACAGAACCAGATAGAAATGCCGCTAAAACAGCAAAGCCCACAATAACCAAGTAATTGCGATTCATTAAAAACACTCAAAAATTAATTTGTATTAGAGTAGCGTTTTTTTCACCTTAACTTATCACAAAAGATTAACAATTGATGAAAACTTTAAATAATGCGCTTTATGCCATTTTTTGAGGGGCTTTCAAGGTCAAACTCACTTACATGCTTAATTAGCTCCGGGAAGAACGCTAGAAACACGGCTTCTAATTCATCGTAATTCTGTGCTATGTCATCAGCCGCGCCCGCAAAAGTGTTCGTAAAACGAATGCGTTTGGCTATGTTATCGAGCGCAAGCCCTACCCCCTCAACGGTTTCGTACTCTTTAAACCAATCGTTTTTAGTCATACTTGTTACAACATGCTGCATTCGCGGTGGCATAACGGGTATACGGTTATTTAAAAGCTGATAGCTGGTGTACTTAAAATCACTTAAAGGTTGCTTGCTAAATCGTTGCCAATGCACAATTAAAAAGTGATCAAACACCACATCAATAGCCACACCAGCAAAGCGTGTACGCTCGGGTGAAAAGTATTGTTTAGCGTGTTTAACTGCGCGGTGAGAGTCGGTAAATTTATCAACTAAATAATGGTTATCGAGGCCATTCTTAACTGTGTTTGGTAAGTGCTTTACATGTCTTTTTCCACCAAAGTCACCCAACAGGTTCCCAAAGTGAGAATCGGCTGTGGGCTGCGCTAAATAAAGATGAGCTAAATAATTCAAAGTGTTCTCTGATTGGCTAATACAAATAAATAATAACGCAAATTTAAACCAAACTCACATTCGTGTTTAAAGCAGTACTTATGGTTTTGCTTATCAGTTTTTACTCAAACAGACTGCAAAGTATTGTATAAACAGCGCAACTATAAAACGTCTATATAAAAAGCCGCTATATCAGCTATGGCGGCTTTTAAATGCTTAAGCTTTGTTGTTAGTTTAGTTACTCGACTTTACCCAATTTCCATTATCATTTTTGCTATAACTATTTTTAACCGCCGACCAAGCTACTTTGTGCGCTGTTGTTTCGCGGTCATCATCGTTTTTTCTATCGCTTGGGTCCTTGTAGGTATCCCACGCACTATTAAACGCCTCTTGATATATGTCTTGAGCATGTTTAGGTAAGTTACTTTTTACCGACTCAGGTAATTCATCACGGTTTTTATATGGCATAGCTTTCTCCCTATATTTACTCAATTACGCCACAAGCAACACGGCTACCACCGCCACCTAATGGCTTTGGCTCATCTGCATAGTTGTCACTTCCTGCGTGAATCATCACTGCGTGTTGTTTAAGTTGTTCAAGCGTGAGCCTTGGCGCTAAAACAGGCGATTTAGCTTGGCCACTTTCATTTACATACAACGCCGGTAAATCACCTAAATGACCGTTAGCCCAAGGATAATCATGATGCTCGCTAGCTTTTGGATCGAAATGCCCACCAGCGCCACCACCAGGCACGACCTTATCGCCTTTTTTCTTGGGTTCACAACTAGCAAATTGATGAACATGAAAACCATGCTGCCCCGGTGTTAAACCTTTTAAACTTGGTGAAAAAACAACACCGTTATCATTTTCTGTTAGTGTAATAGTACCTAGTGATTGCCCTTGGCCTGACTTAGTTACTTGGTGCATTTGAACTTTTACATTAGCCAGTGCGCTATTTTGTAGTAACACACCGGTAAGTAGTATCGCAAAAGTTGGTTTTAAAACGCGGGTTAAAGATCTTTTAGCGTTTGAATCAAACTGCAAACAATTCATCATCATCTCCTCGTTTAGTATCAAATTAATAAAACAATAACGCTAAATTAAGCGACTATTAAACAAGTAGTTTCAATGTATATACCAGCCCTGCGCGTAAACATGAATTTATGTATGATTTATTTTTAATTTATTGATTAAAAAGTAAATTTATAATTTTTAATAATTTTAAATAAATAGCTAATTAATTAAAAAAACTGACTTTCACCCAAAAGTTAAACAAAAACCAAGGCATATTTACAAACAGAATGGCAACTTTACAAAACTCATAAAAGAAGATTACCAACGATCCAGTCCAAAAAGACAAGCCAAGTTAAAAGGCAGCTATTATATAGGCGGTAGTTTCGAGAGTTGGTGTTGTTAGGGGGCCTTACGACATGTAATAAAAAGCGCCTATCTAAATAAGTCTTTTTTATAATCAAAGCATATTTAAAAACAATTTACTTATATATGGAGTTTATTTAATGACAAAAAATTACGTTAATATTTATGATTGCTCCGCCGTTAAAAACGAAAAAAAAGGTGAAACTAAGTTTCACCTTTTAATTAATTTTGAAACTAATTAGTTAGCGTTAAGCCGTAGAAACGTTACTTGCGCCTGCATTGTTAAGTATTTCTTCAATAGCGTTTTTGTTGTCACTATCGTACTTAACACCAATTAATATAGAGCCCTTTTCAATGGCATCTTCATAATATTTAATTTCGTGCTCAGGAATAAACGCACCAATTGCAGCACCTAAAGTACCACCAACTGCGGCGCCTGCGCCACCAGCAGCAAATGCTGCGACTAATGGTCCGGCAACTAATAAGCCCGTACCACCTGTTGCTACAGTACCTACTGCAGTAAAACCGCCAATAATTGCAGCAAGAATACCACCTGAAGCCGCGCCTACCAGGCCACCTTCAGCGGCTTTTGTACCTTCGTCTACAGCAAAATCTTCCTTTGCGTATGAGTCGTTGGCTACAATGCTTATGTCAGCTTCATTAATACCTAAAGCTTCTAATCTATAAATTGCGAGTGTTGCTTGTGATGCACTTTCGAATAACCCAGTAATAACGGTACTCATAATAACTCCTTTATTTTATTTAAGAAAATACACTTACTACTAAGCAAAACCTAAACCACAAATTTAACCAATAAAAATCAAACCCTTACATAAATAATTGTATCAATTTACTTATTTAAAAGGTAAAAATTGCTAAGCTTTGTAAAAAACTCCTACCTAATATAAGAAAACTTACTAATAAGCAGTACGCAGCTTTAACACAAAATAAATTATTACTTACTCCACGTAATTTCAGCTAATTGGTTGGTCGCTGTTTGATGAATGATCAGCCCATTATTCCCCATGCGCATATGCCTAATTAAGCCAGAGTAAACTCCTTCTTTACTCGGAATTTGCCAGCTCTGCATAGTTTCGGTATTAGGGTCGAACCTTACTAAGGTTTCAGGACGCTTGGCTGACTCGTTAAACCAAATGGCGTTATCGGCATATTCAATTGCATACGGATGACTGTTTTCACCACTGGGATTATCCCACTGCGTTATTTTACCGTTTTTGGGGTTATAGCGGCCAAGTTTACCCATACCAGAGTTAACATAAAAAACTATATCGTCAGGCGTAATGGCTAATCGCCTAGTATGCGTTTTAGCGCCTGGGAGTTTAATCTCACTAAGCTCCATGGTACTTTTATCAACTTTAACCAAACAGTTACTACCATTACACGACACCCACGGCGTGCCTTTTGAATCAAGCTTAATACCATATGGCCGTGAGCCTTTAGTGGGTAAAGTAGCTAATTGAATATCGCCAGTTGTAGGGTCTAGCTTGCCAATCATATTGCTATGCTGGAGGGTAAACCAAAATATTCCGGCTTCATCAAATACACCAGTATGCGGGTCGCGGGCATTTTTATTTGGCATTTTATACACTTTAAATTTTTCGGTTTTTAAGTCTAAATATCCAACCGTGCCATTTTTATTGCCTAAAAACCAAGGGGTTTGATTTTTATCAAGCGACACACTGTGCGCATAGGTGCCACTTGGCAGTGTATACTCTTTCATATCGCCGGTTTGAGGGTCTAACCTGCCTAAAATATTACCCCACTGGCCAACCCACCAAATAATGCCATTTTTACCTTGCACCGGATCGCGAGCGCGCTGCCCAAGCGTTGGCACTTGCCAGTACTTAAAGCTAAGCTTTAAATCGCCGGTAACAACCTTAGACTCGCGCTTAGTGTTAACAGGATAATGCTCAGCTAAATAAGCACTTATATCTTTATTAAGCGCGGTATCTGCGCCCGTATCAACCATATAGCTTATTAATGTTTGCCAGTCCTGCTGGCTATAACCCGCGCTGCGCTCAAGATTAGTTAAGCTATGGCAACTAGCACAAAGCTGCTCAACTACTGGTCCCTTATCCTTGCCATAAACAGATAGCGGTGCAAACAAAGTGCCCGACACAGCCATTACCAAAACGTATTTATTAAATAAAAATCGATTTTTACTCATAACGCCCTCCCTTGTTTTTTAATATTAAAGCATAGGGTGGAAGTGTTTACTATCTGTACAGCAATGAGTGCGATAAGCCGCCTAGAAGGTAAGTTAAATTGCAGAGTTAATATCTAAAAAGAAGATTTTGAGCAGAGTTGCGCACGCTCTACAATGGTTATTTAGCTTGTGTACAAATGTGGTGAAAGTGTGATGTGAGTGTGGTTTTAAACGACTAATTTGCATAAAACAAGAACGCCCTAATTTAAAAGCGCCTCAGCCTATCGGTACATAAATTGCTGTTATTAATATTCTTACTTAAAGAGTTATACATAAATAACGCTGCCGTTATTTATAAAAAGGAGAACATTATGAGTAATAAACAACTAATTACGACTATAGGTATAGGTCTCGCCGCTGCATCTGCAGGTATGTTAACAAGGAAAACTTTACAAAAATCGTGGGAAAAGGTTACCAACGAACCAGCTCCAAAAGATAGACCAAGCGAAGAAACCGATCTTAAAGAGGCCGTTACATGGGCAGTAGTCTCAGGTATTGGTGCGGGTGTTGCAAGAATGGCCGTACGTTATGTGCTAGACAAGCGCCGATCCAAATAAGCCTACCCAATTAATACCTCTTATAAGTATTAAGTGTGGTGAGGCGCTAAAGGCGCCTTGCGACAACCACTCCCCAGTTGTCGCAAGCAACTTGGCAAAAGCTTAGGTTAAGGTTACTTAACTATTGAGCTAAAAAATATATTAATACCCAAATCGGAGTTCAGTGATGAAACTTAAAAAGTCGGATGGCGCGGCTGCGCCACTTATCCGACCTACATAGGTTGAAAAACTGGAGGTGCCTTGCAACATGACCCTTTATTTTAAGCAGATACACTCTATTGGACATTAACTCCCTTTCAAAGTTGTTGCCTGCCTACAAGCTTGCGTATAATGCCCACATTCCGGCTGCATTTTTTAGCCGCTAACTTGGATTTTAATAATGAAAAAACTCTCTGCAGTGCAAATAAAACAGCAAGCGCTTGTACTTAATACTGCTGAAAAATTAGAAGAGCAAGGCCGCGCTGAGCTCCCAGGCATGCTGCAATGCTGGTTTGATGTGGAATATCACTTATTTCCAAGTTCACTACTGCTGTGTTTTCAGTTTGAAAACGAGCAAGCCTTAGCAGCCGCAGAGCCAGATTTATTAAAATGGCAAAAACGCTTAAGCGGCGCAATGCTTAAAAAAGGCGTGATTTTAAAGGATATGCGTAAACATTTAGTGTTTACCTTAAAAGGGCCAGATGATTAATAGAGGGTTTTAAAGGACTATAAAGCCTTTCGCTCGTATCGTCGAAGCGCATAAAACCATAATGAAAAGCCGTTGCATTGCTGTAACGGCTTTTTACTTTTATTAGAACTTAAAGTAGAACCTATAAAGATCAATTTTTGACTCAGGGATTTTTATTAGCCGATGATACTAATTGGCCGTTAAACAATACTAATGCACGGCAAAAGCAAATTTCAGTCGATTCAACGTTAATCGGTTGCCCTAAGTTAGTAATAATAGGATAGTAAATTACACATAAAAAATAGCCTTATATTAGGAATATTATGATCAAAGTATTATTAGCGACCAGCTTAATTGCCTCTTCATTCGCTGCTTTAAGTAATCCTTTAACTGTTGAAGAACAGCGCATCAACAAAGCCCAATCGGCAATGCCAAATGTTTTAAATGCATTTACCTCACAAGTATCAAGTTTTGAGCAACAATTTAAAGAATTAAACGACTTTAAAAGTGCAAAAGCATTAGTACAAAACTTTAGCTTTGAACTGTGGGAAAACGCCAAGCAACGCATAATAAAAACCAGTAACTACGACGACCGAGAGCTCTACTGGGCACGCCTGCTTTCAAGCAAAGTAATACGTACAACATCACCTAAATTTTCAATTACGCAGGCTCAACTAAATACTTTGCTAACCCTACTTGAGGAAGGCAGCAGAGGCCGTACCGACCTTGCTTTTTCATCAGGCAGCACTAAAAAAATATTACTTACAGGCTTTGACCCATTTTTACTCGATAGAAACATAAACCAAAGTAACCCCTCAGGTGTTGCGGCGTTATTACTCGACGGCCAAGTTATTAATTACAACGGCATAAGCGCAGAAATTAACACCGTTATGGTGCCTGTACGCTACGAAGATTTTGATCAAGGTATAATAGAATCGCTACTTGCCCCCTACTACGCACTTAATAATGTAGACATGGTAGTAACCGTAAGTATGGGCAGAACAGAATTTGATTTAGAGCACTTTCCGGGTAAACGCCGCAGCGTAACCGCCCCAGATAATGCCAATATTGTGTATGGTGGAACGCAAACAAGCCCAGTAATACCAAAACTTAATGGCCGACCACTCCCGGGCAACGAGTTTGTAAAATTTAGCTTGCCTGTAAGTTACATGCAACAAGCCAAAGGCCCTTATAAAGTTATCGACAATCACGAAGTCACCACGCTTGAAAAAACCTATAAAGCAGGTTCGTACGGCGAGCTTAAGAATAGTATTGCGGTAAATGGCGGCGGCGGTGGTTACTTGTCTAACGAAATATCGTACCGAAGTATTCGCCTGCGTGACGCACTTAATTCAAGTATACCTACAGGGCATATTCATACCCCACGTATACAACAATTCGAACCTGAAACAGAAGCTAAAATAGTAAAACAAATAAAAGCAATGCTAGAGCAGAGCTTAGTAGCGCTATAGTTTATAACAACCAATTTAAGCGCATAAAAAAGGGCAATAACATTGCCCTTTATTTTCTCACGCACTCTCCCACGGTTAATCACATGGTAAACACATTCTTAAACTCTATTCGTCGTGGTCTAGACAGAGTAATTGACTCGATGAGCAATAAACTAAAAAGCTAGATATTTGATGTGTAATAAAAATTTAGTGCCTTTGGTTTTACAGTTAACTGAGGGCTTAATTAGCTCTTAATTTATTTAATGCTATTCCAGATAGGTAACTCTTGCCAATTATCTGGAAAGCCCATTTCTGTTACGTCTACATTATAAGTATCAATTAAACTAGCTAACTTTTGCTTCCAATGGTGATGAGGGCTAATTAAATCCATAAAGTAAGCACACATAACTAGTATTGAATTAACTTTAAAAAAGAGCTTTGCAGGAGCACTGTATTATCTCAAGCTTTAGCTATAAGTAATTGCGACTGTAACTGTGAATTTAGATAAATAATTATCGGTTTAAATAATAATTATAAATTTAAATGTTTTTATTTAGATAAAGAAATACAGGTACCAATGACAAACTTAATTCAGATATTTTCATTCTTTATACGAGAGCTACATTCAACAATAAAAAAGGTGAGCTATAAAAGCTCACCTTCTTTGTTCATTCGCAAACTTATTTATACGTGTTCGCAAACTTATTTATCATGAACAGTCGCGGTTCTTAGTCGCGATAAGTCTCAACCGCTGGGCATGAACATACTAAGTTACGGTCACCGTATACATCATCTATACGTGTAACGGTTGGCCAGAACTTGTTTTTAGCCACTGCAGGTACTGGGAATGCAGCGTAAAAACGGTCGTATGCGCGATCCCATTCGTTACCTAACACGTCGCCTTGTGTATGCGGTGCAAACACTAGCGGGTTATTTTCGATTGACCATTCGCCAGAAATTACTTTTTCGATTTCGCCTTTAATTGACACCATTGCTTCGATAAAGCGGTCAATCTCACCTTTTGATTCAGACTCAGTTGGCTCAATCATTAATGTGCCAGCTACTGGGAACGACATAGTTGGTGAATGGAAGCCGTAATCTTGCAAGCGCTTAGCTACGTCCATTTCAGTAATGCCTGATTGCTCTTTAAGCGGGCGTAAGTCAACAATACATTCGTGAGCAACACGGTTGTTACGACCACGGTATAAAATTGGGAAGTGCTTGCTTAGCTCATGCGTTAAGTAGTTAGCGTTCACAATGGCCATTTCAGTGGCTTGTTTTAAGCCCTCTGAACCCATCATGGTGATGTAAGCCCATGAAATAGGTAAAATAGCGGCTGAGCCGTAAGGCGCTGCCGATACCGCACCGTTACCAATGTTAGTACCTGGTACGTTAATTACGCTGTGGTTTGGCATAAATGGCGCAAGGTGCGATTTAACACCAATTGGGCCAACACCTGGACCACCGCCGCCGTGTGGAATACAAAACGTTTTATGCAAGTTTAAGTGCGATACGTCTGAGCCAATAAAGCCAGGGCTTGTTACACCAACTTGCGCGTTCATGTTAGCGCCGTCCATGTAAACTTGGCCGCCGTGCTCATGAATAATGTCACAAATTTCGCGAATTGTTTCTTCGTAAACACCGTGCGTAGACGGGTATGTGATCATAATACACGATAAGTTTTCAGACACTTCCTCAGCTTTCGCTTTAAGGTCTGCCATGTCTACGTTACCGTTTTTATCGCAGTTAACTACCACAATTTTCATGCTCGCCATTTGCGCTGATGCAGGGTTAGTACCGTGCGCAGAGCTTGGGATTAAACATACATTACGGTGTGCATCCCCTCGTGATTCGTGGTATTTACGAATCGCGATTAAGCCTGCGTATTCACCTTGCGCGCCAGAGTTTGGCTGTAGTGATACTGCATCGTAACCGGTAATGTTTACTAACCAGTCGTGTAGCTCGCCAATCATTATTTGGTAACCCTCTGCTTGATCTAGCGGGCAGAATGGGTGAAGGTTTGCAAACTCAGGCCACGTAATTGGGATCATCTCAGCAGTCGCGTTTAGTTTCATGGTACATGAGCCTAACGAGATCATTGAGTGATTAAGCGATAAGTCTTTGCTTTCTAGTCGCTTAATGTAGCGAAGCATGTCTGTTTCGCTGTGGTAGCTGTTAAAGTTTGGATGCGTTAGTACTTCGTCGTCACGTACTAAACTTGCAGGGATAGACTCGCTGCCATTTGCTTCAACGTCTGCTGCAATAGCGTCAACACTTAGGCCATGGCCTTCGCCTAAAATAATATCGAATAACTCAGCGATATCTGCACGTGTTGTAGTCTCTGATACCGAAATTGAATACTCGCCTTCGTGGTTTGTTGCAAAGTTTACGCCTTTTGCAATTGCACGCGCTATTACGTCGTCTTTGCTATCGCTTACTACTGTTAGCGTATCAAACCAAGTGCTGTGCTTAAGTGCGATGCCTTTAGCTTTAAGGCCACTTGCTAAAATATCAGCAAAGCGATGTATACGCTGCGCGATAGTTTTTAAGCCTTGTGGGCCGTGGTACACCGCGTAAAACGCTGCCATGTTGGCAAGTAATACTTGTGCTGTACAAATGTTTGAATTGGCTTTGTCGCGGCGAATGTGTTGTTCGCGCGTTTGCATTGCCATACGTAGTGCGTCGTTACCTAAACGGTCTTTAGATACACCAATAATACGACCTGGTAATGAACGCTTGTATGCGTCACGTGTTGCAAAAAATGCAGCGTGTGGACCGCCGTAACCCATAGGTACGCCAAAACGTTGAGCCGAACCAAGAACTACGTCTGCACCTAGTTTACCCGGCGCTTTTAACAGTAATAAACTCATTATGTCGGCAGCAACACAGGCAATCGCCTTTTTGCTTTGTACGCCAGCAATTAGGTCAGTTATGTCTACCACTTCGCCTGATGTAGTTGGGTATTGGAACAATGCGCCAAATATGTCGTGGTTTACGGCATCTTCTGCTTTACCTACAATTATTTCAAAACCAAACTGCTCGGCACGCGTTGTTACTACGTCGATTGTTTGTGTGTGTACGTCGTCGGCAATAAAAAATGCATTGGCTTTTTTAGCTTTTGATACGCGTTTTGCAAGGCCCATAGCCTCTGCAGCGGCTGTTGATTCGTCAAGTAGTGATGCGCTTGCTAAATCAAGACCGGTTAAATCTAGGGTCATAGTTTGGAAGTTTAATAATGATTCTAAACGCCCTTGAGCAATCTCTGGCTGATACGGTGTGTACGCTGTATACCAACCTGGATTTTCTAGTACGTTACGTAAAATTACGTGCGGTACGTTAGTTGGGTGGTAGCCTTGGCCAATGTACGATTTGAAAACTTTATTTTTGCTTGCTACTGATTTTAAGTAGCTTAGTGTTTCAACTTCAGTACGGCTTTGTCCAACTGTTAACGGTTGCTCTAGACGAATGCTAGCCGGTACAGTTTGGTCAATGAGCTCTTGCACACTCGATACTTCTAAAGCACTTAGCATATCGCTTACTTGTGCTGGGCTTGGCCCAATATGGCGGCGAATAAAATCTTGCTTTTGCTCTAGTTCTTCAAGAGATTTGGCGTTTGACATGTGTCCAGATTCCTATGATCCAAAAAATGTGGCTACTGCTGATGGGTAAACAGCAATAACTTAAAATTCTTATAATTTAACAGCTTACTTTGTATGGAAAAGTTAACTGTAAAATCATAAAAGCCCCGATATCTAAATAAAACACACGGGGCTTTTAGTTATCTACAAAGAATAATTATTCTTCGTCGATAGTGTGCGAGTAACCTTCAGCGTCTAATAAGTTGTCTAGCTCAGACTCGTCAGATGCTTTAATACGGAATAACCAACCGTCGCCGTAAGCGTCGTTGTTTACTGTTTCAGGTGAGTCTTCAAGTTCTTCGTTAATAGCAACAATTTCGCCACTGATAGGTGCGTAAATGTCTGATGCTGCTTTAACTGACTCTGCTACTGCACAGTCTTCGCCAGCGTCTACTTCGTCGCCAACCTCTGGTAATTCAACAAATACCATGTCGCCAAGAAGCTCTTGCGCATGCTCAGAAATACCAACAGTAAATGTACCGTCGCCTTCGTTACGAACCCACTCGTGTGAAGGTGCGTATTTTAACTCGCTAGGAATGTTGCTCATTTTATTTGTCCTTTGGTTTATATTGGGAGGATATCAATCACTGTAATTACACTGATTGATATAACCAAATTATTTAAATTATTGATTTACCGTTACGTACAAAGCTAGGCTTTACTACTTTAACGTTTACTAATTTTTTACGCATTTCTACTTGAGCTGTATCGCCTGTTGAACGTGGTACACGTGCAAGGGCTACACTAAAACCAAGTGTTGGGGAGAAAGTACCAGAAGTAATAATACCTTCACCACCATCAACAATTACTTTAGAACCGCTACGCAAAACGCCTTTTTCTTCAAACACTAAGCCAACTAGTTTGTCAGTGCTTTTTTCTGCGCGTTGCTTAACAAGTACGTCACGACCAATAAAGTCACGATCTTCTGGTTCCCATGCAATGGTCCATGCCATGTTAGCTGCAAGTGGTGATACGCTTTCGTCCATATCTAGGCCGTAAAGGTTCATACCTGCTTCTAAACGTAGCGTGTCGCGTGCACCTAAACCAGCAGGTTTAACACCTGCGTCTAGCAGTTGTTGCCATAAATCGGCTGCTTGGTCGTTCGGTACTACTATTTCGTAACCGTCTTCGCCAGTATAACCCGTTGTGGCAATAAATAAATCACCTACTTGAACACCAAAAAATGGCTTCATACCTTCAACAGCGGCTTGTTGCTCAGCATTTAAAAGAGTAGCTGTTTTTGCTTTAGCGTTAGGGCCTTGTACTGCAATCATTGCAAACTCTGGGCGCTCTGTAACAGTTACGTCAAAGTCGCTCGATACGTTAGCTAAATGCGCTAGGTCTTTTTCGCGCGTTGCTGAGTTAACAACTAGGCGGTAAAACGTTTCACTAAAGAAATAAATAATTAAGTCGTCTATTACACCGCCTTGCTCGTTAAGCATGCCTGTGTAAAGCGCTTTGCCTGGTACGGTTAATTTTGCAACGTCGTTAGCTACTAGCTTACGTAAAAATGCTTTTGCTTGAGGCCCTTCAATATCAACAATAGTCATGTGTGATACGTCAAACATACCTGCGTCGGTACGTACGCTATTGTGTTCTTCTATTTGTGAGCCGTAGTTGATTGGCATTTCCCAGCCATGAAAATCAACCATTTTTGCGCCCGCTTCTAGGTGCTTAGCATGTAGTACAGTTTTAGAAGTCATAACATTCCTTCACGTTTAAATTAACCCTGTTTAGGGCGTGGCTTAAATAGATATAAAAACAGGTAAACATTGTTATGCTCGCCTGTTGTTTTTATTCGTTATGCGGCTTCACTATGCATAAGTGCAAAGCCTTGCGCTTGCATGTAGCTTTGCCATTTTTGTAATTCTTGTTGTTTAGCTACTAATACAAAGTGTTGTTCGTCGTTTTTATCAATGGCGGTAATAAATACATCACCGCTTTGTGCACCGTAGCAAAGTTGCGCGTCAGAAAGGCGCAAACCTGGTGTTAATTTAAAAGCATTAACTAGGGTATCAAATGCGCTGTCGCCACTTAAAATAAAGCTTGCTAGGTCGGTGCGTACTACATAATCAATATCAAAACGTAATTGCTGCTCGTTTATAAGCGCTTGTAGTTGAAGGCTTGCGTTGTGTGGTAGTACGAATCTAAAGGCGGTTTCGCTAAAGTAATAAACTGCAAAACTGTAGTCAGAATTATAGTCGCCATCAAGCGTGCCTTTTAAGCCTAAACCGCTGGCGGTAAGCTTAGTTAAATCAAGGCCTAAAATAGTGCTTAAAAATACACTGGTTTCGGTTCCGCTAAAATCCATTACAACGTGATTGTTGTTAGTTTGCAAAGCGTTAGTAACCGCACTACTTGCGTTGCTGTGGCGGGCAAACATTATTGGGTTAAAAGTCATAACAAACACCTGTGTATTTTCGATTACAAAAGTATATTGCCCACGTCTATCAACAACAAATTGTAATTATTTATCAATTGATAAATAATACTTATATATATGGCTATATAAATTGTAATTTTAAATATGAAAAACATATCAACAGACGGTTTACGTACTTTTGTAATGGTAGTTGAAATAGGTGGCTTTGCTAAAGCAGGCGATTTACTTGGCCTGTCGCAACCTGCTGTAAGTTTGCAAATCAAGCGCTTAGAAGACGTGCTTGGCTATAAACTATTTAAAAAACAAGGGCAGCGCCAAGTATTAAACCAGTACGGCGAGCTATTATTGCCTATGGCAAAACAAATGATGCAACACAACGATGCTATTTTGCAGCAGTTCACCTCAGAAAACATTGCAGGTAAAGTGCGCTTGGGTATTCCGAGCGAATTTGCAGCGCGTATTTTACCCTCAATTATTGGCGACTTTGTGGCGCTCTACCCTGAGGTGTCGTTAGAGGTTAAGTCGCGTTTAAGTAAGCATTTGCTTTCGGCTTCTCGCCAAGATCAGTTTGATTTAGTACTTGCGCTAAATGAGCGACTCAACTCTGATAAGTTTCCTATTTTTATGCAAGACGAACTAGTGTGGGTGGGCGACCTGTCACTTGCGCATAATGAGGTGGTTACCCTAGTTACCGCACCAGAGGGATGTATTTATCGTCGCCGTGCTACTGATGCATTAAAAAGTGCAGGCATTAAATACCGAATAGTTTATAGCAACGCCGATTTAACCGGCCTTATTGCTGCATTAAAAGAAGGCTTAGGTATTACGGTACTTGCCAAAAGTACAGTACCGAGTGAGCTTAACTATCAGGTTCAAACCAAGCATTTACCAGCTCTTGGTAATATTGGTATTAGCTTGGTTAAAAGTTCGGGTGAGTCGGAAAATGCGGTAGATAAACTCGCTGAATTTATAGCTCTACGCTTGGGCTAGCGCTTACGTAGCACATATAATTCGTTCAGCCTTTATAGTTAGTAAAACAATTACAAAACAATACAAAAGAAACAATTTAGTTAATTAAGTTGCATAAGCAGGTATTTTTAGTTCTATTAAACTGAATAATTAAATAGTTAATAACATTGATTCGTATTCGTTAACGTGTTCAAATTGCGCCAATTAAGATAATTGACATGATTAGGAACACAATGAACCCTAAGTTTTTAGTATCTACTTTGGCAACTGCGGTTGCTTTGTCTTTTAGTGCTACTGCAATAGCAAAAGACACCAGCAATAAAGAACAACGCTTTGAACAAATTACTGTTATTGGCTCTCAGCAGGCAATTAACGATATTCCTGGTTCAGCTACGTTTATTTCTGAAGAAGATCTGCAAAAATTCCAGTTTACCGATATTTCTCGCGTTTTAGCGTCTGTTCCGGGCGTTTACGTGCAAGAAGAAGACGGTTATGGCCTTCGTCCTAATATTGGTATGCGCGGTACAGGTACTGGCCGTAACGATAAAATATCAGTAATGGAAGACGGTGTATTAGTTGCACCAGCACCATATTCAGCACCTTCTGCATACTACTTCCCTACTATGGGTCGTATGGAATCTATTGAAGTATTAAAAGGCGCAGCCTCAGTTAAGTACGGCCCGCGTACTACAGGTGGTGTTTTAAACTTACTTTCGCGCAGCTTACCAACTGAGCCAAATAGCTCAAAAGGTATGGTAGATGCAGCCCTTGGTAGCGACGGTTACTACAAAGGCCACGCTTACTTTGGTAAAGAAAAAAATAACACAGCGGGTTTAATTGAAGTATTTACTTACGGCGCAGACGGCTTTAAAGAGCTGCCAGTAGGCAATGACAACACCGGCTTTGAAAAAACAGATTTACTATTAAAGTTTGGCCATACGTTTGGTCAAAACGATGCGCATAATCTTGAGCTAAAAATTAAGTACTCTGACGAAACATCAGACGAAACATACATGGGCTTAACTGACGAAGACTATCAAGAAAGTCCTTACCGTCGTTATGCTGCATCGCAAAACGATGAAATGAATACTCGCCATAACGCATACCAACTTAACTACGCGTACCGTTTTGGTGATGGCTATGAATTTTTAGCAACGGCTTACTTAAACGATTTTCATCGTAACTGGTATAAAGCCAGCAGCGTAGGTTTAAGTACTCTTGAGCAGTACAGCGATTTTGAAGCAAACCCAACAAGCGAAGGCATTGAAGGTATTGGTGTTAAAGCTAATAACCGCGACTACCAAGCTAAAGGTATTCAGTCTGAATTACATATTCCTGCAGGCGATCACTATGTGACTGTTGGCGTACGTTACCACGAAGACGAAATGGATCGTTTTCAGTGGGAAGACAAATACACACTTAATCAAGACCTAAGCTTAACGCTTACAGAGCAAGGCGTTCCGGGCTCTGATAGCAACCGCGTAGATAGTGCAGAAGCAAGCACCTTGTTTATTCAAGACGAGTGGACAATTGACGCTTTAGTAGTAAGTGCAGGTCTTCGTTATGAAGACATTACTATTACTCGTGAAGAGTGGTCTAAATCAGATCCAACACGCAGCAACGGTTTAACTAAAGATGTGTCGAACGACACTGAAATTTTAGTGCCGTCACTAGGTGCTACTTACACACTTAACGAAAGCGTAACGCTACTTGCGGGCATTCAAAAAGGGTATGCACCAGCAGCACCTGGTAATGCTGACCAAGAAGAAGAAGAAAGTGTAAACATTGAGTTTGGCTCTCGCTTTAATATGGATGGCTTTAGCGGTGAAGTAATTGCCTTTTACTCAGACTACGACAACATGCACGGTAACTGTACTGCAGCGGTTGGTTGTAGCGACGACAACATTGGCGACCAATACAACTACGGTGAAGTAGAAGTAGCGGGCTTTGAATTTAGTGCAGCACGTACGTTTGCAACTGATACAGCTATGTTCCCAGTTAAATTAACGTACACCTACACAGACTCTGAGTTTAAAAACGATTTTGATTCAGAAATTTGGGGCGCGGTAGAAAAAGGCGATGCAATGCCTTACGTACCAGAAAACCAAGTAGCGTTATCGTTAGGTGCTGAGTTTTCTGCGTTTGTAGTTAACAGCCAAATACGTTACGTATCTGAAGCGCATGCTAACTTAACGCAGTCGGGCTTAAACGCAATTGATAGCCGCGTAGTATGGGATTTAGCCGCTAAATACTTAATCGATGAAAATCAAAAAGTATACCTAAACGTTGATAACTTGTTTGATAAAACATACGTTGCTAACCGTTCAAACGGTGGCATTCAGCCAGGTAAGCCGCGTACGGTACAGATGGGCTACACATACTCATTCTAACGAGTTAAATAGCTCTCTAGCTGCGTTAAAAATAACTCATATAAGAACAACTATATTTCGTTATTTTTGCCTTGCTATAGAGTTATTTTCCTATCGCTATAATAGAGCATCAATTCAGTACAATTGGTGCAAAGTTAAAGCGTAAATTACAGACACAAAAAAGCCGAGATTGAATTTCAATCTCGGCTTTTTAATACATAAAACTTATCGTTTTATATATTAGTTATTTGCGTTACGTTGGCGTAATACTTCAAACAAACAAATACCCGTGGCTACCGATACGTTTAAGCTTGAAACAGTACCCGCCATTGGGATTTTAACGAGCATATCGCAATGCTCACGCGTTAAGCGTCGCATGCCCTCGCCTTCTGCGCCCATAACAATAGCCATTGGCCCCGTTAAGCTTGCGTCAAATACATGGTTATCAGTTTCGCCAGCGGTGCCTACAACCCATACGCCTGCATCTTTAATTTCGCGAAGCGTACGTGCAAGGTTAGTCACTTGAATAAGCGGTACTGTTTCGGCTGCGCCACATGCAACTTTACGTGCGGTACCGTTAAGCTTAGCCGACTTATCTTTAGGTACAATCACAGCGTGAACACCTGCCGCGTCTGCACTACGTAGGCATGCGCCTAAGTTATGCGGATCGGTAATACCATCAAGCACAAGTAAAAACGGTGTGTCTTCACGAGCGATTATCGCATCAAGATCTTTTTCATTGAACGTTGGCGCTGCTTTTACGTTAGCAATAATACCTTGATGCTGCTCACCTTTTGATTTGCTATCAAGGGCTTTACGCTGCATAAACTGTACTGAAATACCAAATTTACGTGCTTCATCAATAATCGGAGTTGAGCGTTTGTCGTCACGACCTTTAAGGGCGTAAATTTCTACAAAGCGCTCTGGTTCGCTTTCTAAAATTGCTTCAACAGAATGAAAGCCAAAAATTAATTCATTACTCACGTATTGTCTGCTCCTGGGCTAGTACGTTTGCGGGCATTTTTGCCTGCTCTTTTAGGCTTTTTAACGGCCTTCTTCTTTGGTTTTTTCTTTACGGCAGAGTCTGCTGCTTTTTTATCTGCAGGTTTTTTTGCAGACTTATTTGCAGGCTTGCCTTTATCTTTATTTGCTGGCTTTTTTTTACCTTTTGGTTTGTCATCGCTGTGCGACTTTTTACCTGGTACTTTGCCTGCTTTTAATTGCGAACGCACACTTGCTGGCGCATGCTCAGACTTACCTGAACCTTTTTTTGGTGCACGACGACGTGAGTACCTGTCTTGTGCAACATCGCCTTTAAGCGTTAAGTTTATACGGCGATCGTCTAAACTAACCGACGCAACTTTTACTGTTACTTTATCGCCAAGGCGATAAACTTTGTGAGAGTGCTCACCTATTAGGGTGTGTTTTGCAGCATCATGCGCAAAAAACTCGTCGCCTAAATTAGTAACGTGTATAAGCCCATCAATTTGTAAATCGTCTAAACGAATAAACAAACCAAAATTGGTAACCGATGAAATAACACCATCAAACTCTTCACCTACATGGTCTTGCATAAACTCACATTTAAGCCAATCAGCTACTTCGCGAGTTGCATCATCGGCGCGGCGCTCTGTTGTAGAACACTGCTCACCTAGTTGATCAACTTCATCGTCGGTGTAAGCATATTCGCCAGACGTTTGCTGACCTTGTGCTTTTATTACTGCTTTAATAGCACGATGCACTACTAAATCTGGGTAACGGCGTATTGGCGATGTAAAATGCGCGTAAGCCGATAACGCTAAACCAAAGTGACCAATGTTATCTGGCTGATATACAGCTTGTTTCATTGAACGCAGTAACATAGTTTGAATAAGTTCAGCTTCTGGGCGGTCACCTAGTCGCGCTAATACTTGCGTTATTTCTTTTGGTGTTGGCTCGTCGCTTAATGTGCTTTCAATACCTAACTCGCCTAAAAACTTAGTAAAGTTACCTAGTTTTTCTTGGTCTGGTTCGTCATGCACACGATAAAGCGCGCTTGCTTCGTGCTTTTCAAGAATTTTAGCCGCTGATACGTTGGCTAAAATCATACATTCTTCAATGAGTTTGTGCGCGTCGTTACGAATAACAGGCACTATTGATTCTATTTTACGCTGAGCGTTAAATACAAAACGTGTTTCTAGGGTTTCAAACTCTATGGCACCACGGTCTTGGCGTGCTGCTTTAAGTGCCATGTACATTTGCTGTAAATCAGTTAAATGTGGCACAACGGCTGAGTATTCTTCGCGTAGTTTTTCGTCGTTTTGTAAAATGGCATTTACTTTGGTGTAAGTTAAACGTGCATGCGAGTTCATTATCGCTTCGTAAAACTTATAACCCGAAAGTTTACCCGCGCTCGACACGGTCATTTCGGCAACCATACATAAGCGATCTACTTTTGGATTAAGCGAACATAATCCATTAGAAAGCACTTTTGGTAGCATCGGAATTACTTGCTCAGGAAAATACACTGAGTTACCACGCAAAATTGCTTCTTTGTTAAGCGGCGTGTTCATTCCTACGTAATGCGATACATCGGCAATGGCAACCCATAAGCGCCAGCCACCTGATTTTTTAGGTTCACAATATACTGCGTCATCAAAGTCGCGTGCATCTTCGCCATCAATAGTTACAAGTGGTAAATCACGTAAATCTACGCGACCTTGTTTGTCAGCTTCTTCAACAAATTCACCTAGATGAGCAACTTGTGCTTCAACTTCTTCTGGCCATACATGTGGAATATCGTGATTGCGCAGTGCAACTTCAATTTCCATACCTGGGGCTAAATGCTCACCAAGTACATCTATAACTTTACCTACCGCGTTCATGTTACGGCTTGGGTTTTGCGTAATTTTAACCTGCACCATTTGGTTATGGCGGGCACCGTTTTCGTTGCCTGGTAAAATCATTATATCTTGCGTTATGCGCGGGTCTTCAGCGACTACAACAGCAACACCGTGCTCAACAAAGTAACGGCCAACAATTGGCGCGCGCTCGTTAGTAAGCACTTTTATAATACGTGCATCGCATTTTGAGCCAGAACCACGTTTAGTGCCTTTAGCTAGTACAATGTCGCCATGTAACACCATATTCATTTGGTGCTTAGCAATAAACCAATCTTTACTCTCGCCTTCAACTTCTAAAAAGCCGAAACCGTCTCTGTGGCCTATTACTTTGCCTTTGGTTAAACCGGCTTCGTCAATTAGGGCGTAGCATTTAAATTTATTGAAATACAGCTGTCCGTCACGCTCCATAGCGCGAAGGCGGCGTTTAAATGCTATTTGGCGTTCGTCATCGTTTACTGCTAGTTCTTCACATAATTGCGCGTAGTTAGCAGGCTTTGAACGCTCTTGAAGGTGAGTAAGTATAAACTCACGACTAGGGACTGGGTTTTCGTACTTTTCTTGTTCTCGACTGAGATTTGGATCTTGGTTTGACATTCACTATCTTGTTAGTTGGTTATGTAGGTATTTTAACCCATATAGTTATAATGAGACAGGTAAAAGCTATTAAACTTTTAAGAAAGCACTTTTACCTTGCTGTTTACCTTGCTGTATAGTTTAAAAATCTAGCGCAATGGGGCTTAACGACCCCTTAACTGCAAAGTGTTTAGTCATCTCATAGCAATGCTAAAATCTATACTATTTTTTTTGTAGGTTTTTCCACAGCAGTTTACTTATATTATCAATAAAGCTTGGATCTTCTTCTTTCATCGTAAGTAAAATCTGCTTATTCATTTGTGTTTTATTTTGAGCGTAAATCCAACGATTTTTATTAAACTGCTGGGCAAACTCAAGTGCACCCGCTTGTAGTTCGTCGTTATTTGCAAACACAGCTTCAACTACTTTGTTCTCTAGCAACAGCTGTGCACCAACCCGCTCTCCTGACATAGCTAGACGATTAAAGAAAGTTTGCGAAATAGCCTTATTAATTATAGGAAACATCGACGGAACAAACGGCACCATTACATCCACTTCAGGAAAACAAAAAAAGCCTTTGTCTGATTTCATAAATCTAAAGTCGCACGCACACGCAAGTACAGAACCATTACCATAGGTATGCCCGTTTAACGCAGCAATAATAGGCATAGGAAAAGTAACTATGCGTTTAAATAAGTCACTTATTTGAATCATAAAGTCTGAAATTGCTGCAGGTAAAATACTTGGATTAGACATCCATTGAAGGTCGATACCCAATGACCAGTTTTTATCACTTGAAGACGTTAAAATAACTGACTTAATATTTTGTTCAGCTTCAATGTGGTCTAGGTGTAAATTAAACTCAGCCAAAAACGCTGGGTTGTGGCGGTTTTCAGCAGTATTCATGGTGAGTATAGCGATATTATTTTTAGTTGTTAGTTCTATTAAATTTGCCATTAAAACCTCTTTTAGCGCTTTTTAAGCCAATTTTAAGCGCTGTTCGTTACTTTTACATATCATAGTAATACTTTGCTTATAATTTATAAACCCACTAATTAAAGCCATCCTTTTTGTTTAGCTATACGCGCAGCATCTATGCGGTTAGTGGCGTTTAATTTTGCAATGGCGTCCGATAGGTAGTTACGCGTAGTCCCTTCGCTAATAAATAGCTGCTTGGCTATGTCGCTTGTTTTAAGGCCATCGCTTGCAAGTTTAAGGGCTTTGCGTTCTTTATCGGTAAGTGGATCTGCGTCGTCTAATGCATTAATAGCAAGCTCTGGGTCAATTACCTTTTGTCCCTGCATTACTTTTTTAAGCGCATTTATTAACTCTTCACTTGGTGCTTCTTTTAAAATAAAACCTTTAACGCCTGTCGTAAGCGCTCGCCTAATATAACCCGCACGAGAAAATGTAGTCATAATAACCATTTTTATAGTAGGAAATTTAACAGCTATTTTTTCGCTAAGCTCTATACCATTCATGGTTGGCATTTCTATATCGGTTAAAATTATATCGGGATGTAAATCACTATCAAGCGCCTCAATTGCATTAAGTGCATCTTGCCCGTTACTTGCTTGCCCAATAATCTCAATATTAAAATCAAGCCCTAACAATGCTGCTACTGCGTCGCGCACAAGCGCCTGATCTTCCACTAAATATACTCTGATCATTATAAATCCTTAGCTGTAATTGGCAGCACTACTTTTAAAGTAAAATTATCGCCACAGGTAAATGCTGCACTGCCATTTAGTTGCTCTGCTCGCTCTTTAATACCATTTAGGCCATTGCCCGAATTCAATGTACTGCACGGACCATGGTCAATTACGGTTATAAGTAACTGCTGCGCTGTTTGTTCTATATTTATTTCGCAATTTTTTGTATTGCTATGGCGTAATAAGTTAGTAACTGCCTCTTTAATTACAAGGCCTGCTATACCCTCTACTTTAGCGGGCAGAGCATTTAAAACCACATTAAATGAAACGTTAAATCCTTGCTCTATTAACCTTAGCTTTAACTGTGCTACTTGGCTGACAAGATTAAGCTGTTTTAAATCACTTACGGCGCTTCTTACATCGCTAAGTAACTGCCTTGCCAAATCGGCCACTTGTGCAATTTCGCTATTTGCTTGAGCGTAGCGCTCTCCTTGGTTTAATTTATTAGCAAGCTCAGCTTTTAAAGCAATAGATGAAAGTGAATGACCTAAAATATCATGCAAGTCGCGAGCTATTCGTTCTCGCTCTGCAATAGCTGCTAATTGCTCTAGTTGGTTAGCGCTTTCTTGTTCGCGCTTTTTGTATAAGCTTTCTCTTTTTGCTGCAATACCGTAACTAAATAATGTGGCGCATAGAATCAAAGCAACGCCTAAAAAGTATTGAACCTTACCTATATCTCCAATATATGTGCTTAATAAAACCGTGAATATAATTGCGATCGCAGCATAAATTCTTTGACGGTAGCTGTAAGAGTAGCCTGCTATATAGGCTACGAAACCAAATAAAGTAGGCGTACCTGTGGTGTAAAAAGTAGCGCAAAAACAAATTAAGAGCATGGCTACAAATAACTTAGTCACCCCTGCGCTTTTACAGTTTATTGCTTTTACATACAAAAGAATAAAAGCAATATAGAAGGCTAAAGACATAACAATTTGGTTAACTGTAAAGCTCGAAAAATTAATTATTAGCGGGAGTAAATAAAAGCCGGTAAAAATTAAATGTCCATATTTCCAAAAACCTTTATCGCTTTGTTGAGAAAAGCTGCTTAACGAGCTCATACTAATACCTCTGGCATATTATTTTTACTTATAGCACTATTTTTATTAATAAATATAAATAACATAAAAATGCATACCAGCATAAAGCAATCTGCGTACGTAATAGTAAAACTTAACGCCTCTAGCACTTCATTAATAGTTAAGCTGATTAAAATTAAAGAATTCATAATTACCTCCTGTTGAGTAAGGTAACTATGCCCACGTACAAAAATAATAAGAGTGTGAAGTGTCATCAACTTTAATGACTTTTGTCATGCGGTAAAAAATTCATCTTAAGAATTTTTAAGCAATGTTAATATATTCAAAAAGTACAACAAGGAAACTAAATGCAGCCTCAGCAACAAAGTTTAATTTATTTACACATAGCGGTATTACTTTTTGGCGGGACCGCTCTATTTGCCAAACTTATTGGTTTAAATGCTTTAGATATTACCGTTTACAGAACTGCAATTGCAGGAATGGCTATTTTAGCCATGCTTTATTTTCAAAAAAAACAAATTAAACTCAACAAACCTAAAGACTATCTTATTGCGTTATTTTTAGGTGTTGCGGTGGGTATTCACTGGGTTACCTATTTTGCTGGTATGCAAATGGCCGGTATAACTATTGGAATGCTGGCATTTTTTAGCTACCCCGTAATGACGGTGTTTTTAGAACCCTTATTTAATAAAAGCAGGCCAAAAGCAAAAGATATAATAAGTGCAGCGGTGGTTGTTTTAGGTATTTACTTATTAGTACCAAGTGCAAACTTGGGCGATGATGTAACCCTAGGTGTAATAACAGGTGTGATATCAGCATTGTTTTTTTCAATAAGAAACATTACTCATAAGCGCTACTTTAGCCAATATGGCGGGCCGCAAACGATGTTTTATCAAACCTTAGTGGCAAGCATTATGTTGTGTGCATTTATAGAAGTACCAGTGTATGAGGTTAGTAATCATGACCTGATTTTAATTGCTGTAGCGGGTGTTATATTTACAGCTACACCGCACTCGTTATTTGCAGCAAGTTTAAAGCATCTATCAGCGGCAACTGCGGGGTTAATTTCTTGCTTGCAGCCACTTTATGGCACCATACTGGCTATAGTAATTATTCATGAACGTCCTACTGTTATGACGTTAGTTGGTGGAGCACTCATAGTGAGTGCCGCTTGTTTTGAAACGTGGTCAATCACTAAAAAGGCTCGACAATGAAAGTATTTGCACACCGTGGTGCCAGTGGGGACTTTCCTGAAAACACCAAAAGCGCTATTTTAGAAGCGTTAAAAGTAGGTGTTGATGGTATTGAAGTAGATATTCAAAGTTCCTTCGATGATTACATGGTAATACACGATTCATGGCTTGATAGAACCACCAGCGGTAAAGGCAGGGTGAGTAACTTTACCGCTCATGAGCTCTCTAAGCTTGATGCTGGAAATGGTGAAAAAATTCCTACTCTTCAGCAGCTGTTTGATTGGAATAACAATAAATCTTTATTAAATATTGAGCTTAAACACACGTTTGCACTAGAAAGGTTTGTGGCTCAATTAGAACAAAACATTGAAGCTAAAAAAATATCGAAAACCAATATTTTAGTATCATCGTTTGATCATCATCAACTACAGTGGCTTAAAAACAAGCTACCATGGCTTAAAATAGGCGCCCTTACTTCTTCTATTCCAATTAACTATGCAAAGTTTGCTAGTGATTTAAACGCTTATAGCGTACATGCAGATAAAACCTTTATAAATAAGGCCTTTGCAGAGGATGCAAAAAAAAGAGGCCTAAAGATTTATGCTTATACAGTCGATAGGGAAGAAGATATAGCGCTAATGCTTGAGTATGGCATAGACGGAATTTTTACAAATTACCCAGCGCGAACCAAAGCTTACTTGTTGTCGTTACAAAAAGGCTAACTTACATTCCCCTCACTTAAATAACAATCGTAGGGCTTGAGCATAATGAGTGGTTTCATGAAAATTTATAACTATATAGAGCAAACATTCTTTTTTACGTTAACCCGTAAAATAGTCGGTAATTTAAGTTTTGTATTATTGTTCCAAGCAATTACGTTATTTTGGCTGCATCAGAGTTTAAGCGAACAACAGCAAAGTACAGGGCTATTTTGGCTGCTTACGCTTGTGATTATATCTGGTTTTATTTTTACTCTTTTTTATATGCGTTTTTTAATTGTTCGCCCTGTTACTGCTATGCGCGATACTTTGATAGAAATAAACCAACAAGATGCAAATTTAGCAGCAAAACTTCCCCACTTTTCGTATGACGAATTTAAAGATTTAAGTTCACAATACAATATATTTACTGCCCATTTAAGTGAGTTACTCAGCACAACATATAACAGTGCTCAAGCGAGTGCACGCAGCAATACACAAGTCACTGAATCAATGAAAAATACTGAGCAATCAAGTGAGCAACAAATACAGTTAAGCCACAGTATTATTAATGCCAGTATGCAAATAACCCAAAGCTTACAAGACATAGTAAATAATACAGATAGCGTACATAACGTTAATAATGAACACCTTAACTTTGTAAAACTATCTGCGTCAGAACTCGCTGCTTTAGTAGAGCAGGTAAAACTTATTACTAATATGCTAGGTAGCTTTTCAAATACAATTGCGGGACTAAAAGAGAACAGTGAAAACATTCGTAGTATTTTAAAAATGGTTGAAGAGTTTTCTGATCAAACTAATTTGTTAGCCCTCAACGCCGCAATAGAAGCAGCTAGAGCGGGTGAAGCTGGCAGAGGATTTGCCGTAGTTGCAGACGAAGTACGCACGCTTTCAATAAAGGTAAGTGGCGCAACTAGGCAGGTTAGCGACTTTATAAGTCAGATGAATGATTTGGTAAACGAGACAAATAAAGAGTCAGAGCAATTAATGACTCACTCTAATAACGCACAAAGCTCAATTAGTGCAACCTGTGATGGCTTTACTAAAATGCTTAGTGAGTTTGAGCACAACCAGCAGCAGCTGCAACAAATAGCCAGTGCTGTACATTTGCTTGAGGACACCCAAAGTACGACTCACCAATCGGTAGAGCAAATCGTAGCTTTAGGGGAGCAAGCTAAACAACAAATAGATACGGCATTAGCCGATAGCGAGCAATCTCAACAGCTTAGCTTACAAACCCAACAACAGTTAAAGCGCTTTGTGCACTAAGAAGCGTTTTCGGGCTCAGAGAAATATGGTAAATTACGCAGCTATTAATTTAAGTGTGTAAAGCGTGTGAGCAACCCTACTCCAGACTATGAAAAATTAGCCCTGCAAATAAAAACCTGGGGGCAAGAGCTTGGCTTTAGCGAAGTGGGCATTACTGATATTGACTTATCTAAGCACGAAGCCCAATTGCAACGTTGGCTTGATGCAGGCTACCACGGCTCGATGGATTATATGGCTGCCCACGGTATGAAACGCGCCCGCCCTGCTGAATTAGTGCCTGGTACACAACGTGTTATATCCGTAAAAATGAATTATCTGCCTCCCGATGCTGGCTTTGCAAAAACCTTAAAAAATAAAGAAAAAGCATATATAAGCCGCTATGCATTAGGTCGTGATTACCATAAATTAATGCGTAATCGTTTAAAAAAACTCGGCCAAAAAATAGAGCAAGAAATTGGCGAGTATGGCTTTAGACCCTTTGTAGATTCAGCCCCTGTACTTGAGCGTCAACTTGCCGAAAAAGCCGGCTTAGGGTGGCGTGGTAAGCATTCGTTATTAATTAACCAAGAAGCTGGGTCGTGGTTTTTTTTAGGCGAGCTATTTATTGATTTACCTCTACCAATTGATGCAGAAAACACCTTTGAAGGCTGCGGTAAATGCGTTGCTTGTATTACTCTTTGCCCAACAGGTGCAATTGTAGAGCCCTACGTTGTTGATGCACGTAAATGTATATCGTATTTAACCATAGAACACCAAGGGACAATACCAGAGCAGTACCGAACTTTATTAGGCAATCGTGTTTATGGTTGTGATGATTGCCAGTTGGTATGTCCTTGGAATCGTTATGGACAAATAACTGACGAAAATGACTTTCATCCTCGCACTCAATTAAAAGATAAAGATTTACTTGAGCTGTTTGCTTGGGATGAGCCTACATTTTTAAAAAACACCGAAGGCAGCCCTATTCGTCGCATTGGCCACGAACGTTGGTTACGTAATTTAGCAGTTGGTTTAGGTAATGCAGAGTTCAGCCCCGCTATTATTAATGCCCTACAAGATAAAAGCCAAATATGCAGCGAACTTGTTTTAGAGCATATTGAATGGGCACTTGCTCAGCAAAACGATAAACAACGATTACAAATTCGTAAAACAGCTAGGTTAATTAGAATTGTAGAAAAAGGCTTACCAAGGGATGCATAGCACCGCTTAAGTAAACCTTTATATTGCGAAGTAACTAGTTTTTCAAAAGTAACGATAGATCTTGTTCTATCTCTGTAAAGGCTGCTTTGACTTGTTTAACAGACTCTTCTCTTGCTACTGAGTTTTGGATAGTTTCATCTACTTTTTTATAAATAAACACCTCCTGATCTTCATCCAGTCCCATTGATGGGATACGTTCTTCGAGCTCTTCTTGTAACTGTTTAAACACTTTTTCGTTGTTTTGACGGTTTTCATTCAACAAGCTAATTAAGCTATGAAACTTACTATGAACAGTACTTGCTACGGCATTAAGTTTCGCTCGTTGTGATTCAAGCATTTTCTTGGTCATGATGGCGCGTAACTGCTGCTCGGTAACACTGACAATAAAACATACGTGGTCGCGTATACGACCATGCTTATCAGGGTCATGATCGGGCATATTTAAAATGAGTAAGCTAATCAATTCATAGTTAACTAAAATTCGGTGCGAAAACTCATGTAAGCGCCCTTTGTTTTTCAGCATTTCAAATAGCTCCACCACAATAGGTGAACACACGCCGTTTAGCGCAAAGTGGCTAATTTCATTATTTTCTCTAAATTCTACATTGCTTTGTAAATCAAAAGACTGCAGGCAATCTACAAGCGCTTTACCTAGCTCTTGAGGATCGTTAATAAAGCCTATGTTTTCAACGTAGTTAACTATTTGCCCCATTTCACTGCTATTGGCCATTGCATTAAATGCAGTTGATGTTGCATCTTCAACTTGCTTTTCTAGGCTTTGTTTTTCAACGAGTACTTGATTTAAATTTTTAAGCTTAGATTTAAGTTCGTCATGGCCAAAAGGTTTTACAATATAATCTTCTGCGCCAACAGAATAGCCTTCCATGCGTTCTTCAACAGTGCCGCGAGCAGAAACAAACATAACAATAATGTGTGCGGTATTTGGATTTGCTTTAAGTGCCTTACATACTTCATAGCCGTTCATTTGCGGCATACTTACGTCGAGCAATATAACCTGAGGCATATAACCTTCAACCATGTTTAAACACTCAGGACCATTCGTTGCTACTTGTAATTCAAAATCAAGATCCTCTAAAATTTCCTCAATAATTTCAAGGTTAAAGGGTTCGTCATCAACGGCTAGTATTTTAGTTAAGGCCATAATTTATCATCCATTCAAATTCTCAAAAAAGTTACTTGGCTTGCCAAAAAACAATTAATTACTGTGTTGTATTAATTGATCTTCAGCCAAATGATCATCTAGATTTATTTCTAATGGCACCTGTATAGATATAGTTGCGCCACCATTTTCGTTGTTACGTGCAGTGATCTCTCCTTGGTGTAAAGATACAAACTCTCTACACAATGCAAGGCCCAATCCTGTACCACCGGCACCGCTATTTGTTTTACTGCTTTGCACAAACTTAGTAAAAATATGCTCCAGCTCATCTTCTGGGATGCCGACCCCACTATCGGTAACCTCTATGGTAGCAAATCGACTATCTGACTCTAAATTTATCTGTATTTTACTTTTTGGTTCACTAAATTTGAGTGCATTACCTAATACGTTTCGAAGTAACTGGTTTATTTGCTCTTCATCACACTGCGAAATTACAGGTAGCTGCTGCGCGGTAAATATAATCTCAATTTCTTTTTCCATTGCCGTACCAGACACATCGTCAATACTTGTTTTAATAATATTCGCTAAATTATAGGGACGAGGGTTAAATGGAAACTTACCTACATCTAGCTTAGATAGGTCAAGTAAATTATTTAGTAACGACAGTAAACGCTCACCACTACTCTCTATTCGCGATAGATACTTAATGAGTTTTTCTTTTGCAAAATCTCCAGCTTCTAATTTAGTTAAACCAAAACGCGAAAAACTTAAAATAGAGTGCATAGGTGTTCGAAGTTCATGCGACATGTTTGCTAAAAATTCTGATTTACTTAAGTTTGCAGCCTCAGCCACATTTTTAGCATGCTCGAGTTGTGAAGTACGCGCTCTTACTTGCTCTTCAAGAACATCTTTTGCTTCAAGTAATAAATCCTCTTTTTGCTTAAGATGAGTTACATTTTTAAATATGACCGCAAGTGCTATTTCGCCATGGTGATCTATCTCATTAAAAGAGCCAACTAAGGGTATATAACCTCCTGCTGTTTTAGATAAACGTAAGTCGCAGCTAAATTGGCGATTACTATTTAATGTCGATATTTTATTTTTAATACCTAATGTTGAATCATCATCTAAAAAGCTAAATACTGATTTCCCTTCGAGTTCGTTAAACGGTAAGTTAAATAGTTTTAAACAGGCATCATTAGCTTCTATCACTCTACCGCATTTCTCAAACAACATAATTGCATCGGGCGTATGCTTATAAATAACCTGAAGTAGGCTGTCTTTTTCAATCAGGGCATCAACTGTATCTTGTAGCCTTTCGACAAGTTCTGCGTTATGGCGTTTTAATAGCTCTGTTTGCCACAGTTTATGTATTGATTGTAATAATGAGCTATCGTTTAAAGGTTTAATGAGTACATCTTCTACGCCTTGACGAATTGCGTCGATCATTGAAACTTGATCAGGGCGTGAGGTAAATAACAAACAACGACAATGCGGTTGGGTTACTTTTAAATTTGAAAAAATTCCTAAACCTGTTCCGTCATCTAAAATAAAATCGCTTATCAGTATATCTATTTGCTTTTCTTTACTAATTTCTAAAGCTTCTGCGGAGGTTGTTGCAGTATGAGTCTCGATATGAGCACCGATTAAGCTATTTTTCATTTTTTCGAGACGTTCAGGAACATGATCGACGAGTAAAATAGTAGGTAATTGCAAAATATGATTAGAGCCTAATTCTAGTAAGCTCTCTAAAAGAGAAGTAATTTCTTTATTAGAAAAAAATGGATATATCACGGTTGCGTCAGGCGCAACATGATTTAGCTCACTAAACGCAGTTAGTTGCTCACCACTTTGTGCTTTTGGAGAAAGCAGCATAAAACGCTCTTGCGCTACTTGGCTTACAAGCGGTTTTATAGAATCAACAGGCACACCATGGGCAACAACAACTAAGTCGTAATCGCCTATATTGGTATACATGTCTAGCATGCTGAAATGAATTAATTCGACTTCACACCCTATTAATTCTAAAAGCACTTTCACACGCATCGCGATGACACTACTACTATCAATAATTAATATTTTTCGAATCATCAAGCCACACTTCAAATTAATAAACTTAATATCCTAATAGCGTAGTCTATTTTTATTTAATTGGCACAAAGCCCTATCGTTTTTTTGTAAAAAAATATTACAAGGTTTCATAAAACAGTTTATCTAAGATGCTTTCCAAAAATAGTCAGGCTGTAGGGCTTGTTATCCATTATGGCAACGCTTGGTAGCTCGCCCCATATTTCAAAATCAAAATGCTTAAACAATTTAACACTGGGTAAATTATGACTAAAAATAAAACCAAGCAATACTTTAATATTTAATTGCTTAGCTTGTGTTTGAGCAAATATCATTAGCTTTTTACCAAGCCCTTTACCTTGTGCTTTACGGGTAATGTAAATGCTCATCTCTACTGTGCCATCGTAAGCAGGGCGCCCATAAAACGACTTATAACTTACCCAAGCAAGTACTTGGTTATTTTCGCAGTAAACATAAATAGGCCTTTTATCGTTATGGCTATTAAACCAGTCACGCTTTTCTTCAACAGTAACTTCTTCGGTATCTGCAGTTACCATTCGCCCTGCAATGGTTTCGTTATAAATGGCTACAATTTCACTAAGATCATCAATAGTTGCTAAACGGGTTGTCATAGGTCATTCAAAGGTTGATCAATTTGTTTCATATTAGCGTATGATTATCCAATCAAACAATTGAAAAGTTTAGGTAATGTAATGCTAAAAAAAATTATAATAGGATTAATGGCTTTATTTATTAATGCCCCACTCCACGCTGAAACATCATCAACTATAAACCAAACCTCTACCCAAGACTGTCAAGATTTTACCAATGTCGATATTCGAAAGCTGCGCTCAAAAGAATCTATTAATTTATGCCAATTTAAAAATAAGCCTTTATTAATAGTAAACACGGCAAGCAACTGTGGTTTTACACCCCAATTTAAAGGCCTTGAAGCGCTATATCAACGATACAAAGAACAAGGCTTAGTCGTATTAGGGTTCCCTTCTGATGATTTTTTTCAAGAAGAGGATAGTGAAAAAGAAACTGCAAAAGTATGCTTTGTAAATTATGGTGTAACCTTCCCTATGTTTGCTACAAGCGAAGTGCGTGGTAGTAAAGCGAACCCAATTTTTAAATATTTGAATGAGCAAACTAGCTCTCCAAATTGGAACTTTTATAAGTATTTAGTGTCTGCTGATCGTGAGACGGTTTTACGGTTTAACAGCAAAGCAGCACCTGATTCAGAACAAATGATTGCTGCAATTGAAACTGTGCTTGCTGATAAATAAGTTTATACTGGTACAATTAGTTGAAACTAACTAGAATGATATTTTAATTCGGTTAAAAAAACACCACACTATACTCGGGAGATTTTATGACAGTAGCAAGCGCACGACATATACTTGTAGACAGTGAAGCACAATGCTTAGACTTAAAAACAAAAATTGAGCAAGGCGAAGACTTTGCTGAATTAGCCAAAGCGCATTCAAACTGCCCATCAGGTCAAGATGGCGGTGCTCTTGGTGAGTTTGGTCCTGGTATGATGGTTCCAGAGTTTGATAAAGTTGTGTTTTCAGCTCCAATTAACCAAGTACAAGGCCCTGTGCAAACTCAATTTGGTTATCATTTACTTGAAGTTACTAGCCGTTCAGAATAAATTTAACTGTATCGTGAGTAACGTTTTATAAAAGCCGCTTATGCGGCTTTTTTATGGAGTAATTATGCAATTAATTGGTTCTGTACCTTCACCTTACGTGCGCCGAATTAGAATTTGGGCACAACAAAACAACTGTAAACTAGAGCTTGTGAGTCTTGATATATTTTCTGAGCAAGATCGCCCTACTATGGCCAGTAAAAATCCAGCTCGAAAGATTCCTATTCTGGTAGATGGCGACTTAACACTTAGTGACTCTAATTCTATATTGCGCTATTTACTTGAAAAAACAGGTCAACCAAAACTAACGTGGCCGCAAGAGCACTTACTTACGACTATAAATGCCTGTAACGATTCGCTAGTAGAAATGTTGCTATGTGAACGCTCTGGATTTGACACCAAAAGCGATAAACTCTTTTTTAATTTGCAAAACGAACGAATTGAACAAACATTAAGCTTTTTAAATACCCATTTAAGCGATGAAGAATTTAAAAGCTGTGAATACCTCAACATCAGTTTATACTGCCTGCTTGATTGGATTTGCTTTCGTGAATTAACTGACTTTAGTCAGTATTCAGAGCTTGTTGCTTTTCATAAGCAATATGGCAAGCGTCAAGCAGCAATAGATACTAATCCTCGTCACTAATTTAAAAAGGTAAACACATGAGCGATATCGAAATTGAATCACAACTAGTTAACTTTGTAGAAAAAGTACGTGTTAGCGAAGTAATTTGGGCACTTGGTGCAGAAGATAATGGCTTTGTAGTGTGCGATTCTAACCAATTTGACGAAACTGACGTACTACTGCTTTGGGAAAGTGAAGAAGCAGCTAAAGCGCAATGTAAAGAAGAGTGGAAAGACTACAGCCCTGTAGAAATAAATCTTGATGAATTTTTAGATGCATGGGTTGAAGATTTAAATGAAGATAACGCACTTGTTGGCATTAACTGGAATGATGACCAAGTATGTACAGAGATTGAACCTACTGGTTTAGCTCGCGCATTAAGTGAATAATACTTTATACGCTTTATATTAAGAGCGGATAAAACCCGACTAGCATCTACTGCTAGTTGGGTATAAAATAAAACACATCATTATTTTCAAGGTATTACGTTGAAAACCCATCTTGGTCGCCGGCCCTTTTCAGCCATGGAACTGCACACTCTTTATAATGGATATATATACGGTGATTTTAAAGTTGCACGTGAGCAACCAAAACACTGGCATTTTTGGCTTCCTCTAATTGCATATTACAGTGGTGCATATAGCGATGAAATTGGCTATCTAACGCTTGATGATCTGTCTCTTGAAAAAGATGTCTTATGTTTTAATTTTCATACTCACGGTAAGATAAAACCTCGCTTAGTTCCAGTGCATCAGGCACTTATAGATGCCGGGTTTAATGAATATTTAGCATTCATAAAATCACAAAATCAACAACGATTAATGTTCGACTTACCCGCTAAAACTGGCAGATACAGTGAAAAAGTCCGTATTTGGTTTTCAGGTGAAGGTGAGCGAGCCGGCTATTTACAAAAGTGTGATATACCAAACGTTGATCAACTCGGTATGAAAACAGCCATAAGCAGTCTTCGTCTTAACTTTGAGCAACAAGTGCGTATACATGCTCTGCAAGCCAACTCTAAAGACGCCTTTAATTATCTCATGGGATTTAACGAATACCCACATAATGAATTTAAGGACGTGCTTTTATTAAATAACGTGATCCAAAAAATACGTATTATTAACTCACACCTGCATTGGCATCGTTTTATAAGACGCGAAAGCCACTGACAAACTTTGTTACTATTTCCCCTTAAAGTCATCGTTATAATCAATTACTCTATTAAAAAAAACTGTTAGGATATCTAACCCCCTAATAATATGAGCATAAAAAAGCCTATTTAGGGTAGTTTCTAACAACAACAATCTAGGGATCACTATGTTTCTTAAAAGCCTCTTAACAGTGAGCGTTGCTTTGGCAATGGGTGCTGCAAACGCTAACGAATTCGTTATTGAAAAACTCGCAAAACCAAGTTCACAACAGGTATCGTTAACACTCGATCCGAGCCAAGATACATTCACAGGGATGACTGAGATTTCCCTAGAAGTACTAAAACCAACAAAATACATTGAATTAAATGGCGTAGCTTACGCTGTTAAAATGGCGCAACTGCTTGGCGACGAAAACTGTGACTTAAACAACGAAATGCTTAAAACAGGTAAAGTTAAATTTAGCTGTGATGAGCAAATTCAACCAGGTAAATACACCCTTAAAGTTGATTTTTCAGCGCCATATAACCGTCAAAGTGTTGGTTTATACAAAACGTTAGACCAAGGCACACCTTACTTATTTACTCAATTTGAAATGAGTGATGCACGCCGTGCATTTCCTGTTTTTGATGAGCCAAGTTACAAAATTCCATTTCAGTTAACGATTACCGCGCCTACATCACAAAAAGTATATTCAAATACGCCTGAGCTTAAAACAACGGTTGATGGCGATATGACCACACACTTTTTTGATAAAACGCCGCCAATTCCTTCATACTTAGTCGCGATGGCTGTTGGCCCATTTGAAGAATTAGATATTAAAGGCATGCCAATTCCTGGTCGTGTAATTACCCCTCAAGGTAAAATTCACTTAGCCCAATACGCAAAAGAAAACATGCCAAAAGTACTGGGCGCACTTGAAGCGTATTTTGGTATTCCTTACGTTTACAAAAAATTAGACTCAGTAGCGGTACCAGAGTTTCCATTTGGCGCAATGGAAAATTCAGGCTTAGTAACCTACCGAGAAGATATTTTATTAGTTGATTTAGCTGCAGCAACACGCAGTAAAAAACAGCGTAATGTATCAATTATTGCTCATGAACTTGCTCACCAATGGTACGGTAATTTAGTAACCATGAAATGGTGGAACGACTTATGGTTAAACGAAGCATTTGCTAGCTGGATGGCTGCAAAAATTACTAAACAGCTTAACCCTGAGTTTGAATCGCACTTAGACCTGCCACAAAACAACGTAATGGCACTTGATGCACGCCTAAGCACCAAGCCTATTCGTAAGCCAATTAAAACTGAAGCCGACATTATGGACGGTTTAGGTCTTGCTTACAGTAAAGGCAGCTCAGTACTTGCTATGGTTGAAAACTGGATTGGCGAAGATGCATTTCAAAAAGGTATTCAAAGCTACTTAAAAGAGTTTTCATATAAAAATGCTGAAGCGGCCGACTTATGGGAAGCACTTGGTAAAGCGTCAAATAAAGACGTAGCGAGTGTTTTAAAATCGTTTATTGAGCAATCTTCTTTCCCACTAGTTAAAGTAACTCAACAAGGTAGCAAAGTAACTATTTCACAAAGCCGCTTTGTAAACGCAGGCGTTGATGCGCCAGAGCAGTTATGGAATGTACCGGTGGCAATTAAATATGGTGCTGGCGATAAAGTGAAAACAGCAAACGTATTACTTAATAAACAAAGCCAAACACTAGATTTAGACTTTGAACCAGAGTGGATTTATCCCGACCAAGGTGCATTAGGCTACTACCGCTGGGTAATGGATGATGCACAATTTAGCGCACTTGTTAAAAAGGCGCCAAGCGTACTGAGTGACCGTGAACGCTTAGCGTTACTATCTGCTACTGATGCGCTACTTGATGCTGGTGTTATATCTGCTGCTAAGTTAATGCAAACACTTGAAGTGTTCGTAAGCGATAGCCACCCTCGCGTAGCAAATACCGCACTAGGTTACTTAGTGTCGCAACAGCGCACTTTTAAAGACGATAGCAATAAAGACCTATGGCCTGAATTTATTCGCGGTGCAGTAACGCCTGCTGCTAAAAAATATGGTTTAGAAGCAAAAGCGGGTGAAGATGGTGCTATTGCACAACTTCGTGCAGCCGTTGTATCACGCTTAGGTTTTGATGGTGAAGATCAAAACGTCATCAATAAAGCCAAAGAACAAACGCAGGTTTATTTAAATGATCCACAAAAGGTAGACCCATACTTAGCGGGTACGTACTTAACTCTTGCTGCTTTTCATGGTGACAAAGCGCTGCTTGATCAATTCATGACAACGTTTAAAACGACTAAAGATCCGCAAGTACGCACAAACATGCTTGCAGCTATGGGCTTTTTTGGTAAACCTGAGTTACAAAAAGCGGTATTAGCTTATAGCTTAACGGATGAAGTAACGGCATCTGACATGCGTACTATTTTGTCAGGTCAAAGTTACACAGATGAGCGCCAAGCATTATTTATTGATTGGGTTTACAGTAACTACGATAAAGTAACAGCAAGCTTACCGCCGTTCTTTATACCTAACTTGCCGTACTTTACAACTGCAAGCTGTGATGCAGAAAGTTTAGCGACAACAAAAACCTTCTTTAACGAAAAAGTAGCTGATGTAGCTGGTTACGCTCGTACATTAAGTAAGCTTGAAGAAAGCACAAACGATTGTATCGCGCTTAAAACACGTGAACTTGAATCGGTTAATAGCTTTTTAAAAAGTAAGTAATTATTAGGTTTATTGAGCTATAAAAATACAAAAGCCGCTGAAAATAAATTCAGCGGCTTTTTACGTTTATATTTTTGCTTTATTAATTACCAATAATCATAGTTAGCTTGGCTATAAAATCTTTGGCAGCTTGCTCAGAATTTATTTTAAACGCAACACCGTAGTGAATAGGTTGAGCGCTTTTAAAAATGCGCGTAGGAAAGCGTGTCATCTCACTGCTATGGAAGTACCCTTGCGCACGCGTCACGCCATCAATATCATTAAAATCATCGCTAAACACTTCAAATGCTGGGCGAATTACTATTTTACCCTTGCCGCTTTCGCTGTGGGTATAAAATGCTTCTTTAGAGTTTACTAACATGTACTCTGCAATATTTTTAATCTTAAAATTACTTCTGCACTGTAATTTAATGAGCTGTTCTGTCAGCTCGTCTGCACTATAAGCCACGTGTAATCCCTATTAGTTAATTTGCGTATTAGATTAACGCATACACACAATAAAATCTGAATTTATTTGTCTGCTTCACTTTGTTATATCACATACAAAAGCGAGTTTTTCATTGTTGTAACTCATTCTTGTTATATTTGTTTCGCAGTAGGTGCTTAAATTAAGCCATTGCGATACTTCATCACTTCCATCAAGTTTACGCTGATAAACGCGGTTTTTAATAGCATAAGCAATGGTCGCATTATCTTTTAAAATAAAATCTTGAACTTGAGCCGGTAACCTTAATAGGTCTTCAACTTGTTTATCTTGTGGATTAAAACTCGCTAAAATGTGTTGCTCGTTTTTAGTGTAACTAAATAAAAATGCAGCCATTGAGTTGTTATAAATAAGCGTTCGGCCAATATTACTGGCAGCTATTTCCCCCTTCGCTTGTGCAACAGAAGTATATTGAAGCGTGTGAGGCTTTCCTAAAATAAACATCACTAAATCATTTTGGACACCCCATGCATGGTATCCAACAGGTTCAATCCAATCAAAAATACGACGTGGCGCATCTTCATTTTTGAGTGGGTATTGCCACAATTTTTGCTTACCGTCAGCTTCTACAACAATCGCTGATATCGCATCACCACTTGGCATAACTGTTGGTGAGTATTCGCTTACGGGTGAGTTAGTTATATTGGTAACTTTTTTTGACGTGAAATCATAATAAGCAATATCAGTTTGGCTTTGCCCTTTATTAATTACTTCATGAGTAAAGTATAAACCTGTACTTGTTAAGTGCGGTTGGTTGTTATAACTATTTTTATCGCTCACAATACTAACTTGTACCCCGAAAGGTGTATTTAAATCAGCAAGTAATACTTGGCTTTTTGGCATGCTAGCCTGCACCACTATTGGGCTCAGCGCTGCTATAGAAAATAATCCAAGTAATGGTTTAATAAGTTTCATGCTTTCTCTCGTTTTAATTTTAAGCACCTCATGATAACGTTATTTGCTGATGGCGTCACTTGAGCTAAGTCAGTCAACTCTTAAGATACCCAAACGACTTAAAATAATGTTAAGTTTAGTCTGGTTATAAAACCTGGTCCTAAAAAAGAGAATTAACATGTCAGCTAAAAATCCTATTATTGCGATTACGGGTTCATCTGGTGCGGGTACAACCACCACAACGAATGCAATTAAACATATTTTCCGTAGCCTTAATATTCAAGCGGCTTTTGTCGAAGGAGATAGCTTTCATCGTTACACTCGCCCCGAAATGGATAAAAAAGTTCGAGAAGCACAACAAGAAGGTAAACATATTAGTTACTTTGGCCGAGAGGCCAATGACTTTGGCGCTTTAAAAACGCTGTTCGAAAACTATAGCCAAACAGGTCAAGGAAAGTTACGCCGCTACTTACATACCTTTGATGAAGCCGTTCCGTACAATCAATTACCAGGTACATTTACACCTTGGCAAGATCTTGACCATAATACTGACATTTTGTTTTATGAAGGGTTACACGGTGGTGTAGTTGATCAAGATGTAGACGTTGCAAAGCATGTCGATTTATTAATAGGCATGGTTCCAATTATTAACCTTGAATGGATTCAAAAATTAATACGCGATACATCCGAACGAGGCCATTCTCGCGAAGCGGTTATGGGCTCTATTGTGCGCAGTATGGATGACTATATAAATCATATTACCCCGCAGTTTTCTCGTACCCATATTAATTTTCAACGCGTACCGACCGTTGATACATCAAACCCATTTAGCGCCAAAGATATTCCATCTCTTGATGAAAGCTTTGTAGTTATTCGCTTTAGGGGTATTGATGATGTTGATTTTCCTTATTATTTACGGATGATCGAAGGCAGTTTTATGTCTCGTATTAATACGCTTGTAGTACCAGGGGGCAAAATGGGCTTAGCTATGGAGCTGGTTCTTACTCCACTTATTAAAGATATTATTTTGAAAAAGCGTGCACTGGAAAACTTAGCACCTTTGGATATACCTATTTAACTCTTCTTCTAAGATTGAGCTCTCTCACGTACACTGCTGATTTTAGTAACAATAAGGGACATTGTGTTGTACTCATTAAAAATTATTGTGGGTTCTAAAAACCCTGTAAAAATTAACGCTGCTAAACATATTTTTGCAATGTATTTCCCTGAACATGAAATTGATTGCCAAGGTGTTGATGCTCCATCCAATGTGCCAGATCAACCTATTGGCGAAGAAGAAACACGTGTTGGCGCACAAAACCGTGTTAATTATTGCAAAGAGCATTACCAAGCTCACTACTACGTGGCAATGGAAGGCGGTGCAGAGCAATTTAGCTATGGTGCAGCAACCTTTGCTTACGTTGTTATTGATAATGCCTTAAATCAGGTTGTAGGGCGCAGCAGCAACCTCCCCTTGCCTCAAGTGCTTTATAACGCATTACTTAATGGCGAAGAGCTTGGCGATGTAATGGACAAAGCATTTAATACCACCAACGTTAAACAAAAAGGGGGCGCTATTGGGTTACTTACAAACAATCATGCCACGCGCGAAAGCACCTATACACAAGCACTCACTTTAGCTATGGCGCCCTTTCTACACGTAGATCTCTACAGCCAAACAAATTAATTTAGGAAGTTTAATGAAATACAACTATGTATTGTTTGATGCAGACGAAACCTTATTTAGGTTTGATATTTTAGCGGGCATGACTCGCATGTTTAAAGCTTACAACGTAGATTTTAGCCAAGACGACTATATTCATTATCAAAAAACCAATAAGCAGCTGTGGGTTGATTATCAAAATGGCACTATTAGCGCAGATTACTTACAAGTAACACGCTTTAATGAATGGGCTTCAAAACTTAATGTGCCCGCAAAAGAGCTAAACGATGCTTTTTTAGATGCTATGGCGCAAATTTGCGAGCCATTACCTGGTGCTATTGAGCTTTTAAATAAACTTAAGCCAAATGCTCGATTAGGTATTATTACTAACGGATTTGCCCGCTTACAAACCGTACGCCTTGAGCATACTGGCTTAAAAGATATGTTTGAATGGTTAGTAATATCTGAACTTGTGGGTATAGCAAAACCAAATAAAGCGATTTTTGAGCACACATTTGAGCTAATGGGTAACCCAGATAAAAGCGAGATACTTATGGTGGGTGATACTGCTGCAAGTGACATACTTGGCGGCAACAATGCAGGTATTGATACTTGCTGGTTACAACACCCTGGTGAGCAATTAGCCGATGGAATAAAACCAACCTATACAGTAACTCATTTAAATCAGTTACAAGCTCTTTTAGAGTTATAATAGAGTAAATTTTACGCAAAAAAAATGACGCTAATTAGCGTCATTTTTTATAACTGTTTGTGAGCTGTTCTTTTACTGCTTTTAGGCTGGAGCTAACTCAAGACCGGGTGCAGGCATCGTCACAGGCGTTTCAAATGTTGCCCACTCCCATGCTGACTCTGTAGCCATAATTTTACGTAGTAATTTATTATTTAAATCATGACCCGATTTAAATGCAGTTACTTTACCCAAAAGGTTATGACCTGTCATAAACATGTCACCAACACAGTCTAATATCTTGTGCTTAACAAACTCATCGCTATAACGTAAGCCATTAGGATTTAAAACTTTGAATTCATCAAGTACCACAGCACTATCCATGCTACCACCTAGCGCTAGGTTGTTTGCATGCATGTATTCAATATCTTTCATAAATCCAAAAGTACGCGCACGGCTAATTTCTTCAATAAAGCTTTGCGTTGTTATATCCAACCCAATACGTTGGCGACTTTCATTGATAGCTGGGTGGTTAAATGCAATCTCAAAGTCGATATGAAAACCATCATATGGTTCAACTTCAGCCCACTTACCATCTTCTTCAATGCGTACTTTTTCTTTAATACGGATAAAGCGTTTAGCAACGTTTTGTTCTTCAATTCCGCCTTTTTGTAACAGATATATGAATGGTAATGCACTACCATCCATAATCGGTACTTCTGAGCTGTCCAATTCTACAATTAGATTATCAATGCCCATTGCAGCAACAGCTGCAATAAGATGCTCAGTAGTTGATAAGCGAACACCATCTTTGTTAATTAAACAGGTACACAACTGCGTATCACCAACGGCTTCAGGTGTTGTTTCAAAATCAACAACCGGATCAAGGTCGACACGACGAAATACAATCCCAGTATTTGCGCTCGCAGGTCGGAGAGTTATTGTGACCTTCTCACCTTTATGAAGTCCAATTCCTATGGCTTTGACTACTTGTGCAATCGTACGCTGTTTAATCATAGGTATGCTCACTTTTAAATCAGTTACAGTTAGACGGCGGAGTTTAACATAAATCCTTTTGCCTTTCAATATTTGTACATATTTCAAACAAAAGTATTATTAAATGTTAATCTGCCTGCTTACGTAAAAAAGCGGGAATATCAAAATAATCACCACCTTCTGATTTATCTGCTTTTTTACTATTTTGCGCTGAAGAACTTGAACTACTTGAACTCGTTGAAGGCGCTTTCTCTTTACTTTGCGCTTGCTCTTTAGTCGTGTTTTCTTCAGCGTTTGTATCTTGGCTTGCAAAGCTTGGCACGTACATGCTGCTCGTTTGGTTTGATGTGCTTGCAACATCAGAACCTGATGCTTTTTTAAAGCCGTTATCAACAATACCAAACTGTGGACGGCGATCGCCGCCTAAACCAGTTGCAACAACCGTTACACGTAGCTCATCAGTCATCTCTGGGTCGATTACCGCACCAACAACAACCGTTGCGTTTTCTGACGCAAGTGCTTTAACGTGATTACCAACAATTTCAAATTCTTCAATCGCAATGTCCATACCAGCGGTAATATTAACTAAGATACCTTTAGCACCTGTTAAATCAACGTCTTCTAGTAGTGGGCTTGAGATAGCGGCTTCTGCAGCTTCTTGTGCACGATCAGGACCTGACGCAGACGCCGTTCCCATCATTGCAGTACCCATTGCAGACATTACTGTTCTAACATCGGCGAAATCCACGTTAATTAAACCAGAACGTGTAATTAGCTCTGCTATACCTTGTACCGCACCAAATAATACGTCATTAGCTTTAGCGAAGGCATCTAGAAGTGTAGTCCCTTTCCCTAAAACTTTAAGCAATTTATTGTTAGGAATTGTAATAAGTGAATCTACAATTTCTGACAATTCATTAATGCCTTGTTCAGCGGCTGCTGCACGTTTTTTACCTTCAAAATCAAAAGGACGTGTTACAACTGCAACGGTTAAAATACCGAGTTCTTTAGCAATTTTAGCAACTACCGGTGCTGCACCAGTACCTGTACCACCGCCCATACCGGCTGCAATAAATACCATATCGGCGCCTTCAAGGCTGGCACGAATTGTATCTGCATCTTCTTCAGCCGACTTACGGCCTACTTCAGGGTTTGCGCCCGCACCTAACCCAGAGGTTATTTGCGTGCCTAGTTGAACTGTAATATCGGCAGCAGAGTTACGTAATGCTTGCGCATCCGTATTAGCGGCTATAAAACGCACGCCTTCTATTTGTTGTTTTACCATGTGCTCAACAGCGTTACCGCCACCACCGCCCACGCCGATTACTTTTATTACAGCTTCTTCGCTGTGTTGTTCCATTATATCAAACATGTTTACTCTCCGACTTGAGTCTTAAAACTCGCCTTGGAACCATTTAGTAATGCGGTTCCACCAATTATTGTTATCCTCTGCTTTCGACTTTTGTGCATTCATCGATTGCATGGTACGCCCGTATTGTAACAAACCAACAGCGGTTGCGTACGAAGGATCATCTACATAGTCTGTCAAACCAACCATCCCGATTGGTTTGCCTATTCTTACTGGCATTTGGAAGATGTCTTCTGCCACTTCCATAGCGCCAGTCATTTTAGCAGTTCCGCCTGTTATAACGAGACCTGCCGCAATTTGGTCTTCTAAGCCTGAACGACGAATTTCTTCCATCGCAAGCTCAAATAATTCTCTAAAACGAGGCTCTACCACCTCAGATAATGTATGGCGCGACATCAACCTTGCTGGTCGCCCGCCTACACTTGGTACTTCAATTGTGTCTTCGCTACTTGCCATTTGGCTACTAGCACATGCGTATTGTACTTTGAGTGACTCTGCATGTGATATAGGTGTGCGAAATATTTTTGCAATATCACCAGTAACTTGGTTACCCGCTACAGGTATAACGGCAGAGTGACGAAGTGCGCCATTAATATAAATGGTGATATCCATAGTACCGCCACCAATATCAAGTACTGCAACACCTAGCTCTTTTTCGTCATCTGTTAGTACAGAATAGCAAGACGCAAGGGCAGTAAAGATAAGTTGATCGACTTCAAGACCACAGCGCTCTACACATTTTTCGATATTTTTTGCCATGTCGTTTGAGCACGTAATGATATGTGCACGCGCTTCCATACGAACGCCGCTCATGCCTAGTGGGTTTTTAATGCCCTCTTGCATATCAATGCTGTATTCTTGTGGCAATGCATGTAGCATTTTACGCTCTGCTGAAATAGGCACAGAACGCGCAATATGTATTACGTTTTCAATGTCTTCGTCAGTGACTTCGGTGTTATTAATTGCCACCACACCACTTTCGTTTTGACACTGTATATGTTTGCCAGAAATACCCAAATACACAGAGCTTATACGACAATCAGCCATTAACTCGGCCTCGTCTATTGCTCGTCGAATAGACTCAGACACTAAGTTTAAATCGTTAACGCCGCCTTTATCCATACCATGAGATACTTGGCTGCCCACACCAACAATGCTGAGCTTGTTATCTGCGGTGATTTCACCTACCGTGGCAACCACTTTCGAGGTGCCAACGTCTAATCCTATTACTAGGTTTCTTTCTGCTGACTTAGTCATGCCTTACTCTTATTTTGTAATTGTTCTTCTTGCATTGGCTTAAAGCTTACTGCAAGGCCGGTATCATACCGTAAATCGATTGTATCTACTTGTGCATCTGCACGTTGTTCCATTCGTGGATAAACGTCTATAAAACGTTGTACACGCTTGGCTTTATCTTTACGCCCTAAATTTAAGCGAATTCCGTTATCTAGCCAAAGTTGCCACGAAAAACGCTCCGATAATGCCAAACTTGTTAATGTTAAACCATTAACTCTGAGCATTTCATCAAATTGCTTAAAAGCAACCCACGCCTCTTCTTCGCTACCTTCTGGGCCATATAACTGCGGTAAGTTATCATCTAACTTATCGCTGCTGGCTTGAAATGCTTGGCCACTTTGGTTGAGCAACAAGTCGCTATTCCAGTGAGCAACTACTTCATGTTCAACTACATACACCTGTATAGTATCAGGCCATTGTTTACGTACCGAAGCGGTAGCAACCCAAGGCAAGTCTTGAACTAGCTGCTGCACGTGCTTAACATCAAGTTCAAAAAAACTACTTAAATCGGCTTTTTTAATTGCTTTTATAATTGCCGTTTCATCTGTGTATTTGGGATGCCCTTGCACTGTAAGGTGCTTAATTTGAGCATCTTTATTTTCAACTAACCAATCAGATACACCTGTGGTTATTTGTACTAAGCCTATAACCACAATCAGAAAAAAACTCACTCCAAAAATCAGCGACCAATTAAAGTTAAGTTGCTGTTTTAGTTGTTGAGCTTTTTCTAAAAGGGGATGCATATTAAAGCGTTTGCTCTAAAATGCGAACAACTAATTGCTCAAAAGTTGCCCCGTTCGCTTTTGCAGCCATCGGTACTAGTGACTTTTCAGTCATGCCTGGTACTGTATTTACTTCAAGCAGGTAAAAATTCCCTTGCTCGTCTTGCATAGCATCAACACGACCCCAACCACTTGCACCCACTAAATCAAACGCATCTAGCGATATGGCTTGTAAGTACTTAGTATCTTGCTCTGATAAATCTGCAGGGCAATGATACTGGGTTGTATTTGATTGATACTTAGCTTGGTAATCGTAAAAGCCATTAGGTGTCGTCATCTCAATGACTGGTTGTACATCGTCGCCAAGCACCGTGATTGTAAATTCACGACCAGTGATCCACTGCTCTACAAGTACTTGGTTATCAAACTTAAATGCATTAGCTAGTGCATCTTCAAGCTCTTGTGTTGTACTTGCTTGCGCCATACCTATGCTTGAACCTTCATGCGATGGCTTAACCATGACCTTTTTAAATTCATCCATAATGGCTGCAGCATCAAAGCCTTTTTTAGCATCAACTACGGTATAAGGTGCAGTGCTTAAACCCGCTGATTTAAATAAGTGCTTACAACGTACTTTATCCATAGCAAGTGCTGAACCTAGTACATTACTGCCCGTGTAAGGCAAGTCCATAAATTCAAGTGCTCCCTGCACTGTGCCGTCTTCGCCACCACGGCCATGCAAAGCGATAAAAACGCGATCTACATTTAATTCTTTTAACTCCCACAAAGAACGACTTTGTGGGTCAAATGCAATTGCATCAATACCACTATTTTGCAGCGCATTTAAAACAGCCTGACCCGATCGTAAAGACACTTCACGCTCTGCTGAGTTACCACCTAGCAGTACCGCTACTTTACCAAATTGTGTGTTTACCTGAGTCATACTTCACCTTGCTTAAGTTTTTCTATCGACATACCCGTTGCAGCTAATGTTTTAACTAACTGACCTATATTACCAGCGCCTTGGGTTAATACTAAATCATTGTTTTGTAAATTTGCGGCCAAAACACCTGCAAGCTCAGCATTTGTTGCTACGTGTAGCGGCTCTTTGCCACGTTGACGAAGGCTACGACATAAGCTTTTGCTGTCGGCCCCTACAATAGGATCTTCACCAGCGCTATACACATCAAGCAATAGCAACTGATCTACATCAGCAAGTACTTTTACAAAATCTTCGTATAAGTCGCGTGTACGAGAAAATCTATGAGGTTGATATACCATTACTAAACGCTTATCAGGCCAACCTTCACGTACTGCTGCAATTGTTGCTGCAACCTCTGAAGGGTGATGCCCGTAGTCATCAACTAACATCACATTGCCCCGCTCGTTTTCAAATTCACCATAGTGCTGAAAACGACGGCCAATGCCTTCAAACTTCTGCAGCGCTTCTAAAATTGCATGATTCGCAATGTTTTGATCTTTTGCCACAGCAATCGCAGCGGTTGCATTAAGTGCGTTGTGTCTACCTGGCATATTCAACGTGGCAGTTAAACACTCACCTTGCTTGTTAGTTACTGTAAATGTGCACGTATTAGCTGATTGGCTAAAGTCGCTCATGCGATAATCAGCATCCTTCGATTCGCCATACGTAATAACTGGGCGACCAAAGCGCGGGATAAGCTCAGCTGCAACTTCAGAGTCAATACATACAACAGCTAAACCATAAAACGGCAAGTTATGAATGAAATCGACATACGTGTCTTTCATTTTTTCAAGACTGCCGCCATAAGTATCCATGTGATCTTCTTCAATATTTGTGATGACCGAGACCATTGGCTGCAAGTGTAAAAACGACGCATCGCTTTCATCAGCTTCTGCTATTAAAAAATCACTTTTACCTACTTTTGCGTTACTACCTGCGCTATTTAACAAGCCACCAATAATAAAAGTTGGATCGAGCCCTGCTTGTCCATAAATACTTGCAATTAGGCTTGTTGTCGTTGTTTTACCATGCGTTCCCGCAATCGCTATACCGTGGCGAAAACGCATTAGCTCTGCGAGCATTTCTGCGCGGCGCACAACAGGGATTCTTGCGGCTTTAGCTGCAATAATTTCAGGATTTGTTTCATCAATCGCGCTTGAAACAACCACTACATTGGCATCTTTCACGTTATTTTCATGATGGCCAATAAATACCTCAGCACCGGCTTTAATTAAGCGATCTGTCATAGCGCTATGAGCAATGTCAGAACCTGTAATACGGTAGCCTTCAAAAGCGAGTACTTCAGCAATACCGCCCATACCGGCTCCACCAATACCAATAAAGTGAATGGTTTCTATTCGGCGCATTGCTGGGCGCGTGTGTTTTTCTTGTACTGACGTTTCTTTCACTTATTTTCTCTTATTTGTTACTTGCTCACAGTGCGTTGCTACGCTTGCTGTGGCATCTAAAATGGCTTGTTTTTTTGCATTTGTAGCCATTTCAGTAATTAATGAAGGTTGGGCTAAATATGGGCTTAATAGTTCAACAATTGATTGTTTATTAAACTGCCCTTGTGGCATTAATAATGCGCCATTAGCCATCACTAAATATTGTGCGTTTGCTGTTTGATGGTCGTCCACGGCATGTGGAAAAGGAACAAAAACAGCCATTTTACCTGCTGCTGCAATTTCGCTAACAGTTAATGCACCAGCGCGGCAAACAACAATATCAGCCCAGCTATACGCCGCGTCCATATCATCAATAAATTCAGCTATTTTTGTATTACCATCCGCAAAGCCATGCATTTTATAAGCTGTTTCTACAGTAGATAAATGACCTTTACCTGTTTGATGCCATACGCTTATAGGAGCTGTATTATTTAGTACTTTAAATGCTTCTGGTAATGTTTGATTAAGCACTTGTGCACCGAGCGAGCCGCCCACTACTAAAATATTAATAGGGCTTGATACATCGCGTTTGGCTATATTCATAACGCTTTGGCGAACTGGGTTACCTACTAGCTCGGCTTGACCCTGTGCAAAAGCACTTGGAAATGCTGCTAATACACGTGTAGCCACCTTAGCTAGCAGTTTATTGCTCATACCCGCTACAGCGTTTTGCTCGTGAATAATTAACGGAATACCTAAACTCTTTGCGGCAATTCCCGTGGGTCCCGTAACATAACCGCCCATTGCGAGTACTACATCAGGGCGCTGTTCTTTCAATACCTTACGCGCTTGCAATACTGCATTAACTACCATGAATGGGGCTTTAATAAGACGTTTTAATCCGTTACCACGAACACCTTTTACATTAATAAAATCAATATCTATATTATGCTTAGGTACAACGCTTGCTTCCATTCGATCTGGTGTGCCAATCCAGCTAACTTGCCAGCCTTGCTGTTTTAAATAATCAGCCACTGCAATACCAGGAAAAATGTGTCCGCCAGTTCCACCAGCCACTACTACTAATTTTTTACTCATCGCTTGCCTCCACGTGAGGTGGCTTGTTTGGTTGCCATTTTGGTTTCAAAATCAACGCGCAATAAAATGCCCGTGGCAATGGTCATAATTAACAAGCTTGAACCACCATAAGAAATAAATGGCAGGGTTAAACCCTTAGTTGGCAAAATACCTGCGCTCGCACCTACATTCACCATGGTTTGAAATGCAAACCAAATACCAATGGCAAACGAAAAATAGCCTTCGTATTCTTTGCCACACTTAAGCGCTTGTTGACCTATTAATAACGCTCTAAATACTAAAGTAGCTAATACCATTAAAATACTTACAACGCCTATTAAACCAAGTTCTTCACCTATTACAGCAAAAATAAAATCGTTATGCGCTTCAGGTAAATATTGCAGTTTTTGTACACTGTTACCTAAGCCTTGGCCAAACCAACCACCTTGGCTATAAGCCATTAGCGATTGAACCAACTGATAACCTTTACCAAAAGGATCATCCCAAGGGTCTAAAAAGCCGACAACACGCGCCATACGATATGGTTCAACAATAATCAGTAATACAACCAAACCGACGCCAGTTAGAATAAGTACAAAGAACTGCCATAATTTAGCGCCAGCTAAAAACAGTAAACCAACCGTTGTTACAAACATAACAACCACTGTGCCTAAATCAGGTTGCAGCAAAATAAGCAGCGCATACACTGCAAATACAGCTATTGGCTTTGCAAAGCCTTTAATATTTTCTTGTACTTCCTCGCGTTTTCTTACCAAATAACCCGCAATATAACTAAAAAAGTATAATTTAGCGGCCTCAGCCACCTGAAAACCAACAGGTCCAATAGGTATCCATCGTTTAGCACCATTCACTTCACGCCCAACAATCAATACCGCTATTAACAGCACCATGCCTAGTATTAATAAATAAGGGTTGGATCGTTTCCACCAATCCATTGGCACACAAACACTTATCCAAAAAAGCACAAAAGACATTGCCAAAAACATGCTGTGGCGAATAGTAATATGGTATGGGTCATCAAATAACCGCTCAGCGGTCGGCATTGAAGCGCTGGTTACCATGATAAAACCAACACCAATTAACATAATTACGCAGTACAACAGCGGTACATCATACAACTGACCTGAAGGTTTTGGTGTTAATGCATCTTTTATATCGGCAAAAGCAATCATAGTTGCCCTGCCATAACACATTGAATAAAGTCATCACCACGTTGCATATAGTTGTTATACATATCAATGCTGGCACATGCAGGTGCTAACAAAACAATATTGCCTGTACTACTAAGTACGTTGGCCAAAGCAACGGCTTCTTCCATGTTGTTAGTTAAATAGCTCTTATTGGTAATCGCAGCTAAGTCACTTGCATCTTTACCAAAACAAATTAATGCTTTTACATGCTGTTCTATGTAGGGTTTAAGTGCGTTTAAATCAGCGCCTTTAGCATCGCCACCTGCAATAACAATCAGATTTTCACCGTCACTAGCTAAACTATCTATTGCAGAAATGGTCGCTCCAACATTCGTTGCCTTTGAATCGTTAAAATACTTTACACCGTTAAGCTCAGCTACAAATTGGCAGCGATGAGCCAACCCATTAAATTGACCTAACGCGTTCTTATATTGCGCTTTACTTACTTCAAACGGACTTAAAAGCGCCATTACTGCAAGCGTATTTAAATAATTGTGTTTACCCACTACCGCAAGCGTATCAACAGGTAAAAAGGCATCGCCTTTAAGCATAAAATGAGTTTCGCCATTATGCTGCGTTAAATGGTAATCACCTTGTTGAGCACCAAAGCTGATTAGGGGGGTTGTACTGCGCTCAACTGGATGTGTTTGAATATCGTCTGCATTGACAACAATAAGCTCTGCACCGTCATAAATACTTAGCTTTGAGTCTATATAAGCTTGGTAACTGTCGTATCGGTCAAGGTGATCTTCTGACACATTTAATACCGTTGCACTTACAGGTTTTAAACTCGTTGTGGTATCTAGCTGAAAACTAGATAACTCAAGTACATACACATCAAAATCATCGTTGAGTAAATCAAGTACCGCTGTGCCAATATTCCCACCCAAAGCAACTTTATAGCCGGCTTCTTTTAATACTTCATAAGCGAGCGTAACCACGGTTGATTTACCGTTAGAGCCCGTAACAGCAACAACCGGTTTTGTATTAATACGTGCAAACAACTCAACGTCGCCAATCACTTCAACACCTGCGTTAATTGCATTTGCAACAGCTGGTATTTTTAAGCTAAGCCCAGGGCTTATAATAATCATATTGCTTGAACAAAGCTCAGCGTCATCTAAATAACCAAAGTGGGTATCTAGATTTGGCGCATGCTCTTTTAACCAATCAATCCCTGGCGGGGTTACTCGGCTATCAACGACCTTGGGGGCGAGGCCATGAGATAATAGAAAACGCACAATGCCCAGACCGGTTACACCGAGTCCGAGCACTGTTATTTGTTTGTTTTTTATCTCGTTTAAATACTGCATTTATCGAATCTTTAAAGTAGCTAAGCCAGCAAGCACTAGCACAACAGAAATAATCCAAAAGCGCACAATAACGCGAGGCTCTGGCCAACCTTTTAATTCATAATGATGATGAATCGGCGCCATTCTAAAAATGCGTTGTCCGCGTAACTTATACGACCCCACTTGTAATATTACCGATAGTGCTTCCATTACAAATACACCGCCCATAATAATAAGTAGTAACTCTTGGCGTACTAAAACAGCAATAATACCTAATGCGCCACCAAGTGCTAATGAGCCAACATCGCCCATAAATACTTGTGCTGGGTAAGTGTTAAACCATAAAAAGCCAAGCCCTGCGCCCACAATGGCAGTACACACAACTACAAGCTCACTCGCCAGCGGTAAATGTGGAATATGTAAGTAAGCCGAAAAGTTAATATTACCTGTTAAGTAAGCAATAATTGCCAATGCTGCAGCCACCAAAATAATTGGCACAATCGCCAAGCCATCTAGACCATCTGTCAGGTTTACCGCGTTTGATGTACCTACTATCGCAAAGTACGTGAGCACAATATAAAACAAACCTAATTGCGGTAATACGTCTTTAAAAAATGGAACAACAAGAGATGTCTCAGATGCTTGAGCACTGGTAAAGTACAAAGCAGTAGCTACAACTAATGCAATGACCGATTGCCAAAAGTACTTCCACTTAGCAATTAAACCTTTTGGGTCTTTACGAATAACTTTACGGTAATCATCAATAAAGCCAACAATACCTAATGAGCCAATTACAAACAGTGTTGCCCACACATATTTATTTGATAAATCGGCCCAAAGTAGCGTGCTGGTAAAAATAGCCGCTAAAATAAGTAAGCCACCCATAGTCGGTGTACCCGATTTAGACAAATGCGATTGCGGGCCATCGTCGCGAACTGTTTGACCTATTTGCATACGTTGCAAACCACGAATTAACTTAGGCCCCAAATAAAGAGACATAATTAGCGCAGTTAAAATACCTAAAATGGCACGTAGCGTTAAATACGAAAAAACATGAAAACCACTAAAATACTGTGTTAAATACTCTGCCAGCCAAACTAACATTATGATACTCCATTGATGGCTTGTTGCTGGCCATTAACTAAATCGGTTACTAATAATTCCATGCGAGAACTGCGCGATCCTTTCACTACTATTGTTGTTTTTTTATTCACTTTATTAATACTTTCTTGAATTTTTTGCTGCATCTGTTCGCGGCTCGAAAAGTGACGATTAGGGAGTTCAAACACATCACTTGCGTATTTACTTAACACGCCTAATGTAAATAACTCATCAATCCCTTGTTCAAGTGCATACTCGCCAACTTCTTGATGGTACTTACGTGCATCTTCACCAAGCTCACCCATATCTCCGAGTGCTAAAATGCGGTGACCTTGCATATCACTTAACAAGTCAATCGCAGCCTTTACCGACTTAACATTGGCATTATAGGTGTCATCAACCACGGTAAGTAAATCAGACACTTCAATTAAATTAACGCGCCCTTTTACATCACCCATTGTGGCAAGTGCATTGGCTATTTCTTCAAGGGTTACATCAAATTCACTGGTCAGCGCCGCAGCGATAAGTGCATTACTAATATTATGCTTACCAGGTAGTGCCAAAGTAACAGGCACTTGCTTGTTTTTAGTGCAAAGCGTAAAGCTTGCACGTGCATTGGCATCAAGCGTGATGTTCTCTGCCCAAATATCGAGTTTTTCGGTTGTAGAAAAGCGCTTAACATTACGCCCTTCAAGTTTATCTAACCAATACTGGCTAAATTCACTATCGCAATTAACAATGGCAACGCCGTCATCTTTTAGGCCATCAAAAATCTCACCTTTAGCTTTTGCAACGCCCATTAAGCTACCAAAACCTTCCAAGTGAGCTGCTGCAACATTACATACAACGGCCACATCTGGTTTTGTCATTGCCGTTGTGTAAGCAATTTCACCTAAGTGATTTGCACCTAGCTCAATAACAGCAAAACGATGTTGAGGCTCTAAGCGCAATAACGTAAGAGGGACGCCAATATCGTTGTTAAAATTACCTTTAGTAGCTAATACATCACCGTGAACCGACAATATTGCCGCACACATTTCTTTTACGGTGGTTTTGCCTACACTCCCTGTAATTGCAATTGTTTTAGGCGCCACTTGGGCCATAACAGCGGTGCCAATTGTACCTAGTGCAATACGTGTATCGCTTACTATAAATTGTGGAATATCTACATCAACTTTGTGCTGAACAATAACGCCTATAGCGCCTTTTTGTTTAGCCTCAGCTATAAATTTATGGCCATCAAAATTTGGCCCTTTAAGTGCTAAAAACACTTCGCCATCGCACACTGTGCGAGTATCAGTATTTATATTTAGCACGTGTTGATTATCACCTTGATAATCGGCTGTTAGCACATTAGCTAACCAATCAAAATCCATTGGGATCATTGTGTTATCCCTCTTACTGCTTTTTTTAGTTGTTCTTGTACATAACGGCGATCGCAAAAGTCGATGCGCTTATCGCCTATAATTTGATAATCTTCGTGGCCTTTACCTGCAATCAAAATAACATCATCAGCTGTAGCATTTTCTATAGCAAAACGAATTGCAGTTGCTCTATCAGCCTCTAAATGTGCATTTTGAGGATGGGTTAGACCGCCTGCTACATCTGCAATAATGTCATCAGGATTTTCTGTTCGAGGGTTATCGCTGGTAATAATCACTTTATTAGCGTTTTGCTCTGCAGCTTGCGCCATTAATGCGCGCTTACCTTTGTCTCTGTCGCCACCGCAACCAAATACACAACTTACACCACCTGGCACATGCAACTGCAATGCTTGTAATGCAAGTGCAAGTGCATCGGGTGTATGGGCGTAATCAACAACACACGTTGGCATGCCAGCTTGACTAAAAGCTTGCATTCGACCAGCGACTGGCTGTAACTGCGCACAACCAGCAACTAATTGCTCAAGCGGATAACCTAGCCCTAGTAATGTAGCGAGCGCTGCCGTTAAGTTATATAAGTTGAATTCGCCAAACAGAGGCGATTTAATAGAAATATCACCCCAACTTGTCGACAACTGCGCCGAAATACCTTCACTTGAATATTCAACATCAGAAAAATAAACGTATCGGGCATTCTTAGGAGCTAAGTTTTTGCGGCCATAACAAATTAGGTTATTAAAATCATACTTTTCAAGCCATTGCTCAGCTTGAAAGTCATCTTGATTGAGCACTACAACTTGCGGCTCAAAATCACGGAAAAGCATTAATTTCGCATCACCGTAACTTGCCATATCACCATGGTAATCTAAGTGATCGCGCGAAAGATTAGTAAACACAGCCGCTTTAAACTGACATTTAGCAACGCGTTGTTGCACTAACCCATGAGATGATACTTCCATGGCTACCAGCTTTTTATGCTGCGAATTTAAATCGCTCAAAATATGCTGTAAATCAACTGTTGAAGGCGTTGTGTTTATCAGTGGAATTAAGTTATCCGGATGGCCATAACCTAAAGTACCTATAATAGCCGACTCAGTACTACAAAACTGTGCTAAGTGGGCAATCATTGCTGTGGTGGTCGATTTACCATTTGTACCTGTCACACCAATTAAATCAAGAGTCTGACTTGGTTGGCTATAAAAGCGACTAGCTAATTCTGGAAGCTTTTTATCAAGCTCTGAGACTAAATACAGTGGCTCAAAACTGCTTTCAAATTCACATAATCTGTCAGCAATGATAGCTATTGCGCCATTTTCAATTGCTTTATTAATAAATTGTCCGCCATCAAGTGTATGGCCTTTAATAGCAACAAATACATCACCTGGCGTTACTTCACGGCTATCAAGGCGTAAATGCTTAACCAGTTGCGAGGGCGCATCTATTTCGATGTATTTTAAAATATCCTTTAAATCACGCATCGTTATCTTTACCTTGTACGTACGCAACCTCTTCCTTGTCAGGCGCTACGTTTAATATTCTTAATGCGTTAGAGATGATTTCTGCAAATGCAGGGCCAGCGGTGGCACCTCCATAGTACACATCACCACCTGGTTCATTAATCATAACTACCACGGCTAAACGAGGATTACTTGCCGGTGCTACACCTGCAAAGTAACCTACATATTCATCACCATAACCACCTGCTACGGCTTTTTTAGATGTACCTGTTTTACCGGCAGCACGATACCCATCGACTTTTATGTTGCGAGCAGTACCGTCTTTTTCAAATACACTTTCCATCATGTGGACTACGGCTTCTACGTCTTTTTGTTTAAAAATACGTTCGCCTTCAGGTATATTATCTTGCTTTAAAATAGTCAGTGGTCGATTAACTCCACCAGCGCCTAACATGGTATAAAAGCGCGCCATTTGCGCAGTACTTACCGAAATTGCATAACCAAATGATAAAGTGGCAATTTCAAAGTCAGACCAACGACGATTTGGATAAAACAAACCGCTGCTTTCACCTACCATTCCAGTACCGGTGTCACTGCCAAAGCCTACTTTTTGATATAAGCCAACAAGGTAATCTTTAGGCACTAACTGAGTAACCTTCGCAACCCCCATATTTGAGGAGTACTTTAGTATTTCGCGCAGTGTTAGTTCGCCGTGATTACGAGTATCTCTAACTAAACTACCACCTAAACGCATCCAACCTGGGTAGGTATCAATCGTGTCATCTGCCTGAATGGCGCCGTAGTCTAGCCCAGCTAAAATGGCTAGAGGCTTAACAGTTGAGCCTGGTTCAAACAAATCTGTAATTGCGCGATTACGACGCTTATGAGGTGCAGCATCGCTTAAGTTATTTGGATTAAATGAAGGACTATTTACCATTGCCAGCACTTCACCGGTTTTAACATCAACTACCATAGCTGAGCCCGATGTGGCTTTGTAAGTCAGTACAGCTGATTTTACAGCTTTGTAGGCAATAGCTTGAATTCGCTGGTCAATACTTAGTTCTATACTTTCTGGCTCTACGCGCTCACGCTCGTCAAGCACTTCTACTTCACGCCCTTGTGCGTCTTTACGTATAGTGCGGCGGCCTTCCTCGCCCGTTAAAGCGTTTTCGTATAGCTTTTCAATGCCTTCAATGCCTTTACCGTCTATATTAGTAAAACCAATAACATGCGCGGTAACCTCACCGGCGGGGTAATAGCGTTTAGATTCATCTAGTAAATGAATACCTGGTAGGCGTAAATCGCCAATATAATTTGCTACAGCAGGAGTAACTTGGCGCTTTAAATAAACAAAGCGACGCGAGGGATCGTTTAAAAGTCGAGAGTTAATCTTCTTAGGATCAATGCGCAATACATCTGCAAGCTCACGCCAGCGTAAATCGTTTTTATAATAAAGTGCAGTACGCTTATCAAGCTCGGCGGTATTTTCAGCTAAAGATAAATGATCTTCGCCGCTTTTACGTGCTTGTTTAATTACTTTAGAGACAAGCGACTTGTGCAATGCTTTAGGATCAGCATATACACTTACAACAGGCACACTTACCGCTAACTCTTTACCATTACGGTCAAAAATCATCCCGCGTTGCACATGTAGTTTTTCAACGCGCACGGTACGTTTGTCGCTTTCTGAACGTGCTTTATCAGGTTCTATTACTTGTAAATAAGCAGCGCGAGATACGAGTGTTACAAACACCATAAACACAACTGCACACACCAGCATAAAGCGCCATGTGATTAAATTAGTGACTGGTTTTTTGCCTCTATTTCTCATTGTACTATTATTACCTGCTCATCTTGACTCGTAGGTCTTTTCATTTTCAATTGTGATGTAGCTACTTCTTCAATGCGTGCATGTTGCGAATAAAATTCTTCTTCAACAAGTAAGTAGCGCCACTCTAAATCGAGCTCATCGCGTTCTTGTAATAATTGATCTTGCTGTATAAGTTGGCCACGAGCTAAGTGGGTTGTTTGCACAACAGCTAAACTAGAAGCGAATATCACAACCAACAAGGCCGAGGTTAGCTTATTAGCTCCTAGGCCTTTTAATATTTCAAAGAATAAATTAGGTTGCCGATAGCTCGCTTTTTTACTCATCCCAACCTCTGTGCAATCCTAAGTACAGAACTACGAGAACGTGGATTACGCTCTACTTCTGCAGCACTTGGCTTAATAGCTTTACCCACTGCTTTTAACGTCAGATTTTTATTTATTTGTGCATCAGTTAAAGGCAGACCTCTGGGTAATGCTTCTCCCTTACTCTGTTTTCTAATAAACTGTTTTACAATACGGTCTTCTAAAGAATGAAACGAAATCACCACTAAACGTCCGCCTGGCTTTAGCACTTTAACTGCAGACTGAAGCGCAGTTTGAATTTCTTCAAGCTCACTATTAATGTAAATACGAATAGCCTGAAAAGTACGGGTAGCTGGGTGTTTAAACTTATCTTTTACCGGTACAGCTTCATCAACAAGGTCAGCAAGCTGCTTGGTAGTTGTGATTGGCGTGTGCTCACGAACTTCAAGTACTTTGTGTGCAATGCGTTTACCAAACTTTTCTTCGCCCAATTTTTTAATTACGTGGGTAATATCATCCAACTCAGCCTCTGCTAACCACTGTGCTGCACTGCGACCTGTTGTAGGGTCCATACGCATATCGAGTGGGCCGTCTTTCATAAAACTAAAGCCACGCTCAGCGTCATCTAATTGTGGTGACGAAACACCAATGTCTAATAAAATGCCATCGACTTTACCAATTAGATCGTTTTGCTGTGCTACTTCGTATAGGTTTGAAAAGCGAGTATGTGCAATTGCAAAACGTGGGTCATCAGCAAATTTTTCAGCTGATTGTATTGCTTGTGGATCTTGGTCAATTGCTTGCAGGCGACCTTCATCACCAAGGCGTGCTAAAATTTGCCCAGAGTGGCCACCACGTCCAAATGTACCATCCATGTATATACCGTCTGGCTTAATTGCAAGGGCATCGATGGTCTCATCCATTAATACGGATACGTGTTCAAATTGCGCTGTCATTAGCTATTGTGTGCCTTTTTTTGTGCCGTTAGAGTGTAAAATTATCTAAATCTTGGTTAGGTTCAAAATCACCAAGCCTTTCAAGCTCAGTATCTTGCTGCATTTGCTCGTGCCAACGCGCCTCGTCCCAAATTTCAAACTTATTCATCAAACCAACCAGCATGATTTTTTTGCCAAGAGATGCATGGGCACGTAATGACGGCGCAAGCAAAATTCGACCATTTTTATCAAGTTGATACTCTGTAGCGTTACCTAGCAACATACGTTGCATTCGTCGAGCTCGTGGATTCATATTAGATATTTTCGCTAAACGGCTTTCTATTTCGAGCCACTCAGCCAATGGATATAACCATAAACACGGTTCATTTAACGCGACGGTACAAATAACTGTCCCCTGATCTTCAGACAACAGAGATTCTCGGTACTTTGTCGGTACCGCAAAACGCCCCTTATCATCCAAACTCAGTGAACTCGCGCCACGAAACATAAAAAACCTACTTTGAAATTGTTTTATTCAATTTTTTGTTTATTTTATCCAATGAGATCCACTAAAAACCACTTTTTACCACAGTGCTCCAGTTTAGGGCTTGACAAGCCATTTTGTCAAGTAAGCTGACCAGCTTTAGTGAGTCTCAAAGCTAGAAAAAATAAGGGCTCAAGCGAAGCGTTTGAATTACGTGGGAAAAGTGGGATTGAGGTAAAGAAAAATATCAGCTTTGCTTTTATAACTTTCTGTTTACATGCATTGCTTACTGAATAACCAATGAATATTTACAATTTTTAAGGCGTTTTTATCCTCTTTGTAAAATTTACCTAGCCGTGTAGCAATAGTTACTGTTTATTTTAAAATACTAATTATCAAAAATTAAAAAATAAAAACAAAACCTATTAAATTCAGGCAGTTAAAATAAATAAAAAGTTTGGTTTAATCATTGCATCATCTAAATCACTATTTAAAATTTTAACTTATTAAGGATTGATTATGGCTACTGCAACGAATACGAAACCAAATACAACTTCAGATCTTAAGCCTGACGTTAAACTAACAAATACTGAGTCTCCTCTTACAGAGAAAGCAACATCAGCGGCGCACGATGCTGTAGATGCACTTTCTAGCAAAGCTGCAACAGCTGAAAGCAGTGTGCGTAAAGGAGCTTCTAGCTCAGCAGATGCATTGAGCGAAAAACAACTTATTGCACGTAAAAAACTAAGCGAATGTACTGCAAAAACTCGTGCTTTTGCTTCTGAAAATCCATTAGCAACTGCGGGTATTGCTTTTGCTGCGGGTATGTTAATCACATCACTACTTCGTCGTAAGTAATTAGTGATGAATAACCCACAAACAACAGCAACCAAGGATGGTAATGCGCAAGACCAAACTACTGAGCAACATAGCCAAAAGGATGATTGGCAAGATCATGTTGCAATGCTTTTAGAGTATTCTAAGCAGCTCAAGGATGATTACCAAACTCAAGGAAAGATCACCCACCAGCTTGCTAAAGCTGAATGGCGGTTATCGCTTAGATCGCTTGCATTGATCACTATATTTTTAGGATGCTTTGCCAGTGGTTTGGTTTTGTTGTGGGCAGGATTTCTAGGTGCTGTTGGATACGGTGTATACGATGTTTTTGGGTCGGTATGGCTAAGTATAGCAACAGCTACTTTACTACAAGTTGCTTGTTTAATATGGCTTTGGAAAAATACAGTTTACTTAAGCAATAAAATTGGCTTTAGTAAAACACTTAAAAGTTTAAAGCAGCTATTTAACTTACAAGGAAATTAGTATGTTAGTTAACTACTTAATTAAAGCACCTAATGAAAACGTTGATGCTCTAAGTAAGCAAATGGATACGCGCAGTGAATTGAAACGCCAACATCATGCAGCGTTCCAATATAGACTAAAGCGTTTTGCCGTAACCAAAGTTGGGCTTTCAAGTGCCTTTATCGCAGGTGCAGCAGTACAAGCGGGTAAAAGCGAAACCAGCTTCGTAAGAAAATACGGCTGGCTAGTGAACTTGATAGCTTAAGCGCTAAACATTTCTACCGTGATCAGATAAGTAATCAATACTTGGACCACTTGGCACAACTTGTGTTGGGTTGATCATTGTGTGACTAAAATAGTAGTGACGCTTAATATGATAAAAATCAACTGTTTCAGCCACTCCTTTAACTTGATATAGCTCCCTAAGGTATCCACTTAATGAAGGATAGCTTTCAATTGTGCGTAAATTACATTTAAAATGGCCAACGTACACACTATCAAACCGAATGAGTGTAGTGAATAATCGCCAATCTGCCTCGGTGAGCCTATTACCTGTTAAATAACGCTGCTTGCTCAGTATCCCTTCTACTTTATCGAGTGCTTTGAATAAATCGTTAAACGCCTCTTCGTATGCATCTTGAGTTGTTGCGAATCCCGTACGATAAACACCATTATTTATATTTGGATAAATCAACGCATTTAATTCATCAATTTTTGGTTGCAGCGCCTCCGGATAGTAGTCATCGTTATTACCTGTTAACTCATTAAACGCACTATTGAACATACGTATAATATCGGCAGACTCATTACTGACAATTTTATTTAGCTTTTTATCCCACAATACGGGTACTGTAACTCGCCCGGAATACTTAGGATTATTTTTTGTATACACTTGATGTAAGTAGTTACTATTAAATAAAGCATCACCAGTACTGTGGTTTTTCGTATCAAAAGCCCAACCACTATCAAGCATATCAGGGCTAACAACCGACACCGTAATTAAATCTTGCAACCCTTTTAACGCTCTAAATATAAGCGTTCGATGCGCCCAAGGACACGCAAGTGATACATATAAATGATACCTGTTCGCTTGTGCTTTAAATCCGGCCTCGCCCGTTATTCCAGCGCTACCATCAACAGTTACCCAGTGACGTAACTGCGCCGTTTCACGTTCAAACTTACCGTTACTTGAATCTGTGTCGTACCATTTATCTTGCCATTGGCCGTTAACTAATAATCCCATAAAACTCTCCTAAAAATACCGTTATATTTTGCCAAACTCACCGTTTTGATAATCACGTACCGCTTGCTGTACTTCTGCTTGCGTTGTCATTACAAACGGACCCATATGAGCAATTGGCTGATTAAGTGGATCGCCTGCTAAAACCAAAACGCCAGCGCCGTGCTCAGAGCTAATATTAATATCACTGCCTGGTTCTAAAATAAGTAGTTTACCCGCTGGTATTATTTGATTGTCGCTCATTATTAGTGAGCCGCTATGAATATAAAGCATTACTTTTTGTTGGCTAAGAGGCTCTAAATAAGTGCTTTTACCAGCAGGTAATGTAATATCAGCAAGCGCCGCATTAGCAGCTAAACTTTGCAGCTCGCTTGCAAGCGTTTCACTTTCGAACTGCCACGATCCCGCAAGTGCTTTTAACGTCACGCCTTGCGTATTTGTAAAACTAGGAGCTGGGTTTTTAGTCGTATCTTGATAACGTGAATCACGCATTTTTTCTGCGCTTGGCATGTTTATCCAAATTTGAAAGCCATGCAGACCATCTATAGCATCAGCGAGTGGCATTTCACTGTGCATGACGCCGCGCCCTGTGCTCATCCATTGCACATCGCCTGCTTTAATTGCTTCTTTGTTACCCATTTGGTCACGATGCTCAAAGCCACCTTTTAGAATATAAGTAAACGTTTCAATTCCTCGGTGCGGATGCTCTGGAAAGCCTCCCATATAATCTTTTTTGTCGTCTGACTTAAGTTCATCAATCATCAAAAACGGATCTAAATATTTACCATCAAACCCAGGTATACGGCTAATGCTCACGCCATCGCCATCTTGAGTTGCATAAGCTGTAAGTATTTTTGATATTTTCATTTTTTAATTCACTCTAAAGAATAAGTTTATGAGACTATTAAATCATTCATTAAACAAAACAACTATGTCTTTAAATCGAGCTTAAGGTTCTAAAAAATAGAACAACATTGATTCATTGGTTACATTTTCAACCTTATAATTACTATGGTTATTTGGAGTGAATTTGGCTACAATTGTTATTGCAAAATACGAAACTAAGGAATGGTTATTTTTACTTATTCTCTCAAACATCAGCTTTATCGTTTGCTTATATTGCTAAGTATTCCGGGCATAGCTGTAATTATTTTTACCCTGCTGCTTGAACGCCACCACTCTATTGAGCAAAGTGAAAAAAAAGTAGAAAACATTGCTAAGCAATTAATTTTACAACAAAAGCACTTAGTCGATGATATTGACCGTTTAGCGCGTTATTTGGCTAAAGAGGAAAGTAAGAAAGAAAATCTAGCAACGTCATGCCCTAATTATTTTAATCAATTTAGATCTATTTATGCCCATGTTGCCAATATCGGGATTATAGATCCAAATGGCATTGTTATGTGTACAACAAGCGGATTAACCAAAACAATAAGTATTGCAGATCGTGCGTACTTTCAAAATGCCTTAAAAAGTAACCAATTGTCGGTAGGTTATTTTCAGCACGATAGAAACTTGCAAAAAAACACCCTTAACTTTGCGTTGCCTATCATTAATAAAAAAAATGTAATTCAGGGCGTTGTAGTTATCGTTGTTGCGCTTGACTGGTGGAACAATGCTTTTAATAATATTGAACTGCCGGCAGGCTCTATTGCTGCAATCGCTGATTCTAACGGAAAAATTTTAGCGCGTTACCCACCAACAACTGCAGCCCTTGGCGATAATATTGCAAAGACTTTATTAGCAACTGATTCTTCGATTGATAATGAGGCATCAACAAAAATAAAATCTATTGAGGGTGAAGATCGAATGCTTCATCACTCTATTATTTATAAAGATCCGAGTAATAACAGCTTAAATATACATATTGCACTTCCTATTACGCATGCTTTAAAGCAAATAAATAATAATTTTTTTATAGCGATTGGTGTATTTATTTTATCACTGCTAGTGCTATGTTTAATTGCACGTAAGCTGCTTAAAACCAGCATTATCGACCCAATTAATAATCTAACAAATGCAACAAACGTGTTGGCTAAGGGCGAAATGCCGTCACAAAAAACACAGCCAAATAATCCAGAGCTAAATACTCTCTATCAGCGCTTTAAATCAATGGCGCAAACTAGGTTAACCGCCGAGGCTAATTTAAAAAACAAGCACGATGAGCTTACCAGCTTGCTTAATACTCTACCCGACAGTTACGTTAGAATTAACATCCATGGCGATATTCTCAACATAACGGGGCAATTTAAGCCTCAAGTAAACCCAAACAGCACTGCAGTACCTCATTTATCATCAATACTTTCTCACAACAATGTGCAGCTTTTGTTATCGCAGTTATCTAAGCTTGATGTTTCGAGTAATTTAGAATTTACACTCGAAAAATCCAATCCGAAACGCAGCTTTGAAGCGCGTATTAGTGCAATGCAAAGTAAAAATGAATACGTTGTTGTGCTAAGAGATATAACACAACGAAAAATAAATGAAGAAGCACTCCACCTTGCCTCGCTAGTATATAACAACAGTAGTGAAGGCATGGCAATCACCGATCCAGCGGGTATAATATTTGATGTAAACCCTGCGTTTTGCAAAACGACTTTATATAATAAAGAAGAAGTTATTGGGCGATCCTCTTCAATTCTTTCATCAGGAAAACATGATAAGAATTTTTACAATAAAATGTGGTCTGAATTACAGCAAACAGGCCGCTGGCAAGGCGAGGTTATTAACCGTAAAAAGAACGGGCAGCTTTACTCTGAGTGGCTCACAATCGATACGGTTTATGATACAAACAAAGCACCTATTCGTCGAATCGCGATATTCACAGACCTCACTGAGAAAAAACAAGCCGATGAAACAATTTGGCGACAAGCTCACTATGATCACCTAACTGACTTACCAAATCGTTTAGAGTTAAAGGAGCGATTAAATCAACGATTTTCAAACGTTGTTACTCCCGACAATCAATTGGTTGTCATGCTTTTAGATATAGATCACTTTAAAGATATTAATGACACATTAGGCCATCACTATGGTGATAACTTATTAAAACTCGTATCTCAGCGTATAGTCCAGTCGGCAAAAAATGCTGAGTTTGTGGCACGTATTGGTGGTGATGAGTTTGTTATTGTGTTTAATCGTATAAAAAGTACGCGTCATATTAATCAAATTGCCAGTAATATTTTGCTTAGCCTATCGTCGGCTTTGCATCTTGAAAACGAAGAATTATTTATTAGCGCCAGCATGGGCATAGCATGCGCCCCTAATGATGGTGAAAATACTGAACAGCTTTTAAAAGCAGCCGATCAGGCTATGTATAAAGCAAAAAGTAATGGTCGTAACTGTTTTGAGTTTTTCTCTGCTGACATGCGCGAATATGCACACGCACGCATGGTGCTATTAAAAGACTTACGAAGTGCCATAGAACTTGAACAATTTGAGTTGTTTTATCAGCCCATAGTTGCTTTGAATGATTTACATATTTATAAAGCTGAAGCACTTATTCGTTGGCAACATCCCGAAAAAGGCCTAATTAGCCCTGTCGCATTTATTCCTCTTGCTGAAGAAACCAGGCAAATAAATGCAATTGGCCAATTTGTATTTGCTCAAACCCTGCAAACGCTTAACGATATAAAAACCCTTACCAATGATACTTTTCAAATAAGTGTAAACGTGTCGCCAGTGCAGTTATCCACGCCAGAGAGTGGTATAGATGAATGGTACGATATGCTAAAAGCTGCAAGATTACCTGCATCCTCAATTGTGGCAGAAATAACTGAAGGCCTAATGATTAACCCCGAAGCATTAACGCAACGTCGCTTAAAAGAAATAGTAAAATCAGGTATGCAGCTTGCCCTTGATGATTTTGGTACAGGATATTCGTCACTCGCTTACTTACAAGAAATGGATACCGATTATTTAAAAATAGATAAACGTTTTGTTGATAATATCCAAGTAGGCAGTCAAGAACTTGCACTGTGTGAAGCTATAATTGTTATGGCGCATCAACTAGGCTTAAAAGTAATCGCCGAAGGAATTGAAACTGAATTACAAATGCAGCTATTACTTGAAGCCGGATGTGATTACGGACAAGGTTATTTATTTTCAAGACCTTTAAATAAAAGCAGTTTTATGGCACTTCTAGCTGATAAAAAAGTCGCTTTATTAAAATAAATAAAAAAAAAATCACTGTTACGCAATAAATAATGCGTCTGCGCGGTCAAGTTAAGCAATCAGATATAAGTAGTAACAGGATTTAAAAATGGCAAAAGCAACATTAGAGCAATGGCGAATGTTTAAAGCGGTTGTGGATCACGGCGGATTTGCAGGCGCAAGTGCGGCTGTACATAAAAGTCAGTCAACCGTACACCATGCTGTTCAAAAACTTGAAGCCGCCTTGCAAATTAAGTTGCTTGAAGTAAAAGGTCGTAAAGCATTTTTAACCGATAGCGGTAAACTAATTTTACGCAGAGCCGAGTTTTTAATTGAAGAAGCAACTAAAATAGAATCGGTAGCAAGTACACTAAGCGAAGGCGTAGAAAGCACGTTAAAAATAGCTGTTGATGAAGTTTTTCCACACACCATTTTATGCAAGGCACTTGCTAAAACGAGTGAACTTTACCCGCTTTTAAAGATTGATTTAGTAGAAAGCGTGCTAACCGGTGCAAACGAATTATTACATAACTCAGTAGTTGATTTAGCCATTTCATCAATCCCTATCTATGGAATTAGTTGCAGTACGTTATGCGATATAGAGTTTATAGCCGTTGCGCATAAAGACCATGTATTACACCAACAAACTGAACAACTCAACTTTCGCGATTTAAAGCTACACCGGCAAATAGTAGTTCGCGACTCAGCAACACACACAAGTCACAATGATGGCTGGTTAGGTGCTGATATGCGCTGGACAGTCAGCCATTTACGCAACTCTATTGATATGGTTAGTCAAAATTTGGGTTACGCTTGGCTGCCAAAAACACAAATAGCACATTTAATTGAAAATAAAACGCTCATCCCACTTAATTTAGACCAAGGTACAACCCGTACCCTTAATTTATATTTAATGTGCAACGACAACGACAGGCTTGGTCCTGCAGCACAAGAGTTTAAAGAGCAGCTTATAGCTCTCACTAACTTTAGCTAATAGCTATTCGTTTTTTACATCGAGGTGATCTGCCACATAGGCGCCTCGCTGCCCACGCTCTTTAGCTGGGCCTATAGTACTGTCTTTACCTGTTTGCTGCTCAGTAGCTGCATTAATAACAGCACCTAATGTGATTATATAAGCGCTGATATACAACCACATCAACATGATCACTACACCACCTAGTGAGCCGTAAGTTTCGTTGTAACTAGAAAAACGCGACACATAAAAAGAAAAACCTATAGATGCCAAAATCCAAAGTACAGTAGCAATAGACGAACCCATCGTGATCCAACGCCATTTGGCCGGTTTACGATGTGGGGCATAACGATATAAAAGTACCAATGCAAAATTAAAGGTAAAAGCTAATAATGGCCAAGAGATGAGTTTAATTAATAAATCTATACTTTCTTTTAGTCCCACTAAATTAAGTACAATAGGTAAAATACCAATAATTAATAACGCAAAAATTGCGACAACAATCGCCCCTACCGAAAATAAAAAGCGTACTAATTGAGCTTTAAAAAATGAACGCTTTTCATATTCACGATAACTAATATTACACGCAGTAATAAGTGCTTGGCTGCCCTTAGAACTACTCCAAATAGTAAGTATAAGCGTACCGATTGCACTTAAGCTCAAGCTTGCACTTGATGTTTTTGCAAGGCTAGAAACCTGAGATAAAATTAGTTCACTGGTACTTGGTGGGAGCAAAGTAACTATTTTACTTAAATGATCACTAATATCTGCGGGGGATGAAAAGTACGCATACACAGATACCATCGCCGCAATGGCCGGAAAAATAGCAAGTAACGCATAAAATGCCACACCCGCTGCCACTATAGATAAGTTATCTTCACTCATTTGCTTAAAAATGCGCTTAACAATATCCCACCAACCTATAAAAGGGATATGACCAGGCTGCTCAGCTTGCTGTCCTCGTTTAGCTTCTTTCATTCTAAACCTCAATATTTGTATTACATTACTACAGCAAAATGTTTGCCAAGTTAAATAAAGTATTTGGTACTAAACTTGCTGTTACCTAATATTAGCGATTATAAAAACCAAACACGGACGATAAGCCATGCCTAGTAGCCAATCAAACATTATAGCTTTAAACAATACGCCTCCCAGCACGCAAAGTTTTCAAGGCGATGTGTTTACGTGGCAGTTTTTTCATGAACAAGCTGTGCAATTACTTCATGCAACAGCGCAAATATTACCCACACTATTACTCGGTATAATACTTTTAGCATTAAGCTATTTAATTGCAGGGCCACTTTCTCGATTGCTTATAAAGCCTGTTGACTACATGACTGACAGTAAACTAGTTCATCTAGTTGTAAGGCGCAGTATAAGCACTTTAATTATTTTATTTGGCGTGTACTTATTCCTGCGTTTAGCAGGGCTTACCGAGTTTGCTGTCGCCATTATGAGTGGAACGGGACTAATAGGACTTATATTAGGTTTTGCCTTTAGAGACATAGCTGAGAACTTTATCGCTAGTTTATTACTGAGCATACAGAGGCCTTTCAAAATCGACGATGTAATTGAAGTAGACAATCGTTTAGGCGTTGTTAAAAAAGTAACCGCAAGAGCAACCACACTTGTTGATTACGATGGCAATCATATTCAAATACCCAATGCGACGGTATATAAAAATACTATTAAAAACCTGACTGCCAATCCAAAAATGCGCGGAAAAGTAGAAATTGGTATTGGCTATGATAATGATATACGCAGCGCACAAACTCTTGCCCTAGCTATTGCCAATCAACAAAATGCGGTGCTTAGCGATCCACCTGCGCAGGTTTTAATAAAAAACTTAGGCTCATCTACTATTAACTTCGTTTTGTATTTTTGGGTTAATAGCGAGCAACACAGTCCATTAAAAGTAGCTTCCCAGCTTATGCGCGAATTAGTCAATGAGTTCACAAAACAAAACATCAGCATGCCTGATGACGCACGAGAAAGAATTATACTCACCGACCCTAGTGAAAATGTTTCTAATTTAGAGGAAAAACAACCATCGCAAGTGCAAAGCGAAAAAAGTGAAACAGTTGATCAAACTAAAACACTTGATGATGTGAGCAGTGATACCGACGAAATACGTGAACAAGCAGAGCAATCTCGCGATCCAGAACAAGGTAAAAATATTATTTAAAGATGCTGAAGTTGTATTAACTAAAATTTACAAGCACAAAAAAGCCCGCAGCGTTAACTGCGGGCTTTCTATTTAATGAGTGAGTCAGCCGGTAAGCCGGGTTTTGTCCTTTCCGAAGAAAGTGATAATCATTCGTCTAGGCCATAAATCGCTCTATGGCTCAAGCAACCTACCCGGTTCTCACGTGGGCCACGCGTTCATTATTTAAAATGATAGAACCCTATTTGGTCTTGCTCCGAGTGGAGTTTACCTTGCAACCGACTATTACTAGCGGCCCGGTGCGCTCTTACCGCACCCTTTCACCCTTACCAATCGAGATTGGCGGTCTCCTCTCTGCTGCACTTGTCGTGGGCTCACGCCCCCCAGCCGTTAGCTGGCACTCTGCCCTATGGAGCCCGGACTTTCCTCCCCCTGATCATTTTCGTCACAGGCAGCGATCATCTTGGCTGACTCGGCGCGCAGTATACATGAGGCTAATAACAAGCGCAGTAAAATTTACTCTTTTTCTTCAATAATTGTTTTATATAAAGCGTTTTTCTTCATACCAAAGTATTCGGCTACAACGCCACAGGCTTTTTTCATTGGCATTTCACTCTCAAGAAGTGCCAGCATTTTGCGCGCTTCAGGCGGAACATCGTCTATTTGCTTTGGTTTGCCCGCAAGCATAAGCACTATTTCGCCGCGCTGCTTGGTAGGATCATCAGTTAAAAACTGTTTAAGCTCACTTACACTACCATTAAAAAATGTTTCAAAGGTTTTGGTTAGCTCTTTAGCAAACACGACTTGTTGCTCATCACCTAGGGCTAGTGCTAAATCATCAAGGCTTGCCATAATACGGTGCGTACTTTCGTACATTATGCTGGTGATACCTGAGTTAACAGCTTCGGTAAAAAAGTCTTGGCGAGCTTTGCTTTTAGCTGGCGTAAAACCAATAAACTGAAAACGGTCGGTTGGTAAGCCTGAACAACATACGGCTGTAATTGCAGCACATGCACCTGGAACAGGTGTAACATGAGCGCCTTGTTCGCGACATAGATTTACCACAGCGTAGCCTGGATCACTAATTAGCGGTGTACCAGCGTCAGATACTAAAGCAATATTTAAACCTTGATTAAGTTGATCAATAATTTGCTGTGCTTTTTGCTTTTCGTTGTGGTCGTGTAATGCAAACGTTTTTGCCTTAATTCCAAAGTGGCTAAGTAGCTTGCCGGTATGGCGAGTGTCTTCAGCAGCTATTAAGTCAACTTGCGATAATGTCGCAATGGCACGGTGACTTAAGTCGTCATAATTGCCAATTGGGGTGGCAACAATGTAAAGAGTGCCAATTTTCTGTGAATTCTCCTCATTTAACATTGAGGTCTCCTGCGTCAGTCAGTAATATAAGCAAATCGCGTTAACGTATTGGGAAATCATTGTGCGACTTAAACTAGTTAGTCTATTAATTATATTGTCAGGGTTATCGGCGTGTAGCACAACCGAAAAACCAACTAAAAACAGCGATAACGTAAGTAACCGCACTAATGCACTGCAAAATCAGGCAACCAGCGCGCAATCTATCTACCAATTGGCGCAAAACCGCCAAGGTGCCGATAAAATACAGTTATTGTATAGCGCCCGTGATGCCGCAATTAGTGAGCAAAACTGGCCTTTGTTAGAGAAAATTGGTAATGAGCTTGAATTAACCGCAAGTGTTGATCAAATCCAAAACCGTCTTTATATTGCATTTGCACAAAAACAACAGAATAAGAATGATCAAGCTTTGGTGATTTTACAATCGCTAGACGGACAACTTACTCAACCTGAGCATTTTGCTTGGCATCAGTTTTTAACAGCCAGTATTTATGCATCGCAAAATTTTCCAAAAAAAGCTGCCCCCTATTTCTTTAGAGCTTCTGAAACAGCTACAAAAAACAATATAGAAATCCCTCAGCTCAATCAAAATTTGTGGGATAACTTAAAACAGCTCTCTTCATATGCGCTTGAACGTTTTAACCGTGGTTCGGTTATCCAGCAAGGCTGGGTAAACCTTGGTCTATACTATCAAGTATATGCAAGTAGTGGCGTGGAGCTAGACCAAGCAATTAATAATTGGCGCAGGCGCTATATTGGGCATCCGGCTTTTTCTGTATTACCTGAACAAGACGAAATGCTTACTGAGCTCGCCCCTATTAATATAAAGCGTTTAGTTGTGTTGTTTCCACAATCAGGCCCTAACGAACGCTTAGGTGATGCGCTTAAAGCGGGTGTGTTAGCTGCACTTGATACGCAAACTATTAACGACACTATTTTTATTGATGAAAACCTAAGCACTGAGGAAATCGCAGCACAACTTGAAGAAATAAAGCCTGATTTTGTAATTGGTCCTCTACTTAAAGCAAATATTGATAAACTAGCCAATGCACAAACTCTTATTGATACCCCGGTACTGCATTTAAACACCTTTGATGGTGAGCGCATTTCGCTTCAGCATTATTACTTTGCATTAAACCCTGAGCACGAAGTACAACAAGCTCTGGAACACTTTTTAACTAAGGGCTATCAAAAGCCTATGCTGCTTGCGCCAAATAATGCAAATGGCCAACGTTTAGTTGATTATTTTAACCTACAGTGGCAACGCTACAGCGAAACCAAGCCACAAATCGGTTTTTATAACGATAAAAAAGATATGCCGAACACAATTACCAGCTTATTAGAAGTTGATAAGTCAAAAGATCGCATACAAACAGTTAAAGCATTATTTAAGCAAGAAGTAGAAAACGAAACGCGTTCACGCAGTGATATAGACGTTATTTATATTTTGGGTGATGCAATAGAAACTCGCTTAATTAAACCTTACCTTGATGTAAACGTCAGTACATTTGCTGATCGCATTCCACTTTATGCAAGCTCTAAAAGTCATAGTAAACAAATTGACAGTACAGACAAAGGCGACTTAGACGGCCTATACTTCACTGAATTACCGTGGATGCTTGATTCACAAATTAAACAACATAATTTACGCCAACAGTACAACTCTCTATGGCCAGAGCAAATTGATATTAGCCAACGCTTATTTGCAATGGCATACGATGCAGTATCAATATTACATGACATTAGACAGTTAAGCGTAATGCCAGGCAATCAATATAGTGGCTTAAGCGGTAAGTTATCTGTTAATACCAGCGGCCATATAGAACGTATGCTCGACTGGGCTCAATATACAAACCGTCGCATTAAGCCTGTGCAATTAGAAACACAACGCCCGGTACCATTGTTTATGCAATCAGCGGGTGATATACAAACTATAAATTAAACTTTATTAAGTTAAGGGGGCGGCATGTCGTGGTTTAAAGAGCTGTGGCAAAATAGTCGCGAAAAAGGCCAGTATTATGAGCTTGAAGCGCAAAAATACTTAGTTACTCAGGGCTTAACACCCATTGAACGTAATTATTACTGCCCCTTTGGCGAGCTTGATGTCATTATGAAAGAAGGCGACACCCTTGTATTCATTGAGGTCAAGTTTCGCAAAAATAATGCCCGTGGCGGTGCCAACTATGCACTTAGCCCACAAAAACAAGCTCGATTAAAACGTAGTATTTATCATTACTTAGCAGCTAAAAATTTAACTAACCAAGCACTAAGAATTGATTATGTAGCCATTACAGGAGAAGCATCTCCTAATATTAATTGGCTTAAAAATGTATTTTAAACGCAAATACAAAGATAAATTATTGGTAGGCTATGCAAGACACAATTAAAGAAATTTTTACAGAAAGCATTCAAGTTCAAATCGCTGCTGGTGAAGTGCTACCTAGTGCGCTTGAGTCAGCTGCATTTACTATTGCACAAAGTCTGATCAACGGAAATAAACTCATTTGCTGCGGTACTGCAAATTGCCACATGCTCGCCCAGCACATGGCGGGAGTATTGGTTAATCACTATGAAACCGAGCGTCCTTGTTTACCCGCAATTGCTCTATCGCAAGAAAACGTTAACCTTGGACAAAGTACTCAGGTAGACGATCACGATACATTTGCTCGCCAAGTCCGAGCTTTTGCTCAGCAAGGTGATTTATTGCTTGTACTGGCTATTAACGGTAACGAAAAACATGTTATTTCTGCCGTTGAAGCTGCACTAACTAAAGATATGAAGGTCATAGTTATGGTTGGTGATGATGGTGGCGAGTTGGTTGGCCTACTTGGCCCTAACGATGTTGAAATTAGATCCCCATCTAAACGCCCTAGCCGCATTATCGAATCCCATTTAGTTAACTTACATTGTTTAAGCGAACTTGTTGATTTAACGCTTTTCCCTCAGGATGAAAATTATGTTTAAACGCTCTCTTATTGTTTTAGGTACTGTTGTATTACTACAAGGCTGCGCAGCTGCTGTTGTTGCAGGTACAGCCAGTGCAGTAACTGCAGCGAACGATCGCCGTACCATTGGCTCTCAAATTGACGATAACAATATTGAAATAAAAGCCAGTATTGCACTTAGCGAAGTAGAACGCCTTGAAAAGTTTGCCAATATAAGCGCTGTAAGCGTTAACGGTATTGTTTTACTTGTAGGTCAAGTATCTAATGAAGAAATGAGAAACGAAGCACAGCGTACCATTGAGGGCGTTTCAGGTATTCGTAAGATACATAACCAAATTCGTATTGGCTCAAATATTGGTATTACTACACAAACGCATGACTCTTGGTTAACTTCTAAAGTAAAAGCTCAGCTACTAACAGCAAAAGACATTAGCAGTAATAACATTAAAGTAGTTACTGAAAACGCTGAAGTATTTTTAATGGGTTTAGTATCTGACTCTGAGTCTACTCAAGCTGTAAACATTGCCCGAAATGTATCTGGCGTAGAGCGTGTAATTAAAGTATTCGAATATATGTAAAGTAAAATACAGACATAAAAAAACCGCTTATTAAGCGGTTTTTTTTGCATTTACTTATTATTTAATAACGCGTAAATGAGAGCCTTTTTTCTTCTGTGGCTTTTCTGGTGGTGTTTCATCAATAAATTCAGCTGATGAATCAACACTTTCAAGCTCAGGCACAAAATCGTCTTCGTCCTCTAAAAACTCATCTGCAGTAAAGACTGTTCCTTCGCCATTTTCACGCGCGTATATTGCAAGCACAGCACCTAGAGGCACATACACTTGCATTGGCTGACCACCAAAGCGCGCATTGAAGCTAAGTTGGGTTAAGTCTAACGAAAACTGTGTGACCGCTGATGGACTTATGTTTAAAACAATTTGTCCGTCTTGAACAAACTGTGTTGGCACTTGTACATTTGCAAACCCAGCGTCTACCACTAAATGCGGTGTACACTCGTTATCGACTATCCAATCAAAAAAAGCACGTAATAAATAAGGACGATTAGGCGTCATTATAAACGGATCTCACGCTCAGCTTCAGTTAAAGAGGCTTGGAATGACTCACGTTCAAATAAACGGATCATGTACTCTTTAAGCTCTTTAGAACCTGCACCATTAAGCTCAATACCAAACTCTGGTAAACGCCATAATAGTGGAGCTAAATAACAATCTACTAAGCTAAACTCTTCACTCATAAAGTAAGGTGCTTCGCTAAAAATAGGTGCTACAGCAAGTAATGCTTCTGTTAGCTCTTTACGAGCTTGAGCAGCATCTGACGTGTTGTTACTGATTTTGTCAGCTAGGCTGTACCAGTCAGTATCAATACGATGCATCATTAAGCGGCTACGACCACGCATTACCGGGTAAACAGGCATTAGTGGAGGATGAGGAAAACGCTCATCAAGGTATTCCATGATGATGTTTGCCTGGTATAAACCAAGCTCACGGTCAATCAGTGTTGGCACTGTGCCGTAAGGGTTAATTTCGTGAAGTGCTTCTGGCAAGTTATCTTTTTCAGCCAAATGAATATCTACACTTACACCTTTTTCCGCAAGTACAATACGTACTTGGTGGCTATACATACAGTTAGCACCAGAAAAAAGGGTCATTACAGGGCGCTTATTGGCAGCTACGGCCATGCCTATACCTCCATTAAATAACTAAAACAGCAAAAGGGGCTTAAGCCCCTATTGCAAAATTACCTTTAAAAATGTTCAAGTTAATGAACATCTCTCCAGTATTCTTTCTTAAGCATAAATGCCAAGATAAATAGAATTATTAAGAATCCTATTACCTTAATACCTAGCGCTTCCGATTCAAGACGTGAAGGTTCACCCACGTACTCAAGGAAGTTTGTTAAATCACGAGCCGCTTGGTCGTATTCATCTACGCTTAATTCACCCGTACCATCAGTTTCAGTAGCAATAACTTTGGTCACAGTGTGGCCATGTTCTTCTACTTCTTTAGTGATAGGCGTTGGTAAACCTTGTAGTTCTTGAAGAACATGAGGCATACCTACCGATGGAAAAACAATATTGTTAACTCCAAACGGGCGAGATTCATCTTTATAAAACGATTTTAGGTACGTGTAAATATAATCTGGTGATTTTACACGTGCAATTAGAGTTAAATCCGGCGGAGCCGCACCAAACCATTTTGCTGCATCGTCTTTTGTAATTGCGTTGGTGATATGGCTACCTACTTTAGAGCCGTCAAAAATTAACTGCTCTAAACCAACTTCTGTTGGGATACCGATATCACGAAAAGTACGCTCATAACGTTGATACTGCATTTGGTGACAACCAAGACAGTAGTTCATGAACAACTTTGCACCGCGTTGTAAAGATGGTTGATCAGTAAGGTCGTTATTCGCTTCCATTAAAGGAACCGACGGACCTGCTGCCATAACCATGTTAGGCAACAAGTTTACTGATAAAGCAAATAAACCAATAATAAGCTTCTTCATCATTTCGTTAACCTCTCTGGCAATGGCTTAGTTTTTTCGTTCTTACTGTATACAAACAACAGTACGAAGAACATAAAGTAAGTCACAGTACAGATTTGAGAAATAATCGTTTTCATATCAGTTTGTGGAGTTGCACCCACCCAACCAAGAAGAACGAAAGTTACAACAAAGCCTGCAATGTTCCATTTATGGAAACCACAACGGTAACGAACCGATTTAACTCTACCACGGTCTATCCAAGGTAGTAATGCAAGTACTACAATCGATGCACCCATCGCCGCAACACCGATTAACTTATCAGGGATTGCACGTAAGATTGCATAGAATGGCGTAAAGTACCAAACCGGGAAAATATGCTCAGGTGTTTTAAGTGGGTTAGCTGCCTCGAAGTTTGGACCTTCTAAAAAGAAGCCATTCATCGCCGGCATAAAGAACACAACCCAACAAAACAGTATTAAGAAACCAACCACACCCACAATATCTTTAACTGTGTAGTAAGGGTGGAACGGTATCGCATCAACAATGTCTTTTTTGTTAGTGTAATACTCGTGGAATTTAAATTTAGGCTTATCTTCTTCAGCTACTGAGCCTTTCTTACGTTTAATCTCGATACCTTCAGGATTATTTGAACCCACTTCGTGTAGAGCAACAATGTGTAAGAAAACTAAGATTACAATAACCAGTGGTAGTGCAATTACATGTAATGCAAAGAAGCGATTAAGCGTTGCACCTGATATTACGTAGTCACCACGGATCCAAAGTGTTAAGTCATCACCAATAACCGGAATAGCACCGAATAATGAAATGATTACTTGTGCGCCCCAGAACGACATTTGGCCCCATGGTAATAAGTATCCCATGAATGCTTCAGCCATTAGCGCTAAGAAAATGAACATACCAAATAACCACAGTAATTCACGCGGCTTTTGGTAAGAACCGTAGATCATGCCACGGAACATATGCATATATACAACGATGAAAAACGCTGATGCACCTGTTGAGTGCAAGTAACGTAGTAACCAGCCATATTCTACATCACGCATGATGTACTCTACCGAGGCAAAAGCACCTTCAGCAGACGGAACAAAGTTCATCGTTAACCAAATACCTGTTAGGATTTGGTTTACTAGTACTAACATGGCTAGTGAGCCAAAAAAGTACCAGAAGTTAAAGTTTTTAGGTGCTGGATACTGTGCAATGTGCATGTTCCAAACACGTGTCATTGGGATTCGGTCGTCTATCCAACCAATAATCTTACCAAACATTAGGCTACCCCTCTTTCTTCGCCCACTAAAATAGTGGTGTCATCTAGAAAAGTATAAGGTGGTATTTCTAAGTTTAATGGTGCAGGTACCGATTGAAATACTCGACCAGCCATATCAAATTTAGAACCGTGGCACGGGCAGTAGAAACCGTCATCAGTCCCTTCTACTTTCTCACCAAAATTACCTTGTAAAAAGCCTGGTGAACATCCTAAATGTGTACAAATACCTACAGCCAAAAATATTTCTGGACGTAATGAACGGTAATCATTTGTTGATGATTCTAATTGTTGTGGCTCTTGCGATTGCGGATCACGAAGTTGACCTTCATGTTCTTTCATCTGCTCAAGCATTTTTGGGGTACGTGATACAACCCATACAGGTTTACCACGCCACTCGACACGTATTAATTGTCCAGGCTCAAGTTTGCTGATATCTACTTCTACAGGCGCACCCGCAGATTTAGCTCGCTCACTTGGATTCCAAGACGCAATAAAAGGAACAGCAGCCCCAGCCGCACCAACACCACCTACAACAGAGGTAGCTATGGTTAAAAAGCGACGTCGGCCATTGTCTACAGGCGCATTGCTCATCCACTTATCTCCACTATGATTCTCAACACTTGCTATATTGAGAACATCAGTTACAGCAGGTTAATTATTCGAAATTTTTAAAATAGAAGCGATCATAATTAAAACCCTTGATTAAAACAAGGTTATTCAAAGCCCCATGCTCGAATAAACCTGACTTGATCAAAAATTTGATTAAGCTAGCTCGAGAATAAAGCCGAACGACTATAATAACGCTTCTGTAAAAACAATATACTGACCGAGATCAACACCACTAAGAGGAAACAGTAAAAACTGTACATAGTGTCGTTAAACTCACTCATTTTACTTCCACGCCAATTGTAGCAAAAAATTCCACCAATTAACTGATGGATTTAAACTAATTACGATAATTATTTAACTTTTTTGCAGCTATCTGAGTGTTTTTTAACTTTCGTTCGATTAATACGCAGTTATTAATAAATTTGATCATCATTAATTACAGCAATACCAAGTATGGCGACCGCTATAAACAAATTTAAATTAAGTAGCAAATGTAAACTTTTTGATTTGAAAACAAAAAACCCAGCATAAGCTGGGTTTTTGAATTCTTGATAACGTATAGATTAACGTTTTGAGAACTGTGGACGCTTACGCGCTTTCTTAAGACCCACTTTCTTACGTTCAACTTTACGTGCATCACGTGTAACAAAACCTGCTTTACGAAGTTGTGGACGTAGTGACTCGTCAAACTCCATAAGTGCACGAGTGATACCGTGACGGATAGCACCAGCTTGACCAGTTGTACCACCACCAGAAACGGTGATGTAAAGGTCAAATTTTTCAGTCATATCAACTAGCTCAAGAGCTTGATGAACAACCATGCGTGCTGTTTCGCGACCAAAATACTCTTCTAGAGAGCGTTTGTTGATTACGATGTTACCAGTGCCTGGGCGTAAGAATACGCGAGCACTTGAACTTTTACGACGACCTGTACCGTAGTATTGATTTGCCATGATGGTGCTCCTTAAATGTCTAGAACCTGAGGCTGTTGTGCAGCATGGTTATGCTCAGTACCTGCGTAAACTTTAAGTTTACGGTACATAGCGCGGCCTAAAGGACCACGTGGCAACATGCCTTTTACAGCTTTCTCGATGATCATTTCAGGCTTTGCAGCTTGAAGTTTATCAAAAGTAGTAGACTTAAGGCCACCTGGAAAACCAGAGTGAGCGTAGTACACTTTATCTTTGAATTTGTTACCAGTTACAGTAACTTTTTCAGCGTTGATAACGATGATGTAATCACCAGTATCTACGTGAGGAGTGTATTCAGCTTTATGCTTACCGCGTAGGCGGTGAGCGATTTCAGTAGCGATGCGACCTAAAGTTTTACCTTCAGCGTCAACTACGTACCAGTCACGTTTTACTGTTTCTGGTTTAGCAACAAACGTTTTCATTTATAAAAATCCAATGTTTTTCAATTAAAACCACAAGTAGTTAATATTAACTACTGCTCTAAGTTTGCTATAACCCCTTCGAGTTTTAGACTTTTGCGCCGCTCACAAGTGGCTAGACTATATGAGGACATAGAACGCAACGTGGCAGACGCGGGAGTATACCAGCACTTAAAACACATTGCTACTCGCCGGTTGTTTTTTCCACAAGAAATTTCAGAAATAAGAAGTACTATATATGTACCTCTTTTTTTATAGTTGCCCTATTACACATTTACTTACTTATTTAAACTAAATGCTCTCTAGCTAAATATTCTAAGGATTGCATTTCTTGTAAACGACTAATACAACGCTTAAATTCAAAATTTAAATTACCTTGGGTATAAAGTTCGGTAATAGGTTTTTCAGCCGATATAATTAAAGTTACATGGCGCTCGTAAAATTCATCCACTAAAGCAATAAAACGTCTAGCAGCATCATCATTAGTTTGACCTAGCTGTTTTACGTTAGAAATAATCACCGTATTGTATAAGCGGCTAATCTCCATGTAATCGACCTGGCTACGTGCTGTTTCGCACAATTCACTAAACTCAAACATCACAACGCATTTAGCTACTTTACGCGTTTTGATTTTTCGCCCTTCTATCTCTATCGACTCATCTAATTGCCCTGGCTCTGGCGATAACTTATCGAAGTACTCAAATAGGTTTTTATCCGCATCTTCATCTAACGGACTATGAAAAATTTCAGCTTGCTCTAAAGTACGTAAGCGATAATCGATACCTGAATCTACATTAACTATCTCGGTATTTTTTTTAACAAGCTCAATAGCTGGCATAAAACGAGCTCGCTGTAAGCCATTTCTGTAAAGTTCATCTGGCACTATATTAGAGGTTGCTACAAGTACTATGCCCCGTGCAAATAGCGCTTCCATTAAGCCACCTAATAGCATGGCATCAGTAATGTCTTGTACAAAAAACTCATCAAAGCAAATAATGTCTGTTTCTGCTTTAAAAGTGTCAGCAATTTTTTCTAATGGATTAGCCGTATTATTTAGCTTTTTAAGCTCGTTATGCACTCGGTGCATAAATCGATGAAAGTGCACACGCATTTTACGTGTGCCCGGTAATGATTCGTAAAAAGTGTCAACTAAATAAGTTTTACCACGCCCTACTCCCCCCCAAAAGTACAAACCTTTTACAGGCGCAGGTTCTTCTTTACTAAATAGCTTAGCAAAAAAGCCTTTTTGTTTTGGCTTTGTCTGAGTTAGGTCATCGTATAGACGTTGTAAATGGCGCACAGCATTTTCTTGTGCTGCGTCGTGTACAAAGTCATCTCGCTTTAAGTCTTGTTGGTATGTTTGCCAAGGAGTCATATCTATTTACAGTTAAAACACAGTTTAATTTGCAAAGCATATTAACACGCATCATAACTCGGGGTATATTACACTTAGTATGATTTATAATTGAATCGGCATTCGTTAGTTATTTTCCCAAAGGGGTAGTTTTTATGGGCACAGTTATGTGGGTAGGTTTGATTGTTATTGTTGCTGTTGTAGCATTTTTTATTGGCGCATTTGTTACTAAAAAACAGTTCAAACAAGATGAATTAAAAGAGCAAGCAGAGCAAGCTGAAAATGCGTTAGAGCAGTATCGCCAAGATGTAGCTGATCATTTAGCGAATACTGGTAAGCTCGTAAATAAAATGAAAGAAAACTATGATCAACTGCTTAGTCACGTTGAAGAAACAAACCAGCTTCTTCTAGAAGATAGAAATAAAGCACCAGCTGAACCATTCTTTTCAAAAGAAACAACAGAACAACTGCAGGCTTCATTAAAAGAGCGTCAATGCGATCGTTCTACAGCCGCAGCACAACCAGCTGATTATGTATCAGGTGAATCAGGTTTATTTGCTGGTCAAAATAAAGTTTCAGAACATTCTAAAGCATCTTGATGAACTTTTTTTTGACCCCATAGTCTTTAGATATAACAGCTTTGTTGTTTTATCTTAATAAACCGAAAAGGGCTGCTGTAAAGTAGCCCTTTTTGTTTTGCTTTATCTTAAGTGGAGTTACCCCTGACTATGAAAATGAAATTATCACTTATCAGCGCAGCTATTTTATCTACAAGCTTGTTAATGAGCCCAGTAGCGTCTTATGCAAAAATGCCAATTGCAGTAAATGGTCAACAACTACCAACTCTTGCCCCCATGCTAGAGAAAATATCTCCAGGTGTTGTAAGTATCCAAGTTTCAGGCTCAAAAGAAGTACGCCGCCGTGCAGATCCGCTTGAATACTTTTTTGGACAGCAACAGCCTCGCAGTCAAAAGCGTCAATTTAGTGGATTAGGCTCTGGGGTGATTATTGATGCTGATGAGGGTTATGTAGTCACTAATAATCACGTAATCCAAGATGCCGAAAAAATGGTAGTAACCCTCGAAGATGGCCGTGAATTTGAAGCAACTAAAATTGGTACTGATACAGAATCAGACATCGCTCTTTTACAAATAGACGCTGATGACTTAACTGAAATAAAACTCGCAAATTCAGACAGTTTACGAGTGGGCGACTTTGCTGTCGCTATTGGTAACCCATTTGGACTTAGCCACACAGTTACATCTGGTATTGTTAGTGCTCTTGGTCGTAGTGGTTTAAATATTGAGGGCTACGAAGATTTCATTCAAACCGATGCTGCTATTAACCAAGGCAACTCTGGTGGTGCATTAGTTAACTTAAACGGTGAATTGATTGGTATTAACACTGCGATTTTAGGTGCTTCTGGCGGTAACGTGGGTATTGGTTTTGCCATTCCATCAAACATGATGAAAAACTTAGTTGATCAAATTGTTGAACACGGTGAAGTACGCCGAGGTTCGCTGGGTATCTCTGGCCGCCCACTTGATGCAGGCCTTGCTAAAGCGCAGCAACTTGACGTTAAACAAGGTGCTTATGTAATGCAAGTAATGGACGACACTGCTGCAAGTAAAGCAGGTATAAAAGCAGGTGACGTAATTGTTAGCATTAATGGCGGTGATATTAGTGGTTTCCATGAACTACGCAGCAAAATTGCTACGCTAGGTGAAGGCCGCGAAATAAAACTAGGTATTTACCGCGATGGTAAAATTAAAACGGTAAAAGTAACTCTTGATGGTGCATCAGGTGTTACAGCGACTGGCGAAGAGCTGCATCCTGCGTTCCAAGGCGCGACACTTGAAAACGTGCAAAAAAATAGTAATAAAGGTGTTGAGGTTACGTCTGTAGACCCTCGCTCACCTTCTGCCCGTGTTGGCCTTGAAGAAGGTGATATTATTATGCAAGTGAATCGCCAACGAGTAGAGACTATTCGTGATATGAATAAGATTATCGAAAACACCAAAGGTAATATCGTACTTGGCGTGCAACGTGGTCGTGAGTCTATATTTATTTTAATTCAGTAATAAATAGCACTATTAATGTAATAAAAATAACAGTGGCACTTGCCGCTGTTATTTTTTTTATGTCATCATAAAGAGATTGCTCACTTACATAATAAGAAAACTGTGCTGAAATTAATAAAATTTATTCTTCCCCCTTTATTTGCAGGTCTAAGTATTGCTTTTTTAGTGGTTTTTTTCAGCCCTAATATGCGAGCCGCCTTACTTCCTAATGTTCCCCTTCCAAGCGCGATGAGTGCGAGTCACCTGAGTTTTTCTGATGCAGTTAAACGAGCAGCTCCTTCTGTAGTTACTATTTTTTCAGAAAGCATTTCCAAAGAGCCTCGTTATAAAAGAAAAAACACGGTACAAGAGCTAGGCTCTGGCGTCATTATGTCGCAAGACGGTTATATTCTTACTAACTATCATGTTGTTAATAATGCAGACCAAATTATGGTTATCTTAACCGATGGCCGACGCTTTTTTGATGTGCAACTCATTGGTTTTGATACCATTACTGATTTAGCCTTACTTAAAATCAATGCAGATCACCTCCCGGTGATTCCCGTAAACGATAGCTATGTATCAAATGTAGGCGATGTTGTACTTGCTATAGGCAACCCGCTTAACTTAGGGCAAACAATCACTCAAGGCATTATTAGTGCAACGGGTAAGCAAAAAATTACAGATAGCCCTTACAATAACTTATTGCAAATGGATGCAGCTATTAACGTGGGCAACTCCGGCGGCGCATTAGTTAACTCCAATGGTGATTTAGTCGGCATTACTTCTGCACAATTTAAAACGCGTGAGAACTTGAATATTCAAGGAATATTTTTTGCGGTTCCTTACTCACTTGCTAAAAAAGTGATGGGTAAACTCATTCGTCACGGTCGGGTTGTGCGCGGCTATTTAGGCTTTGAAGGCACAGCAGTAGATAGTACGGGTAAAGAAGTAAACGACAGCCTAACGCCGGTTACCGGCATGCGCATTACTAATTTAGACCCTTTGGGGCCAGCATGGCAAGCGGGTATTGAAGAGCAAGATATCGTCATTAAAATTGCAGGGCTTTCGGTAGCAAACCCACAAAAAGTGCTTGAAAAAATAGGTAATACGGAGCCCGGTAAAGAAATAGAATTTGAGCTATACAGAGATGGCAAAATAGAAAAAATCATGGTGGTGGTAGCTGAGCTTGAAACAAAGCTCTAATAAAGAGTAATACCAATCGTCAATAAAAAGGTCGGATAGCAATTTGCGTATCCGACCTTTTTTAAATAGCTTAACTAGTTATCTACTTAGCTACTTCTACGTTTAATGTTTGCACCCAACGCACTTAGCTTATCTTCAATGCGCTGATAGCCTCTATCAACGTGATAAATACGGTCAACAACCGTTTCACCCTGTGCCACTATACCCGTTAAAATTAAGCTAGCTGAAGCGCGTAAATCGGTTGCCATCACTTGCGCACCCGTTAAGCTTTCAGTCTCACCACAAATTGCGGTATGCCCTTCTAAACGAATATTAGCGCCCATACGCTGCAACTCTGGTACATGCATAAAACGGTTTTCAAAAATCGTTTCTGTGATCGTTGCACTACCATTTGCTACTACATTCAATGCTGTAAACTGAGCTTGCATATCCGTAGGAAAACCTGGGTGTGGAGCTGTTTTAATATTCACGGCTTTAAGTTCTCGGCCGCGCATATCAAGATAAATACTATCGTTATGTACTTCTAGGTGCGCATTCGTAGCACGTAGCTTTTCAATCACAGGCTCAAGAGAATGAAAGTCTGTATTTTTACAAAGTACTTCACCGCCAGCCATTGCTGCTGCGACTAAAAACGTCCCAGTTTCAATTCGGTCAGGTAAAATACTGTGTTCACAGCCAGCTAAACGCTCAACGCCTTCAACTTCAATGCGGCTAGTACCTGCACCTGTGATTTTAGCGCCCATAGCAATTAGGCAGTTAGCTAAATCAATTATTTCAGGCTCGCGTGCCGCATTATCAAGTATGGTTTTACCATCAGCGAGGGCCGCTGCCATTAATAGGTTTTCGGTAGCGCCTACACTTACCATTTCCATAAAAATTTCAGCGCCTTTTAAGCGACCATTAACCTTGGCATTAATATAACCATTTTCAACGTTTATTTGTGCGCCCATGCGCTCCAAACCTTGAATATGGATATCAACAGGGCGAGCACCAATAGCGCACCCACCAGGTAAAGACACTTGAGCCTCACCAAAACGTGCAACTAGAGGGCCTAATGCAAGCACAGAGGCGCGCATTTGCTTTACTAAGTCGTAAGGCGCTAATGTTTTATTAACCGTTGCACCGTCAATTACTAGCGTATCGCCCTGCCAATTAACATCTGCACCTAAAGTTTTTAATAAGGCTTCAGTGGTCACTATGTCGCGAAGACGCGGTACATTAGTAAATATACTTTTACCATCAGCTAATAGTGAAGCAAATAAGATAGGAAGTGCGGCATTTTTAGCGCCCGAAATAGTCACTTCACCAGCAAGTGAAGTGCCACCTTGAATTACAAATTGATCCATTAGGAGGCCCTAGTTATTGCGGTAAAATGAATTTTTGTTCACGCTTCCACTCTACAGGAGTAAATGCACGAATAGATACTGCGTGAATTGTCCCATCTGAAATTGTATTCATTAATGGACCATAAACTAGCTGCTGCTTTTTAACTCGGCTTAAACCGTCAAAGCATTCGCCTACTGCAACAACTTCATAATGACTACCATTGGCTTTTACATGTACTTCAGCTAATTGAAGTTCTTCGCGTAATAATGTTTCGACTTGGCTAGTTTCCATAACTCTCACTCAAATAGGGTTGTAACCTGACCCAATTGCATTAAATTTTGCAATTGCTCAGGTAGGTTTTGCAATTCAAGGCGAATGCCTTGCTGCTTTAATTCTGCAAAAGAGTGAATTAACCAAGCTAAGCCTGCTGTGTCAACCCTTGATACTCCACTTAGGTCGAAATAGATGATTTTATGCTTAGTTAATAACTTATTGTTCAGAAGCTGTTCATCGCCAATTGAATTTCGAGTAAGCTCACCGCTTACTCCAAAATGTTGTCCATCAACTTGGCTTATTGCCAATTTAGTCATTCGAGTTACTGCCTCTAAACTGAACTGGTAGCTGACTCTTTTGCTCTAAAAGGTTACTTACATTATCAATACCTTGCTGACGCAAAATACCTTGCAGCTCGCTTTGCTTTGCATCCAGTAAACTAATACCTTCGGCAATCATATCGTACGCGCGCCATTCACCGTCGCGGTCTTCGCGTACTTTAAAATCGATTCTGATATCAGGTTTACCGTCTTCAATAATTTTAGTCTTAACAACAACGACGTCTTTACCTTTAAACGCTTGCTCTGCACCAAACTCAACTTTCTGGTTTGTGTATTGAGTAAATACACCTGCATAAGTAGCAACTAAGTACTCTCTAAATACACCAATAAAGCGTTGAATTTCTTTAATTGCTTTGGCCTTTTCAGCCTCGTCGGTAATTGCACGAACTTTAGATACTTCACTGCCAAGTACACGAAGTGCTGCATATTTATAGTCGATATAAGGCATTAATTCTTCTTCGACTATTACGCGAAGGTATTCCTGATCTTTAACAATTAATGGCTGATCTTTTTTAATGCGCGCAAATGTATTATCGGCAACTTGGCGTACCATTTTATTAGGATCGACTAATTTCACATCTGCTGCACTTACGCTTTGAGTTAGCGTCATTGTGCCAATTGCTACAATAGCTAAAAACTTTTTCAACATAATAATTACTCACTACCTTGGTTGAATAAAAACTGCCCGATTAATTCTTCAAGTACAATGGCAGACTTAGTATCAGTGATTGAATCGCCATCACCTAGTGCTTTACTTTCCACACCAAATAAATCGTCAATTGCTTCATCTTGCTTGTTTTCTGTCACTGTTTCGCCTAAACAACGTTGCTTAGCAGAATCTGGAGAAATTACAGGGTGAATACCTAAGTACTGCTCACCTAAAATACCCGACGTTAAAATAGAGATTGAGCTTGTGTCTGAAAAACGACATAAGTACTGTGCGTCAATGGTCATATTAACGACTGGTAAAAACTCTTGTGGGTGAACATAAATTGATTCAACACGGCCAATTACAACACCACCTACTTTTACTGGCGCACGCGCTTTTAACGAGCCGATGTTTTCAAACTTGGCATTAAGCGTATATGTTTCGCCAGAGCCACTAATACCTGAATTGGCAACTTTAAGTGCAAGCATCGCAAAAGCTAAAATGCCAAGTGCTACAAAAAAACCAACTAAAATTTCTAATTTCCGTGAATTCATTATCTATACCCTATTAGCTGGTAAACATTACCGCTGTCAAAATAAAGTCAAAACCTAAAACTGCTAATGACGAATGAACAACCGTTTCGGTGGTTGCTTTGCTGATCCCTTCTGAGGTCGGCACACAGTCATATCCTTTATAAAGCGCAATCCAGGTCACCACTATGGCAAATACAAAGCTTTTAATAATACCGTTTAGTATGTCTTGCTGAAACGACACTTGCGATTGCATGATTGACCAAAAACTACCTGTATCAACCCCCAGCCAATCTACCCCCACTAAATGAGCGCCTATAATTGCTACAGCTGAAAATATCAATGCAAGCAATGGCATGCTTATAAAACCCGCCCAAAAGCGCGGTGCAATAATACGTTTTAGCGGATCGATTGCCATCATCTCAAGTGATGAAAGTTGCTCTGTTGCTTTCATTAAGCCAATTTCAGCTGTCAAAGCGCTACCTGCGCGTCCTGCAAATAATAATGCAGTAACAACCGGGCCTAGTTCTCGCAATAAGCTCAGTGCCACTAACGGCCCTAAACTATCCTCAGCGCCATAACCAACCAATACGGTGTAACCTTGTAAAGCCAACACCATACCGATAAACAAACCCGACACCATAATAATGAGTAACGATTGCGAACCAACCATATAAAGCTGGCGAACAAGTAACGGTGTGCCTTTTTTAAAATTAGGAACATGCGCTAATGCACTAAACAGCATATAAGCAGAACGACCAAGGGCCGCAAAGCGTCCTAGCGTTTTATGTCCTAGCTTTTGAAATAAATCCAACATTATGCTTTTTCTCCAAGTAGTTCGTCTGCATAAGCCTGAGCCGGAAAATGAAATGGTACAGGACCATCCGACAAGCCTTTTAAAAACTGTTGAACTAAAGGAGATTCATGATTACGCATTTCATCTGGAGTACCAGAACCAATTACCCCTTGATCGGCGATAATTATAACGTGTTCGGCAATACTCATTACCTCTGTTACATCGTGCGTCACGATTAAAGACGATAAACCTAATACTTCGTTGAGCGACTTAATTAGCTTAACCAATACGCCCATCGAAATAGGATCTTGCCCTGCAAATGGTTCATCGTACATGATTAGCTCTGGATCAAGTGCTATAGCGCGTGCAAGTGCAGCACGCCTTGCCATACCGCCGGATAACTCAGATGGCATTAAATCTTTAGCGCCACGTAGTCCAACCGCTTGCAGTTTCATTAACACAACTAATCGAATCAGGTCTTCACTTAGCTTTGTGTGCTCTCTTATAGGAAACGCGATATTGTCAAATACCGACATATCAGTAAACAACGCACCACTTTGAAAAAGCATACTCATTTTAGTACGTGCTTCGTATAACTCTTTACGAGACATTTTAGGAATGCTGCCACCTTCAAATAAAATATCACCTGAATCTGGTTTAAGCTGACCACCAATTAAACGCAACATAGTGGTTTTGCCAATTCCGCTTGGCCCCATAATCGCAGTAATTTTACCTTTAGGAACGCTAAAACTCATATTTTTATATATGGTTCTATTGCCTCTCGAAAAGCTAACATCCTTGACTTCTACTATTGATTGCGACAAGTCGCTCTCCATAAAAATGTTCACTAGTGCCCCTATTTTAAAGCTTTTTTGTCAAAGATGGAAAAAACAATTCGTAAGATTTTGTAATACACCCATGAAAAGGATTATAAGACTCGCTCAAAACAGCTTAACCCCGGCTTAAATTTTTAAATTAGCTGTTTAAAAGCAACATTGTTACCTAGTTGACCTTACTCTTTTATTTATACTTTCATCTTGGCTTTTGTTACTATTCGCGCCATCCGTATTTTGTATAACTGGCTTAACACAATGGTTACCTCGTTTGTTATTTTAATTCTTGGTTTTGCAGCTCTTGTTTGGAGTGCCGATAGGTTTGTTTATGGGGCTGCGGCTCTTGCTAAAAACTTTGGTGTACCTACACTTATTGTTGGTTTGACCGTTGTAGCCATGGGCTCTTCAGCCCCTGAAATGATGGTTTCAGCCTCTGCCGCTCTGGCTAACAAAACCGACACAGCCGTTGGCAATGCTGTTGGCTCTAATATTACAAACATTTTACTTGTGTTAGGTATCACTGCTCTATTTCGCCCTCTTTCAGTTTCATCTAGTACGTTAAAACGTGAAATGCCATTAGTGATGCTCGTATCTTTAGCTACTTGGTATGTGTTCTCAGATAACTACTTTTCATTTAGTGAAGGTGTTGAGCTTTTAGTTGGCTTTATCGTATTCATCGGTGGGTTAATCATTGTATCTATGCGTGCAAAAAACCAAGATGACCCATTTGTCTCAGAAGCCTGCGACGATGTACCAAACGATGTACCTACTAAAAAAGCGGTATTTTGGTTAATTGTTGGCATGATACTCCTGCCGGTTAGTTCTCATTTTTTAATCGGCTCAGCTGTTGATATTGCTAAATACTTCGGCTTAAGCGACTTAGTCATTGGTTTAACAATTATTGCCATTGGTACTAGCTTGCCTGAACTTGCCGCCTCGGTTGCAGGTGTACTTAAAAATGAAGATGATTTAGCACTAGGTAATATTGTTGGCTCAAACATATTTAATATTTTAGCTGTATTACCTCTAGCAGGTATTATTAATCCTTCAGCAATTGATCCATCGTTAGTAAGCCGAGATATATTAATTATGATTGGTGCAACACTTGCTCTTATTATTATGTCATTGAACTTTAGAGGCACCCAGCGTATCAATAGGGTAGAAGGCGGCTTATTGCTAATAGCGTTTTTGGGTTACCAAGGGTATATTTTTAGTCAAGTAGGGTAAATGATGGCAACGCTAAACTTTATTGAACAAGGCCTTCGCGTTTTAGATGTTGAGCGCCAAGCACTTAGTGATATTGCACAATATGTAGATGAAAATTTTCATAACGCGTGCCAATTAATGTACGACTGTGAAGGCCGTATTATTGTCATTGGCATGGGAAAATCAGGCCATATTGGCAATAAAATAGCGGCAACCCTTGCAAGCACTGGCAGCCCTGCGTTTTTTGTTCACCCTGGTGAAGCAAGTCATGGTGATTTAGGTATGATCACTAAAAATGACGTGGTTATGCTTATTTCTAATTCAGGGGAAACCAGCGAAGTTTTAAATATCATTCCGGTTTTAAAACGACTTGGTGCCAAAATGATAGCGATGACTGGCAATACACAATCAACAATGGCAACCCTTGCTAATGTACATGTGTGCATTAAAGTAGAAAAAGAAGCTTGTTCATTGGGTCTAGCCCCTACATCAAGTACCACTGCAACGCTTGCGATGGGCGATGCCATGGCAGTTGCATTATTAGAAGCTCGCGGCTTTACAGCTGATGACTTCGCGCTATCTCACCCAGGTGGTAGTTTAGGCAAGCGCTTATTACTTACTTTAAAAGATGTTATGCACAGCGGCGCAAATACACCTATTATTGATGTTTCACAAACAGTTAAAGATGCTCTAATAGAAATGTCAGCTAAAGGATTAGGTATGACAGCCATTGTTGATGAAAATCAGCAACTCGTAGGGTTATTTACCGATGGTGACTTACGTCGCATTTTAGAACAAAGAATTGATATTCATACAACACAAATAGATGTTGTTATGACTAAGTCATGTACTACGGCTACACAAGATATTTTAGCTGCTGAAGCGCTTAATATTATGGAACACAAACGTATAAATGGCCTAATCGTCGTCAATGAGAAAAACCAACCTATTGGCGCATTAAATATGCAAGACCTATTAAAAGCAGGAGTGTTATAAATGCAATTTGAAGAACTCTATCAACCGCTGAGCGATGATGCAAAAGCACGCGCTAAAAAAGTAAAGCTACTTATATGCGATATTGATGGTGTATTTTCTGATGGCCGTATTTATCTTGGTAATCAAGGTGAAGAGCTAAAAGCATTTAATACAAAAGATGGTTTTGGCATTAAAGCGCTTATAAACAGTGGCTTTGAAGTAGCTGTAATTACTGGTCGTCATTCACAAATAGTGCAACAACGTATGAGTAGCTTAACCGTACAGCATATTTATCAAGGCCAAGAAAATAAGCTCATTGCCTATCAAGAATTAAAAGACAAACTCAACCTTAGCGATGAACAAATTGCTTATATCGGTGATGATGGCCCTGACATGCCTGTTATGGAGTTAGTAGGCTTTGCCGTTGCAGTAAATGATGCCCACCCTCTTATTAAGCGTTTGTCACATTATGTAACGCAAATGCCTGGTGGTTTTGGCGCTGTGAGAGAACTCACCGATTTGCTCATGCTTGAAAATGGTAAAGCGTTGACTACACAAGGCACTAGTTCATGAATGCAGCGCGCATAATATTAAGCGTTTTATTCATTAGCTGTATGGTTTGGCTTTGGTACCCTTATTTTACACAACCAAATATTTTGCCTCAGACTGAGCCTGAAGTTATTGCCAAGCCTGATTACATAGCTATTGAGCTCAAACAGACAGCCTATGATGAGCAAGGTAAAATTAGCCACAAAGTCACTGCGGCTAAAATGGAACTATATCAGCAATTAGGTTTCACGTTTTTTGAAAAACCCATTTTTACTTTATATAACGAAAAGCAAACGTGGCAAATAAATGCAGACGAAGCAACATTATACGAAGACAAACAATTAATTTTAGAAGGTAATGTGGTTGCCAAAAACTTAACCGATAACGCCATGATAGACAAAATCAATGCTGATAATATTCAGGTTGATATAAAGTTATTAACAATGCGTTCGGAGCAACCCGTCATTATCACTGGACCCAATTTAAAAATCACCGGTAAAGGCCTAGAAGCCGACTTGAAAACCGAAGTGATAAAACTAATTAACCATACGCGAACCATATATTATGACCAATAAAATATTAAAATCACTTATAATTCCTACACTTATACTAGCGTTTAATAGTAGTGCTGCAGAGCAAAACACGCAACCTGCTGCCAATCAAATTTCAATAAGTGCCGACAAGCAAGAAGGTCAATTGAAAGCTAATGTGGGTATTTTTGAGAAAAACGTTGAGATTATTCACGGTAATCGCCGCATTACAGCCGATCGCCTCGAAGTACACAAACGTGATGAACTTGGTGATAATAAACAATTATTAATTGCCACAGGTAGCCCTGCGCACTTTGAAGAAAAGCAATCAGACGGCACGACTATGAGCGCCAGTGCTGACGAAGTACGTTATGATGTATCTAAGCGTTTTTTAACGCTTGTTGGTAATGCACAAGTATCGCAAGCCGGACAAAAAATAAATGCTAAAAGCATTACCTACGACATAGAGCAGCAGCTCATCAGTGCCGAAAAAGATGAAAACTCAACTGACCGTGTTCACACAATTTTAGTACCGATCGAAACTAAAAAAAGTAAAAAAGGCGATAAAGGTCAACCATGAGCACATTAAAAGCAGAACTATTGGCAAAAAGCTATAAAGGTCGTGAAGTTGTAAAAAACGTCGGCCTTGAAGTACAAGCTGGCAGTATAGTTGGCTTACTTGGCCCTAACGGTGCTGGTAAAACAACGACTTTTTATATGATTGTAGGGCTTGTTCCTAGCGACAAAGGGAAAATATCTATTGATGATAACGATATTACTCTTTTACCTATGCATAGTCGTGCTAGATTAGGCATAGGCTACTTACCACAAGAGTCATCGATTTTTAGAAAGCTGACTGTTTATCAAAACTTAATGGCCATTTTAGAAACGCGCAAAGAACTAAATAAACAAGCCAGAGAAGACACGCTCAATAACTTATTAGATGAATTTAGCATACAACACATTCGTGATAGCCAAGGTATGGCATTATCGGGGGGAGAACGTCGTCGTGTAGAAATAGCACGAGCGCTGGCAGCAGATCCTAAATTTATATTACTGGATGAACCGTTTGCCGGTGTTGACCCTATTTCGGTATTAGATATAAAGAAAATAATAGAACATCTTAAAAATCGTGGGATTGGTGTATTAATTACCGACCATAACGTAAGAGAGACCCTTGATGTTTGTGAAAAAGCCTACATTGTTTCTCATGGGGAGCTGATTGCATCAGGTACTCCAGAACACGTATTAAATGATAAAACAGTACGCGATGTTTACTTAGGCGAGCAATTTAGGCTGTAACATTTACGCCATGTCTTTAAGCATCTGCTAGTATTAATTATAACAACATAAAAGGATTGTTAGAGATACATGAGGCAATCACTACAGCTGCGCATGGGCCAGCAACTTACAATGACTCCACAGTTGCAACAAGCTATTCGTTTGTTGCAACTCAGTACATTGGATCTCCAGCAAGAAATACAAGAAGCTCTCGACAGTAATCCACTATTAGAGGTTGAAGAGGCAGACTATTCCGAAGACGCTGCTGGTAAAAACGAGCAAAAAGCTGATACCGATGACATAACTGTTAGCGCATCTGCTGATGATGCTCCGAGCGAATACGAACAAGATACTGGTGAAGCACTTGCAAAAGACACGCTAAGTGACGACATGGCTATGGATGTCAGTTGGGATGAGTACATGAGTGCCGCTCCTGCAGCCTCATCAGGTCCAATGCCTGAAGACGAATCAATATACCAAGGCGCCTCTACTGAAACGCTCCATGAGTATTTAATGTGGCAATTACAACTAACGCCATTTAGCCCTACAGACGAAGCTATTGCTATTGCTATTGTAGAAGCTGTCGATGATTCAGGTATTTTAACACTAAGCTGCGAAGAGATTTTAGAAAGCTTTAATCAAGAAAACGAAGATGATAACGAAGTCGAACTTGATGAAATTGAAGCGGTATTAAAACGCATCCAACTGTTTGATCCTGTTGGTATTGCTGCACGTAGTTTACAAGAGTGTTTGTGTATTCAGCTTAATCAATTTGATAAAGAAACACCTTATATTAATGAAACGAAAATGATTTTAACCGAGCATATTGATCTATTAGCAGCTCGCGACTATCGTACATTAATGAAAAAAACTAAGCTCAAAGAAGAAGAGCTTAAAGAAGTAATGACACTAATACATACTCTCAACCCAAAACCTGCAGATACTATTGTAAGGGAAGAATCTGAGTATGTTATTCCTGATGTGTCAGTTAAAAAAATTAAAGGCCGCTGGGTTGTCGAATTAAACCCAGATAGCATGCCTAAAATTCGTGTTAATAGCCAATACGCAGCAATGTCTCGCACTGTAAAATCAAGTGGCGACAGCCAGTTTATTCGCTCACATTTACAAGAAGCTAAATGGTTTATTAAAAGCTTAGAAAGTAGAAACGACACGCTATTAAAAGTTACTAATTGTATTGTTAAGCAACAACAAGGCTTTTTTGAACATGGCCCTGAAGCCATGAAACCAATGGTTTTAAATGATGTTGCTGAAATGGTAGAAATGCACGAATCGACAATTTCTCGCGTAACTACTCAAAAGTACATGCATACACCCCGTGGTATATTTGAGCTTAAATATTTTTTCTCAAGCCATGTAAGTACTGAAAACGGTGGTGAATGTTCATCTACAGCAATACGTGCGCTTATCCGAAAATTAATCGCAGCAGAAAACTCAGCAAAACCATTGAGTGATAGCAAAATAGCGGATATATTGGCTGAGCAAGGAATTAAAGTAGCGAGACGTACAATCGCAAAATACCGCGAATCTCTTGCTATTCCACCGTCAAATCAGCGTAAAAGTCTGATTTAAGACGCTAAACTAAGAGGGTAATGCTTATGCAACTAAACTTAACTGGTCGTCACGTAGAATTAACCGATTCACTAAGAGACTATATTAATACTAAATTTGCGAAGCTTGAAAGACACTCTGATCATATTAATAATGTTCATGTCATTCTCGATGTAGAAAAATTAAATCAAAAAGCAGAAGCCACAATACACGTAAGCGGTGCTGAGCTATTTGCCTCTACAGAACATCAAGATATGTATGCCGCTATTGACTCATTGATCGACAAGCTCGATCGCCAAGTAATCAAACACAAAGAGAAGCTTGCTCGACACTAATATGATGAAATTAAGTTCACTTATATGCCAGGACTGCAGCAAAGCTGCGGTCCTTTTTAATAGCAAAAAAAGAATTTTAGAGTTCATTAGCGAACTTGCTCACGACAAACTTCCGTATTTACCGCAACAAGATATTCTTAATGCTTTAATGAGCAGAGAGAAATTAGGTAGTACAGGTATAGGACGTGGCATTGCTATTCCTCATGGAAGAATGAGCGGTGCAGAAGAGCCTTTGGCTTTAGTGCTCGTTAGCGAAACTCCAATAAACTTTGATGCAATCGATAATCGCCCTGTTGATATTTTTGTCGCACTCATCGTACCAGATGGCGATAACCAGCAGCACTTAAAGACTCTAGCAACCATTGCTGATAAACTAAACAACAAAGATTTTTGTAAACAGTTACGCAGTGCAAAATCTGATACTGAGCTTTACCAAGTTATTGTCGATCAATCATAGTTTTATAAAGGGTGTTAAATGGAGTTAATTATCATAAGCGGCCGTTCTGGTTCTGGAAAGTCGGTTGCTTTGCGCGTTGTAGAAGATTTAGGTTATTATTGCGTTGATAATATTCCAGTAAACCTACTACCTTCATTAGTTCGCAGTGTGTCTGATAGCTACGATAAAATTGCTGTTAGCATAGACGTGCGCAACATCCCTAAAGAACAAGATGAATTTAACGATATTCTTGAATACTTACCAGGCTTTGCAAACCCTACGTTATTTTATTTAGATAGCGACGATCAGACATTGATCAAACGCTTTTCTGAAACACGCAGATTACACCCACTATCAATAGACTCGTTGCCGCTTGATTTAGCCATCAAAAATGAAAAAGAATTACTTGATGTATTAACCACTCGCGCCGACTTTATGATAGATACGACTGATTTAAGTGTTCATCAACTCGCTGAATCTATTCGTGAAAAGATTTTAGGTAAAAAAGATAAGCAACTGATTGTCACATTTGAATCGTTTGGTTTTAAACACGGTATACCAAAAGAAGCAGACTACGTATTTGATGCACGCTTTTTACCAAATCCACACTGGGAACCAGAGTTAAAGCCTTTAAATGGATTAGATCAACCGGTTAAAGACTATTTAGCTAATCACAGCATAGTGCAAAAATTCACATGGCAAATTCAAACATTTGTACAAACGTGGTTACCGCATTTAGAACGAAATAACCGCAGTTATTTAACCATTGCTATTGGGTGTACAGGCGGGCAACATCGCTCTGTGTATTTAGCGCAAACTATCGGTGAAAGTTTTGCAATGACACATCCCAATGTAAAAATTCGCCATCGCGAACAAGAAAAATAATATAGCTGAATAATCACCTGTTCAGCTTAGGTAGAGTAAGTTATGCATTGTGAAGATACCTTTTTAATAAAAAACAAATTAGGCTTACACGCCAGAGCAGCTACTGTGCTTGCGCAATTAGCAGTACAATTTGATGCTACAATCACATTATTCCAAGATGACAAAGAAGCAGCAGGCGATAGCGTACTTGCATTAATGTTACTTGAAAGTAGCCAAGGAAAAGAAGTTAAAGTTGTTTGTAAAGGCCCTGATTCTGAGCAAGCTTTACACGCTGTTGGAGAATTAATAGCACAACGCTTTAATGAACAAGAATAATCTGTTTTATAAAAACAATATTCGCATTACTAGTGCTTCAATTAAAACAGATATATAAAATAAATAGGTTAGTAACGCCAGTTAACTCACCTCCCCCCATAAAGTAATATAACAATTTATAAAGGACGCCAATGCCAGAAGCTTTTGAACAAGATTATCCACTACAGCAACTAAAGCAGGTGACGAAGTCACTCAATAGTGGTCAATTTGTTCAAGTTAGGCGCATGCTCGCAAAAACGGCTCCTTGTGATACCGCATTATTATTAGAATCATCACCGCATAAAATTCGCCGACTGCTTTGGCAATTGGTCGATCCTGATGTGCAGGGTGATGTTCTTGAAGAATTATCTGAAGATGTTCGTTTAGGCATTATTGCCCAAATGGAACCTAAGCACATTGCCGCCGCAACTGAAGACATGGGCCACGATGACTTAGGTGAAGTATTACGTAGCCTGCCAGATACCGTCTATAAAGACGTTGTTAGCGCGATGGACATTCAAGACCGTGAACGTGCCACGCAAGCACTGTCATATCAAGAGCGTTCAGCAGGTGCGCTAATGAACACCGATACGGTGACCATTCGCCCTGATGTAACACTCGATGTTGTACTTCGTTATATTAGACTGCGTGGTGAGTTACCAGAGGGTACAGATGATTTATATGTTGTTGATAAACATAACTGCTTTATAGGCGCTTTATCGCTGAGTACATTATTAACTAATCCGCCAGAAAAAATTGTCCGCGATTTAATGGATGAAGATTGTGAGTCTATCCCAATCTCAATGGATGAAAGTGAAGTAGCGCAATTATTTGAGCGTCATAATTGGATATCGGCCCCAGTGGTGGACGATAACGACCAACTCCTCGGTCGTGTAACTATCGATGACATCGTTGATGTAATCCGAGAAGATGCCGAGCATAGCTTATTAAGCCTAGCCGGTCTTGATGATGAAGAGGATACATTCGCGCCAGTACTAAAAAGCTCTAAAAAACGCTCAGTTTGGCTAGGAGTTAACTTACTAACCGCACTTGCAGCTGCTTTTGTAGCTAGCTTTTTTGAAGGCACTTTAGATGTGCTCCCTATTTTGGCTGTGCTTAACGGTATTGTCCCTTCTATGGGTGGTGTTGCTGGTAGCCAATCATTAACGCTTGTTATCCGTGGTATTGCAGTAGGTCATATAAACCAAACAAACCAACGTTTCTTGATGATGAAAGAACTGGCCATTGGCGCGCTAAACGGTATTTTGTGGTCACTATTAATTGCGGGTGTTATTGCGCTATGGCAGTGGGACTTTATGCTTGGTGGCGTACTCGCCTTCGCTATGTTTATGAACTTAGTGGTGGCAGGTGTTGCTGGTGCAAGTATTCCAATAATTCTTAAAAGAATGAATATAGACCCTGCTCTTGCAGGGAGTGTGGTGCTAACCACAGTGACTGATATTGTTGGTATATTCGCCTTTTTAGGTACTGCTACATGGTTGCTGATATAAATTAAACGCTTTAAATGTAAAAAACTACAGCAAAAATAGTTAGGGTAAATCAGTAGCTATGGCAACGGATACCAAACATAAAAATGACATACCTAAAAAAACGCTAAAACAAAAAAGCGTATCCATATTAAAAAGTCTACTGGTATATAGCTCTATATTTTTCGTCATTTATACCGCCGTCAATTGGTGGCGGCAACCTGTCATGCCAGCAAATCCTCAATTACAATTAATCGACTATGAAGGGCAAAACATTGATTTAGCAGCAATGAGCCAAGATAAACCCACGCTTGTGTATTTTTGGGGAACTTGGTGTCCTATTTGTAGTATTACCTCCCCTGCCATAAACGAACTCGCAAACGAGAATAAATACCCCGTCGTGAGCATCGCAATAAAATCAGGCTCTGATCAAGAGCTGCATGATTATTTAAATGAGCAAGGCTACAGCTTCAGTACTGTTAACGATCAACACGGGGAGATATTTTCCGATTGGCAGGGACAAGTCACGCCATCTTATATAATCTTAAAAGATAATAAAATGACGCAAGGACTCACGGGCATTCAGCCGTTATGGTCACTTAAATTGCGTTTGTGGTTATCATCAATGCTTTAAAAAAAGCTAAACTTAGCACAGGATATCTAAAGAGAGGGGCTCTAAAACCTCACTCTTTATCACCTACAATAATATAGATAATAAAGAGCAAGGCTTACTTTATTTGCGTATGAAAAAGCGCGTACCGCAATTAGCCTTATCTATTAGCAAATAAAATTACTAACGTGTACTTTGACGATTACCGCCTACTTTTGGCTTAGTGTTTGCCTTTTTAAATTGGCTAAAACCAGTATGTCGCGTTAGTGCCGGACGCCCACTTTTTTTACCACCTTTACCTGCTTTTTCATCGCGCCCTTCTTCTGGCACTAAACAGTTAGGCCCTTTACCAATTAAATTAGCTTTACCCATTTTACGTAGAGCTTCACGTATCATTGGCCAACCAGCTGCATCGTGGTAGCGTAAAATAGCTTTATGTAATCTACGTTGGCGTGCGCCTTTAGGTACAGGAACAACTTCTGAGTTGTTTTTTATATTACGTAAAGAGTTCATCTCTGTATGGTAAATAGTTGTCGCATTAGCCATAGGTGATGGGTAAAAATTTTGTACCTGATCAAGCTTAAAGTCGTTTGATTTAAGCCATAAAGCCATGTTTACCATGTCTTCATCTTTTGTACCTGGGTGAGCAGATATAAAGTAAGGAATTAAATACTGCTTTTTACCGGCTTCTTTAGAGTACTTATCAAACAGTTCTTTAAATTGATCGTACGCTCCCATACCTGGTTTCATCATTTTTGATAATGGACCATCCTCTGTATGCTCTGGCGCTATTTTTAAGTAACCGCCTACATGGTGGGTTACTAATTCTTTAACGTAACGCGGGTCGCGTACAGCTAAATCGTAACGTACACCTGAAGCAATCAATACCTTTTTAATACCCTTAACTTCACGTGCTTTTTTATACAAATCTATTGTTGGCGTATGATCTGTATCCATGTGTTTACAAATATCTGGATACACACATGATAAGCGTCTACAGGTACTCTCGGCCTTTTTACTAGTACAGCGCAGCTTATACATATTCGCCGTTGGGCCACCTAAATCAGAAATAACACCAGTAAAGCCGGGAACTTTATCTCTAATTTGTTCAATTTCTTCAATAATAGATTCTTGCGAACGACTTTGAATAATGCGCCCTTCATGCTCTGTAATTGAGCAAAACGAACAACCACCAAAACAGCCACGCATAATATTAACTGACGTTTTAATCATATCGTAAGCAGGTATTTTAGCATCACCATAACTTGGGTGAGGAATACGCTGATACGGCAAACCAAATACAGCATCCATCTCATGTGTTTCTAATGGATATGCTGGCGGGTTTACCCAAATAGAGCGATCGCCATGTCGTTGGTAAAGCGCTCTTGCACAACCAGGGTTTGTTTCTTGATGTAAAATTCGCGAGGCATGGGCGTATAAAGGTTTGTTAACACTTACTTGCTCATAAGCAGGTAACTTAACATAGGTTTTTTCCCACGGCTTAGGACGTGCAGGCTGAACCATGATTGGTTTTGCCGCTTCTGCTTTTAAATCAATACCCGCTTGTTTAAATTCAGATTTACTACAGCCAACATCATCCGCGCCATATGGGTTTGGAATAGGGTCTATTTTACCAATTTTATCAATAGCGGTAGAATCACTGCCACGCCAACCAGGTAGAGGCTCTTTTCGAATAACAGCCGTGCCGCGAATATCCTGAATCGTATCCATCGTTTCACCCGCAGCAATACGGTGTGCAACTTCAACTAGCGGGCGCTCTGCGTTACCGTAAATTAAAATATCGGCTTTTGCATCAAACAAAATACTACGACGTACTTTTTCCTGCCAATAGTCGTAATGAGCAATACGGCGAAGGCTGGCTTCAATACCGCCAATAACAATTGGGATACCTTTGTATGCTTCACGGCATTTTTGCGAGTAAATCATCACGGCGCGATCTGGGCGCTTACCGCCAACGTTATTAGGCGTGTAAGCATCATCGTGGCGCATGCGTTTTTCCGCTGTATAGCGGTTGATCATCGAATCCATGTTGCCGGCTGTTACACCAAAAAATAAATTCGGTCTGCCGAGCTCCATAAATGCATCTTTAGAGTCCCATGCAGGTTGGGCAATAATCCCCACTCTAAAGCCTTGCGCTTCAAGTACACGGCCAATTACAGCCATACCAAAACTAGGATGGTCAACATACGCATCGCCACTAATTATTATTATGTCGCAGCTATCCCAGCCAAGTGCATCCATTTCTTCACGTGTAGTTGGTAAAAATGGCGCGGTGCCATAACATTCAGCCCAGTATTTCGGGTATGAAAATAAGGCGCGCTTAGCTTTGAGTGTGCTCATAATTGTGGCCGTAGAATAACAAAAGGCGCGAATTATACCCTACTAAATTCTTTATATATACAAAGTAGTCAAAGCATATCGCGCTTTAAATTCTAAATCGTTCATTAGCTTAAATAATAAGTTAATCTTTTTTAGCGTTTATTTATAAATTCTATCAGTTCATGCTCAGGCATGGGTTTAGCATACATAAAACCTTGTACCTCATCACAGCCTAAGTTTTTTAAGAACTGAGCTTGTTCTTGTGTTTCAACGCCTTCAGCAATCGTTTTTAACCCCAACTTAGCACCAAGAGAAATAACTAAGGCAGCAATAGCGCCAGTGTCATCATTTGGCAGATCCTTAATAAATGCACGATCTATTTTCAACCTATCCAAGGGTAAACTTTGTATATAACTAAGCGATGAAAAGCCAGTACCAAAGTCATCAATAGCAACCTCAATCCCTAACTCTTGAAGCTCTCTAAGTGTATTAATAACAGTTTCGAGTTCATCCATTACTACGCTTTCTGTGACTTCTAACTCTATGTTTTTTGGCTTAACACCATATTTTAATAATGTATTTTTAACGTTTTGAGCATAACCTTTTACTTTAAACTGCGGAACAGACACATTAACCGCAATACAAATTTCGGTGCCCATATTTTCTAGGCGCTTTTGTTGTTGGCAAGCTTGCTCTAAAACCCACTGCCCTATATCAACAATCAAGCCCGCATCTTCTGCAAGTGGAACAAATACCGCTGGCGATATATACGACCCATTACCGGTGGGCCACCTAAGTAATGCCTCACACCCAATTAGAGACAAGTCTCCTAATGAAAGTTGAGGTTGGTACCATACCTCTAACTTGTTTCGAGCAAAATCATGGCGTAATTGCCTAATAATTCCTATGCGCCAAGCCATTTTATCTTGCATGTCTACACTGTAATAAATTCCCTCTTTGTGTTTTGTTTTTTTAGCTTGATTAAGTGCAATATAAGCAACTTTAAGTGTATCAATCCCGCTACTTTGAAAGTCTTGCTGTTGGCATAAACCCAATCTAAAATCGATAGGCAATGTATGCTCTTCTGCGCAAAATGGAACACCTAACTGCTCATTCAATTTTTTTAAGTCGAGTTCATCACGGCGAATAATAAAACCAAAAACATCAGCACCAATACGAGATAGTAATTTAGCTGTTGGGTAGTTTTCTTTTAACCTTTGCACAATGCCAATTAATACTTTATTGCCGACCTCTTGCCCTAAGCCATTATTAATATCTGCAAAATTAACTATATCAAGTAGTACAAATACATAATCATTCACGTGCGGCTTTTGATAACGCTCTACCCGTTCAATAAAATTGGTACGATTTGAAATACCTGTAAGCACATCTTTATAAGCTGCATCTCTTAACTTTACAAACAGCCTTATATTATCCAGGGCAACACTCACATTTGTTAAGAAGATTTCAGCAAACTGCAATTGTGCTTGCAAAGGAACATGGTCACATTCTATATATAAAGCCGCTTTTCTATGCTTACTTTTTAATACAAATGTTGCACTTGAGTCTGTATGTTGATGCTTTGATAAATCAAAACACAACTCAACTTGTTTAAATACTTTGCTATCAACATTAATTAATTTTTCACCAAAGTAGTCTTCGTAATGCCCACAACCACCTAATACTTGAATAAAGTCATCGCCGTCTAATTTGCTGCACACAAGCCCTCGAGGTGAACACTTTAAAATAATACTCATGTGCTTGATGATTTCTTTGCATAGTTGCTTAATATCAGTAAGCCCTAAAATAGACTTTGATGCAGAAACAATCGTGTTCATTGCATCACTTTGATATTCAAGCTGGCATACCTGCTCGTAAGAGCGAATAGCGGTTATGAGCGATGTTACTAATTTAGAGCGAGTGAGTTCTGTTTTAGTTTTATAATCATTTATATCGTACTCACGTATTACTTTTTCTTCTGGTATATTACCAGCTTGCCCTGTTCTTAAAATAATTCTCACATGTTGATTATTTAATTCGTCACGCACCCTTTTTACAACCTGCAAGCCAGCATCGTCAGTTTCCATAATAACGTCTAAAAAAATAACTGAAATATCGTTATTTTCAGCTAAAATCTCTATTGCTTCAGCTCCCGAATAGGCATCATGAAATCGCAAGCCTGCCCCCAAAAACTCAACCCCAGACAAAGCTAACTTTGTCACAGAGTGGATCTCAGGTTCGTCATCAACAATTAAAATATCCCAAAACTTAGTCGGCTCAATTACTGCATCATCTTCATAGTCTTGTTCAAAAAATAAAAAATCGTTTTGATCTGACGACATTCGCTCTCCTAGGTAGCAATTTATAAATTATTTTTGGTTTATAATCTAATTCATACTATAGTCGATTAATAAAAAGTTTTTGTATTTCAACTCAAAAAACTAATAAAAGGTGTGCTTATTAAACCATTAAAAATATTGATCAAAGGCGTACTGTTATTGCTATTGGTATTAGTACTGGTAGGGCTGATACTTCCCCAAAGTTATAATGTAAATAAAACAATAGAAATCAATGCAAATATTGACGCAGTAAAACCGCTAATTACTGACTTTAATCAATGGCAAAAATGGTCTCCATGGGAAAAAGTAGACCCCAGTATACGTTTTACCTTGGGCGAACCGAGCTCTGGCCTAGGTGCTCATCAGTCTTGGAAGGGAAGATGGGGATATGGTGAAATGATCATAACTTCGGTGAGTCAAAATAAGGTCAGCTTTAATATACTTTTAAATGCTGAGCATATTATTAGGGGGACTTTTAATTTTAGTGAGCAAAACGGTATCGTCACTTTAATATGTAAGATTAACGGACAAACAACCGCCCCTTTAATATCGGGTTACACCTCAATTTTGAGCGAATATGTGCTCCGTAATACAGTTTCAATGGGGTTAAATAACCTTAAAACTGTTGCTCAGCTTAGTCATTCACAAAGGACAATGCACAGCCATGCCAGTCAAGACAGCACAAGCGAGAATTAACCTTGCTAACATTATCGAATCCTTACTTGGTTACCCTATAACAAAAATAGGCAGTAACGGAATATTGCCTACCCCCGAACAAAATTACGATATTAAAGGCCAAGTTAAGCCGCTTTATCATATCAACAGTGAAAACTCTGTTTTAGCTCGTGCCCAAAAGCGCCAAGATTTACTACTAATAAAACAACAACAAAATATAGAGTCAATTTTAGCAATGGCTATGGGGTTTTGCCCCGATGTAGCAAGTACTAAACAACCCGATGCTGACTGGGTAGAGCATTTTATCGCACTGTGCGAAGATACTTCAAATGCGTCAATGCAAACTTTATGGGCCAAAATTTTAACGGGAGAAACACTCAACCCTGGTACGTTTTCAATTAAAAGCCTGCAAACGTTAAAGCATATGACACAGCGAGAAGCTGACTCTTTGCAAAAATGTGTGTCGCTCTCAGGCTATAACGAAAAAGACGACAGCCACTTTATTTTACTCGGCTTTTACAAAAAACCGTCATTGTTTGATTTGCTACGAAAAGGCAATAAAGTGTCTCTAAATTTAGGAAAAACAGGTATTAGTTTTCCTGATATTTTAACACTTATGGATCTTAATTTACTGTATAGAAAAGAAATTGAATCTGCAGTGCTTAAAGCGGGGCAAGAACTTACCCTTTCATTTTTATCGCAAAAAGTAACGTTAAAAGCAAAAAGCAGTGACTTGGTATTAAGCTATTATAAATTCACGCAAACAGGTGATGAGTTATCTAAACTCATTAATTTTCCTGTAAATAAAATTTATAAGCAGTTAATTAATAATGCGCTGGAGGGAGAGTTTGATTTAGCGTGGCACGCAATAAAATAATATGCCACGCTTTGTTTAATTAGAAAATACTAATTAAAAGTGAACCTGAATACCCGCAAATGGGCCAGATGCATCAATATCAGTAGTAATATCATCTACATCATCAAGTTCTAATACCATAGAGCGGTAACCTGCTTTAACAGCAACATCTACTGCTAGGTTATCAATAAGTTCCCACGCTACGCCTACTTGGTAATCTTGTACTTTGCTATCGTCAATAGCCAAAAAGCTACCTTCAAAAAATACACTTAAACCAGTAAATGGTAAGCCGGCTTCGGCACGGCCATACGCAAGAGGAACAAAACCAGAGAAATCTTTTGTTTCGGTAAAGTTAGTACCACCATTTTGAGTAGTACCATTTACAACAATATCACCATCAAACTGCTTAGCATTTAAACCTAAGTCAATTGAGATTAAATCGTTATCAAAAATCTCATAATAAAAAATGTAATCGATGTGTGTTAAATCACTTACAGTATTTACCGTAGAGCCTACAACATAATCAGAGCCATTAAAGCTAAATGTATCTGTAAGTAGCGCAGAACCATTTAACTCAAGCTCGGTATACTTTAATTTAATATTTGGAACTAATGGTACAGGGTGCTCAAGTGCCGCGTAGTAACTTACAAAAGTCTCATCTTCAAAATTAAAATCTTGAGATGCATTATTTTTATAAGAAAATTGACCATCGTTATCTGACTTCCACCCATCAACACCTACGTATAAACCTAGTAGAGTGTCAGCTTGCGCTGCTGGTGCTAAACATGCCATTGAAAGGGCTGCTGCTAAACAATACTTTTTCATTTTTTATCCTTGAGCTAGTAGTTCGCTGAGTTCGATTAAAGCCGCATTGGCTCTAGAAATATAATTTGCCATAACTAAAGAATGGTTTGCCACATAGCCAAAACCATTGCCGTTTAAAATAAGTGGGCTCCATACTGTTTCTTGAGTCGCCTCAAGTTCACGTATGATTTGTTGTAAGCTTACACGTGCATTTTTCTTTTCAAGCACGTCATTAAAGTCATACTCTATCGCTTGTAAAAAATGCAGTAATGCCCAAGTTGCACCGCGCGACTCGTAAAACACATCGTCAATTTCCAACCATGGTGTTCTTACTTGCTGCTGCAGTGGCGCAAGAGTTGCTTGTTTATTAGATGAATTACCCGCTAAATCGGTGTTCACTTTTTCTTGGCCTACACTGGCACTTAAACGTTGGCTTAAGCTACCTAAACGTTTTTCAGCTTCTTTAAGCCAACTACGTAAGTTATCTGCTCGTGCGTAAAATTGGCTATCGCGCTCATGCTCATTAGCAATTTGTCCACGATATACCATTAAGTAGTCAATACCTTTTTGGTACTCACCTTCGGCACTTGGCCATGCCCATGCCTCAGAGCTTATATTAAACTGCGGCTGCGCCTTTTTAAGGGCTTCATGTTCCGTTGATTGTGATTGAGAACGGCTAAAATCTTTTCGCATAGAAAGCGATAAATCACGTACCATTTCTAGTGCGCCATATTCCCACGCTGGCATATCATCCATAATAATACTTGGTGGTATTACATCATTTGATAAGTAGCCACCCGGTTTATCTAGTAAGGTATTGGCTACCGTAATTAATGTAGAAGTAGTTACATAACCCGTTACTATTTTTTCATTACGAAGCTGCGCTTGCTCTTTCGCGTTGGCAACAACGTCAAAACGTGAAGGTTCTGTGCTCCAATAAACAGCAATTGCGTAAAAAATGATAAGCAGTAAAACAATTATTCCTGCTATTTTTCCTTTATGTTGCGACATGTGTACTCCTAATGATGAGCGTGTTGAGTAGATGGTTTTGACTGCTTAGCTTGCGCTTCAAGCGACACGACTTGAGCATTAGTAAATAAGCGATTACCGTCACTAAAATATAGTGTGAGTTTACGTTCTTGTCCTACTTTTAATGGCTCTTGTGGTTCAAATGCCATTAAATGATAACCGCCAGGCTGAAAGCTGACACTTTCGTGCGCCTTAATTTCAACCGATTCAACTTGTTGCATTTTCATCATGCCGTCTACATGTGAATGCTCGTGCATTTCAACACGCCCTAAGCCATCAATAGTTGCCTTAGTTAAAGTTGCTGCGGCTCCACTATGATTAATAAGGGTTAAATAACCTACAGTTGAAGTACTACTAGGTAAAAACTCTCTAACTTGCGCGTTAGTTACTTCGAGCACAGCCACATCAGAACCATGATCGTGCCCTGAGTGCGCCGCCAACGATGACGAAAAAAAACTAAATATTAATGCAGAAGCCATCGAAAAACATAGTTTCGTCATCATTCTTATCCTTATGAAAACTTTAAATTACAGGCTAAATTTAACATAGTTAACCTATAATAGTCAGTCAAATTAAGGATTAAGAGGCTACTTTTTTGTTATCGGCAACAAGCCAACACAACACTGCAACAAATAGTAACGGCCATGCAATCATTATAGATCCGAATAAAAGCGCTAAAACAGTCCCTGCTAATGCCACTACACCCGCACCAACTAATCCCATAGTAATTAAAGCCACTACCGCAACTACAGCAATAATTGCGGCCAAAGCACCTACAAGCTCGAGCCCAGCCCAACTAATGTCAGCAATCCATAACGGCAACTGCCAAGAATCAATCTGCACAAACGTTATTAAATCAGTAAACAGTAATAAATAGATAATTACACATACTGCCAAAGCTTTCATAGTAATTCTCCTTATACCAACCGGCTTATACATGAGGTCTATTTAACGATAAGAAAATTGCGCTATAACTAGGCAAAAATTTTTATACTTAGCTGTTCTAAATTAAAATTTTTAACAACGTTATAGGGTGATTTAATTCGTTAAATTGTTCAAATATTTATGCCTGTTGGTATTAATACTCTTTATTTTCAAGACAGCAATGCGCTATAAAATAGCCAAGTGCAACTGCAAACGGAAAACTCAAAAACAACAAAATAGTAACTAGGCGTGTTGCCCATACCGGAAAGTCCAATCTATGGGCTAAACCACTACAAACACCCGATATTTTTTTATTCAGAGTATCTTTATACCAACCTTGTTGACGATTAAAGCTGTTCATAGCAATCTCCTAAGCAGTGTGTTTTAAATTAGTATTTAAGTTCGCCTTTAAGCGAGCCAACTCAGCATCAACTTTTTCATTTTTAACTAACGACTCAATTTGGGCACTGGTAGAACTTGCTGTATCAGTCAGCTCATAAGCCTCTACTTGAGCTTCAATACCTTCAACACGCTGCTCTATTTGTTCAAAACGAGACAACGCATGAGCTACTTTATTGCTTTGTAGTTGCGTACTGATTCGCCCTCTAGCAATAGCAACATTATGGCGTTGCATTAACTGAGCTTGCTTAGTTTTAGCCATAGCCATTTTTTGCTGCAAGCGTTCACAATCAGACTTAATTTTTGCAATAGACTCTTGCAATGTTTCTAGTTGAGTTTGCTTATTTTCAATGCTTTCGTTAACGCGTTGCTTCTCAAGTAAAGCTGATTTAGCAAGGTCATCACTGCCCTTCTCAACCGCACGTTCTGCTTTCATTTGCCAAGCTGCTAATTCTGTTTTTTTAGTATCAATTTGGCGATTAATTACTTTCTCTTCACACAATAAAGCGGCTGCTGTACTACGACACTCATTCAATGCATCTTGCATCTCGGTAAGCATTAGGTTTAAAAGTTTTTCTGGATCTTCTGCTTTATCAAGCATGGCGACAATGTTTGATTGAATTACATCATTTACGCGGTTAAAGATTCCCATGGTATTCTCCTGTTGATTTTTAATTAATTTCAACAAGAAGATTCCAAGAGTTGTGCCAAGTCCATCAAAACAAAAATAAAACATTTAAAATCATAATGATAAACAACAATCACTCTAAATTTTAGTGACTTTAAGCTGAACAACATAGAGTGTAATTGGCCAATAAATTATGATTTTGACTAATTTTTAGGATCAAAAAAGCCACTCGAAAGTGGCTAAAATTTAGAATTTTTAAAGCTTAGTTTTTATTCTGGTACAAAGCTTAATGCTTTATCCATTACCGATAAATCAGCTTGCTTACCGTGACCACTTTCAGAAAGGTGGCGTCTAAAACCTCGCGCACCAGGCTGCCCCTGAAAAATACCGAGCATGTGACGTGCAATATGCCAAAAATTAGCACCCAAACGCATTTCTTCTTCAATGTAGTCATACATTGAACGCACTACGTCGTGGCGTGACTGCGTGTTTGCAGCATCACCATAAATTTTCTCATCAACGTCATTGAGCATAAATGGGTTGCTGTAAGCCTCACGCCCAATCATTACACCATCAATATGTTGCAAATGTTCTAGGCTCTGCTCAATTGTTTTAACACCGCCATTTAGGCTTAAGTCTAGCTGCGGATAATCTTTTTTAAGTTGATAAACACGTGGATAATCAAGCGGTGGAACTTCACGATTTTCTTTCGGGCTTAAACCATTAAGCCATGCTTTACGAGCATGAATAATAAAATCATCACACCCTACTTTATGAGACGCTTCAATTAGCGCACATAAAAACTCATACGAATCTTGCTCATCAATGCCAATGCGCGTTTTAACGGTAACAGGAATGTTTACTTCGTTTTTCATTGCTGCAACACACTCAGCAACTAATTGAGGTTCAGCCATTAAACATGCGCCAAATCGACCATTTTGAACTCTGTCTGACGGGCAACCTACATTTAAATTTATTTCGTCATAACCACGCTCACCGGCTAATTTTGCACATTGCGCAAGCGCTTTAGGATCAGAGCCACCAAGCTGCAACGCCACTGGGCCTTCGTGTTTATTAAAATGTAAGTAGTCGCCTCGACCAAATAAGATAGCTCCTGTGGTTATCATTTCAGTATAAAGCACAGTATGTTTAGTCATTTTGCGATGAAAAGTACGACAATGGCGATCAGTCCAATCAAGCATGGGTGCAACGGACATTCTACGAAAGCTTGTTTTTACTGGGTTTCCAGACATTACAACACCTCCAAGGGTTTCTTCATTCATAAAATTGCTGCTCCGAGTTGCTTTGAATTGCCCTGAATTGCCTTGAATTACCTATATGGTCCCCCTATAGGCTCCCTAGCAGAGTAGGACAGATCAATAACTTACATAAACATGCGAGTTGATAATTAAAGTATTAAATTAGGCGAGAGATTATACACAAACAGGCTGCGAAACTGCAGTGAATCTAGCACTATATTTAATAATATCTAGCAAACTGTTCAGCAAAGGATTACTAAAAATACATATTAAAAAGTGCTTATTTATAAAATCAGTTCAAACAGCACAAGCTTAAAGCACAAAAAAGCCCGCTAGTTAGCGGGTTTTTTTATTTTTATAAAATTGACAATAATTAAGTCATGGCTTCATTTAGCATTTCAATAAAAGCTTGGCAATCGCCTAAATAGTTAGGGTAAGCATCCCCTAGTGAGCTTATATCTTTTGTGGCAACCATTAAAGTATTAGTATTTTCCATACTTGAAACTACTTGCTCGATATTATTATAAATCAACATAGCTTTATGTTCATTATCGTATGCTTGTTCAGCAATAACTTTTATACTTCCTTTTTCCAATCCAATAACTACAATATAATAACTATTTTGAGAGCTAGTATTAAAGTCTATTTTTTCTGATACCAGCTTAAAACTTTCAAGTTTATTAACGGCTTTAACTTTATTGTTTAAGTATTTCAACTTATTTTTTATTTCTGTTCTACGTGAATCCGTTAATTCATTACAGCCTTCGTTACCAGCTATAACATCACTCATGAGGCTTAAAAGCTCTTCCCAATAAATTTGACTCCGATTCTTTTCATTATCGGGTCTATGCGAAAGAGTCTTTATTTTGACTCGTTCAATTAAGTCTATCACTTCAACTGTTGTAGCCCATAAATGTTGAACACGAGTTCTTAACTGTGCCTCAATTTTTAAGGTTTTGTCAGGTGTTTTAAACTCAAAAATGATGTGGAGACTTCGATAGCCACAGTCATTTCCTTTAGGATTCTCTATATAATCATCAATGTCTTTTATTTTTATATTAGATAACCTATCAACAATTATTTTAATATCTTCTAATGCATCGTATAGATATTCAATACGTTCGAATATTGCTCGACAGCCACCAATATCATTCATATTTGTTACACAAGTTTTATTCTCACTTACTCCATCTAGAGAAAGTCTAGTCAACTTGTCAATAATGGTGTCTAACCGCTTCAGTCTAGCAACAACCTGTGTACCTTCACAGCTATATCGGCTAACAATTTGTACAATACATTCTAAAGGCTTCTTATGTTCAGTACGAAATGATTGAATTTTTGCTCGTGCATCTTTTAAATCGCCTTCGTTTTTTCTTATCTTTCTACCAGCTTTTTTAACTTGGTTTTTAGAAATTACAACATCGTGTGACTCTTCAAAATCAGAATTAAAAAGTGTTTCAAAATCTAATTCTTCAGAAACAGCATTTGATGGGATATTCGGTGGTGAATTGTCGACTCTGAAGTCGACAATTCTTTTAGTACTTGAATCATTTACAGGCAAGATGTGTGGCCTGAGCTCTTTATTTTGTTGTAATGCTGCTCGATGATTGCGTCTGGTATTAATCTGTTGTTGCTACCATCCCAAACAATATGCCAAGGACTTCCTTCTCTATGTGTAAGTTCAACTAATTGTGGGCCACTATAGTCTCCTAAAACAGAAACTATATCGCTTATAATTTGTTCACTTTCACCATCGAGTACAACAGGATTACTAGCATCAATGGCCTGTGACCCAAAATGTTTAAATTGAAAATATACTGATGGCACTACAGGTCCGTATTGCCAAGCATGAACATCTTCGATAATTAGCGGGCGCTTATAAATACCTAAAGACCAACCATGACAAACATAAGTTAATTTTTGGAGCTGAAGATTAGTAAAGCGCTTACCTTGTAAAGCAGCATGCTTTAGCAAGCAAAAGGCAACATCAACAGCACTGTATGTGTGATAAGCTTTCATCTTTAATAATCCAAAATAAATGAGAAATGATATAGTGGCCATTCGCCACTAAGAATAAAACTTGTACAAAAATATACTAGCATGAGCTCTGTAGACTAACAAGATTTCGTATTTACTTTAAAGCTATGAGTTATTCGCTTTAGCAATTACTCTAAGTAAATCTTCTAGGTACCATCATAAATAGGCCCCCAACAGTCCCCCTTAATATGTCGAGTCCCCCCAATGGGCACCCTTGCACTACTAAATCCCTTTAAATACTTACTTATCAGTCCAATCAAGCATTGGGGCCACAGAAAAGCGTCTATCCAAAGTACATTTATTCAAAGCAAACCTCAGGGTATTAAAGTTATTAAGCACAGCTTAAAAGGCGCTGCATTTTACACAAAAGCCTAGCGAGCATCAATGTTAAGAGAAAACCTGCAAGCCAAAATAATGGGCTATGCCATTTAAAATATTGGTAACTGCAACCGAGCTTAAAATAAGCCCCATAATTCTACTTATTATACTTGCACCACTGTCACCAATTAATTTATGTACATGCGTTGCAAGCAGTAACAAAACCAGTACAACAGCCAATACAGCAAGCATCATCGAAGACGTTAGTAATTGCTCAACCCAAGTATATTCTTCATTACGAGTCATTAATACGGCGCCTAACATAGCGCCTGGGCTCGCGATAGAGGGAATCGCAAGCGGAAAAATAGCGGTTTCAGTGCTGTCGCGTACACTTTTAATTTCGGCTTCTGGTTTACTTTCACCAAATATCATTGAGAGCGCAAAAATAAGTAATATGATACCGCCGGCTATTTGAAAAGCCGAAAGCGGAATTTCAATTGCGTTAAGTAATTGCTCACCTGCAAGTACAAAAAATAAGAGCACTAATGCAGATACGCCTACCGCTTTATATATAACTTTACGTTTAAATTTCTCATCATCACCACGTGTGACTGCAATAAATACAGGTACAGTACCAATGGGGTCAATAACCGCAAAAAAGAAAATAAATATAGCTAATAGTTCGTGCATTACTGGGTTTCCTAGGTAAAAAGCGCTTAATAAAAACGCTGCAACTACAACACAGTATGTTAGTATATCACGGTAGCATAAGGATAAGAGTAATGATGAATATAGAATCACTCGTAAGTAAAGCAAAACAAGTTTGTGACAACCGTGGCGCGCGTTTTACGCCTATCCGCGAGAAAGTATTTCGCCTATTAGCCAGCGCACAAGGTGGTGTTGGTGCATACGATTTGCTTGAGCAATTAAAAATAACTGAAACGGGTGCTAAACCTGCAACTATTTATCGTGCATTAGACTTTTTAGCTGAGCTAGGTTTTATTCATAAAATTGAAAGCACAAATGCATTTATGCTGTGTCATCATTTTGATCATATACACCCAGTACAATTGTTAATTTGCGATACCTGTGGTTTTGTCAAAGAATTACACTCGAGTGTAATTTCGCATGAGCTAAATAATTTAGCTGCCGAAGGTGGGTTTGTTGTATCAGGGCAGACAATAGAAGCACATGGTAAATGTGAATCTTGCAGAGCATCATAATCCTTCAAAGTTATCCTTAGTGACTATACTCAAACTATATAGTCATTTCACAGAACAAATTTAAGAGTAGCCACTATGAATGTAGAATTCATCAATCCCTTTTTATCTTCTTTAATTAATGTTTTGAGCACTATGGCTCAAACTCAATTGAAGCCAGGTAAACCTCGCATTAAAACTGATGAGATAGCCTGTGGTGATGTATCAGGTTTGATTGGCATGGTTGGCCCGCAAACGCGAGGATCATTTTCAATAACATTTGATGAAGAACTAGCATTAACCATCATGGAGCGTATGCTTGGCGAACGCCCTGATGCTATAGATGAAGAAGTTACTGATATGGTTGGCGAAATAACCAACATGGTAACAGGTGGTGCTAAAAATTTACTTGGCGAGAAAGGCTTCGACTTTGATATGGCAACGCCTATTGTGGTATCGGGTAAGGGTCATACAATTACTCACAAAAGCCAAGGTAAAAAAATCATCATGCCATTTAGCTGTGATGCTGGTAATGCAAACATTGAAGTTAGTTTCGATAAATTATGAGTTGGCAGCAAAAGCAAATTACATTAAAGCCTCGCCCGCGAGGTTTTCATATAATCGATGACGAAATATTGTCTCAACTTCCTGAACTGGCAAATTATAAAGTTGGTTTGTTGCATTTATTTATTCAGCATACCTCAGCGAGCCTTACAATAAACGAAAATGCAGACCCCACTGTTCGTATGGACATGGAGAGCCATTTCAATAAATTCGTTCCTGAGCGTCAACCTTATTATCGCCACGATTATGAAGGTGACGACGACATGCCTGCACACATAAAAACCAGTACGTTAGGCTGCGAGTTAAGTATTCCTATTTCAAATGGTTATTTAGCGTTAGGTACATGGCAAGGTATTTATTTAGGTGAACATCGCGATTCTGGTGGCTCTAGACGAGTTATAGCAACTATTCAGGGGGAGCTATTTTAATAAAAGCTCTCGGTTTCAAAGTATTGACTCCTCTGTACCTCACTCATACCTCATAACTTCAAAGTACAATAGCTTTATTGTAGGCGCATAGCTCGCGCGAGAAACCATAGCTTCTAACAACCAAAACTTTAATGCTGAATATTGCACAAAGAATAAAGTAGATAAGAGAGATTTTAAATTATAATTTTATTTATGATTTTTAATACAGAGAATTTTGAAAGGATATAAAAAGATTGGAGCGGTACACGAGGCTCGAACTCGTGACCTCGACCTTGGCAAGGTCGCGCTCTACCAACTGAGCTAGTACCGCATAACTAAATTTACTATCACTACAATTTCTTTTGGTTAGAAATTGGAGCGGTACACGAGGCTCGAACTCGTGACCTCGACCTTGGCAAGGTCGCGCTCTACCAACTGAGCTAGTACCGCATTATATTTTCATTCAACACTACAATTTCTTTTGGTTAGAAATTGGAGCGGTACACGAGGCTCGAACTCGTGACCTCGACCTTGGCAAGGTCGCGCTCTACCAACTGAGCTAGTACCGCATTTTTTATTTCTTCAGTTATTTTACGCTTAAGCGCGACGGGTCGCGTTCAACATTCTAGCAACTGAGCTAGTACCGCATTTATTGATGGTAATTCAATCACTCAAACACACTAACCCCGCGTGGGTTATCGTCTTGAGCGGGGCAGGATTCTACAATAATCCGATGTGTTTGCAAGTGTTTTTTACAAATTAAAGAAATTTTCTCTATAGACTTTTAATTCCATAATCGAATCTTTAATGTCATCCAAAGCAAGGTGCGAGCCTTTTTTATTCACTTTTGCAAGCACTTCGGGTTTCCAGCGACGTGCTAATTCTTTAATAGTACTCACGTCAAGATTGCGGTAATGAAAAAAATCTTCAAGTTCACGCATGTATTTATTCATAAAGCGGCGGTCTTGCCCAATTGAATTACCACACATTGGTGATACACCTGCAGGCACCCACTGTTTTAAAAAATCTAACGTTTGTGCCACGGCATACTCTTCATCGAATGTACTTGCTTTACAGCGCGCTGTTAAACCCGACTTACCATGCTGCGTAGTACACCACTCGTCCATACCATTTAGTAATTCATCACTTTGATGAATAGCTATGGTTGGCCCTTCAGCTAATATATTCAGGTCTGCGTCAGTGACAACCGTCGCAATTTCGAGTATTTTATCGGTCTCTGGTTCGAGTCCTGTCATTTCAAGATCGAGCCAAATTAAATTTGATTTATTAATAGTCATAATTACCTAAGCGGTGCTTTCCTTTAGATCCAACGCATTTCGATATATCATATTAGCATCAACCGTCGAGCTAAAGCTTTTTTTAGGAAAAGCGACATTTAACTAAGGTTATAGGCCTCCAGTGGCAAAACAGAAAAAATTAAGTAAAGGCCAATCGCGTCAGATCAAGGCCAACCACCAAAAGCGCATTAATAGCGCAGACTCAAGACCAGCTAAAAAAGGCGCGCAAGAGTGGCAAACCGATAATTTAGGTCAGGTCGAGAGCGCAATTGTGATCAGTCGTTTTGGCCAACACGCCGATGTCGAAACTGAAAATGGCGATGTACTTCGTTGTAATATACGACGTACCGTGTCAAATTTAGTGTGTGGTGATGAGGTATTGTTTCGCCGTGCCAAAGTAAGTGAAGGTGATTTAGCCGGAGTAATTGAAGCCACGCAAGAGCGTCGCTCGCAACTTACCCGCCCTGACTTTTACGACGGCGTAAAAGTTATTGCGGCTAACATTGATCAAATACTCATGGTATCGGCGGTATTACCTGAGTTTACCCCAAGTATTATCGACCGCTATTTAATAGCCTGTGAAGATATGGGTATTGAGCCAATTTTAGTACTCAATAAAATAGATTTAATTGATGACGCAGGTCTTAGCGAAATACAAAAAGTTCTCGATATCTATCGTAAACTTGATTACCAAGTACTCCTTGTTAGTAATATATCGGGCAATGGTATTGATGAATTAAAAGAAGTACTTGTTGGTAAAAATAACATTTTTGTTGGTCAAAGTGGTGTGGGTAAATCAACCCTCGTTAATACTGTATTACCTAACGCTGAAATATTAACTAAAGAAGTATCTGAAAACAGCGGCCTAGGCCAGCACACAACAACTGTTTCACGCCTTCACCATTTACCAAGTGGCGGTAACCTAATCGACTCGCCAGGAATTCGCGAATTTGGTTTATGGCATTTAGATGTTGAGCGTGTAACCTGGTGCTTTAAAGAGTTTAGAGAATTTATAGGCGGATGCCGCTTTAGAGACTGTAAACATTTAAACGATCCGGGCTGTATAGTTAAAGAAGCTGTAGCAGATGGCAAAATTTCTCAATTGCGCTTTGACAGCTACCACCGAATTTTAGAAACAATGGCCGATGGCCGTGCAGGCGCCCGTGCGCCTCGCGTATAATTTAGGATAAATACTGTGAGTTTAGACAAATTTAAAATCGCAATGCAGTACGCAATGCCAAAACACTTTATTTCACGCGTAGTGGGTAAATTAGCCGCAGCTAAAGCAGGTGCTTTAACAACGACTTTAATTAAACTATTTATTAAGCAATATAAAGTAGATATGAGCGAAGCCCAATACCCAGATCCGGCTCATTATAAAAGCTTTAATGAATTTTTTACTCGCCCTTTAAAAGACGGCATGCGCCCAATGGTAGAAGATAGCAATATAATCATTCATCCAGTGGATGGCGCAATCAGCCAGCTAGGCGATATTGTTGACGGACAGCTAATACAAGCTAAAGGTCACGATTACAGCTTACAAGCGCTACTAGGCGGCTCACAAGATGATACAACACCATTTTTAGGCGGTAAGTTTGCCACTATTTATTTAGCGCCTAAAGATTACCACCGTATTCATATGCCAATTGATGGCACACTAAGCAAAATGATTTACGTGCCAGGTGATTTATTTTCAGTAAACCCACTTACAGCGCAAAACGTGCCTAACTTGTTTGCACGTAACGAACGAGTAGTAGCAATTTTTGAAACTGAGATTGGTCCGCTTGCAATGGTACTTGTTGGCGCAACAATTGTAGCCAGCATAGAAACTATTTGGGCAGGTACTGTCACGCCACCAGCAGGTAGCGATGTATTTAGTTGGAAATACCCAACCACTGGCGATAACGCCATCACGCTTAAAAAGGGTGAAGAAATGGGTCGCTTTAAATTAGGCTCTACTGTGGTACTTGCATGGGGTGCTGATAAAGCTGAAATACTGGATGACCAACTACCAGAAGTGGTTACTCGCTTAGGTACTGCGTTTGCAAAAATTAACGACTAAAATAAATCGTTAATTAGAAATCAAAAAACCGCGTTATTTAAACGCGGTTTTTTATTTTTGTAGGCGCAAAGCCTGCTCACGCGAAAAGCGCAGCGCCCTCTTAACCTCTTTGTGAATAAATCACTTAAGATCTTATTGCACAAATAGGAGTAAATGAGAAGACACCAAAGCATAGAAATTACGAGCTTTGCTCGTCACGCCAGCAAGCTGTGCGTCAACAAGCTTGGTGCAAAAGTTTGATATGTTGTAGGCGTGAAGCTTGCTCACGCGAAAAGCGCAGCTTTTAATTCTTTAACGCTACATTTAATAAAAGGCACAAGCCCCTCAAAAACTTATTTACCACACTCTTTACACTCTGAATCTTTAATCACTTTAAAGTGCTGTTGTTTTAAAGTGAGCGCATCAAAGGTTATAAACACACCTCCCTCTGCATGCCCCAGCAATAAGTTGAGCGTAAGTTGCGCCTGCATAGAGCCTATTACACCAAGTAACGGGCTAATAACCCCAGCGTTACTGCAATTGATAACTGGTGTAGCTTCGCCCTGTGGAAAAACACAGCCATAACACGGGCTATCACTTTGCCTAAAATCAAAGCCCATTAATTGCCCTTTGGTTGCGAGTGCAGCACCCGAAATTAACGGTGTTTTATTGCTAATACAATAACGGTTAACACTATAGCGAGTACTAAAGTTATCAGAGCAATCAAGTACGATGTCAGCACCTTTGAGCATGTTAGCTGCATTACTCTCATCTAGCTTTTGACAATGCGTTACTATGTTTATTTGATTATTAAGACTCGCTAATACTTTACCCGCTGCGGCGACCTTGCTTTGTCCTAAGTGATTTATTTTATAAAGCACTTGGCGTTGTAAGTTTGAAAGCTCCACCTCATCATCGTCAATTAAAATAAGCGTTCCAACACCTGCAGCGGCTAAATATAAAAGCGCGGGGCTACCTAGACCACCAGCCCCCACTACTGCAACCGTTGAGGATTTAAGTGCTAATTGCCCTTCAAGCCCAACTTCTTCAAGCAACAAATGGCGGCTATAACGCAGAGTATCTTTATCGCTGAGCTTATCCATTAGACTGGTTTATAACACTTTTCAGCGCGCTAATCGCAGCAGTATAATCATCTGCTTCACTTATGGCTCGTACTACCGCAACACTGCCTACACCTGTATCTGCAACCTCGCTTGCACGGCTTAAATCAATCCCGCCTATTGCTACTGTTGGGTAGCTTTGCATAAGTGGTACAAACTTAATCAGCTTTTCAAGGCCTTGTATTTGACCTGTCATATCTTTTGTTGTGGTTGGGTAAATAGCGCCAAATGCCATATAACTAGGGAGATAATTATGCGCACGTAGCATTTCATAAAAACCATGAGTAGAAAGCCCAAGCCTTAACCCAGCGTCTTTAATTGCCGCTAAATTAGCAATGTCTAAATCCTCTTGCCCTAAATGCACGCCATATGCACCGTGCTTAATAGCTAACTGCCAGTAGTCATTTATAAATACCTGTGCGTTGTATTGCTTGCCCAGCTCAACAGCATGCTTAATGAGCTCATTAAGCTCGTCTTGCGTTTTATTTTTAACGCGTAACTGCGCTGTTTTAATACCTTGTTGTAAGCACTTTTCTAACCAATCGGTACTATCTACAACTGCATATAAGCCAAGCGATTTACTTTCACATGGAGCAAAATCAGCAGCCATATTAAAATCAAGCGGCACATCAAAATCTAATTCATCACCCAGCCAACTCCCCGGCTCAATCACTTGTGGGTAGTCAGCTAAATTAGTAGGGAACGATGTATGAGCAACCGGTCCAATCCCTTCGCCGTAACGTACCGACTGTTTTAGCCCTTGGTTTATATATGCTTTAGCTAAAATAAAGGCGTCTTTTAATGGGTAGTCTTTAGCTAAACACGCTGCAATTACCGAAGCCATGCTACATCCGGTGCCGTGGTTATGCGGGGTTTGTATTTTTTGATTGCCTAACCAGTATTCTTCACCATTTTGTGTATTACTATCAATACAATAATCAATGCAGTAGCCACTTGGGTAATCCCAATGTCCGCCTTTAATAACAACAGCTTTTGCCCCCCAGCTTAATAGCTTATTAGCCGCTTCTTTTATTGCAGCTGGGCCAATTAAATACACACCAGTTAATAACTGTGTTTCGTGGGTGTTTGGAGTTATTACATCCACTAGCGGCAGTAAACATTCTTTTATTGCACTGACGGTGTCTTCTTCTGTTAGTAAGTCACCGCTTGAGGCAATAGCAACAGGGTCATATACAATAACGGGAGGCACAGACCACTTAGCTTTATAGTGGCTTATATGCTCGCTGATCAACTGAATTTGCTGCACATTGGCTAACATGCCAATTTTTATTACTTTGGCTTTCATGTCTTTTTCAAGCGCTAGTAACTGCGATTCAATAATATCGGTAGACACTGCATTAATAGCTTCTACGCCTAAACTATTTTGTGCAGTAAGCGCCGTAATTGCCGTGCAGCCATGTACACCAAAACTTTGCATTGCTTTTATATCTGCTTGAATACCTGCACCGCCGCCCGAATCAGATCCGGCAATTGTCCACACTACGTTATTCATATTCTTTCCTTCACTGCTGATGCCAAAATGGCATACCCATTGTTGGGGTTGATGGGGCTGCAACGTCTTTTTCAGGCATTGCTTTTGCTTGATATGCAAAGCGCCCTGCTTCAACTGCGGCTTTAAATGCGCGGCTCATAGTAATTGGGCAGCCCGCCCCTGCAATGGCTGAATTTAATAATACCGCATCATACCCCATTTCGAGTGCTTGGCAGGCATGCGATGGCAAACCTAAACCAGCATCTACTATTAATGTGGTATTGGGTAAACGCTCTCGAATAGTTTTTAAATTATAACTATTTAACAAGCCTTTACCGGTGCCGATTGGCGCCCCCCACGGCATAAGCACCTCACACCCTAGCTCATTTAAGCGCTGGCAAAGTACTAAGTCATCGGTACAATAAGGCAATACTTTAAAGCCATCATCAATCAATATTTTTGTCGCTTCAAGTAACGCAAAAGGGTCAGGCTGTAAATTGTAATCATCGCCAATCAGCTCTAGCTTAATCCAGTCGGTGGCAAATACCTCTCGGCACATTTTTGCAAGCGTTATGGCCTCTTTAACACTGTGGCACCCTGCGGTATTAGGCAGTATTTTTAAGCCTGTATTTTTTATTAACTGCCAAAAGTCATCACCTGCTGCTGCACTTTGCTGACGCCTAAGCGACACGGTAACAATTTCAGCCCCTGAGGCGACTATCGATTGGGTCATAATATCGGGCGACGGATAAAGCGCAGAGCCGATTAATAAACGACTCTTTATTTGCTCACCATAAATAGTTAAACAGTCTTTAGCTTGCATGAGCTTTATCCGCCTTGAATGGGTGACAGCAACTCAACACTGTCGCCCTCATTAAGTACATAGTTACTGTGCCAACTTTGTGGAATAAATTCGCCATTAACAGCCACAGCAAAAGGCGCAACTGCACCAAAACTTTGAAGTACCTCAACGAGTGCTTTGCTATTAACATTAAGTAGCTCGCCATTAATTGTAATGTTCATTTTATTCTCACTCTATTCGTGAAACTACTTGCGCCACTAATGCCGGTGCCAGCATATAACCATGACGATATAAGCCGTTAATGCTAATTACATTGCCAACTTGTGATACTTCTGGGCGGTTATCGCTAAATGCAGGGCGTAATCCGGTTTGAATATTAAGTAGTCGTGCTTCGGCAAATCCGCTGTGTACGGTATAAGCCGCTGAAAGTAACTCAAGAGTTGATCGCACTGTTGCGGCGCCGCTATCTTGCGATTCTATTTCGGTCGCACCAATTACATATTCATGATTAGGTTTAGGCGCTATATAAATTGGGTAACGCGGATGCATTAAACGCACAGGTCGCGTTAAATTTACTTCAGGTGCATATAGCCTTGCGACTTCACCGCGCACACCTCTAAGCGATTTATCACTTTTAGCACCAAGCCCACGACAATCTATAATGTAGTCAAATGGTCGATTATTTATTTCACCGTTTTTAATGGTTACGCGCTGGTTAAACACACACTTAACTTTGCGCTTGTTGAGCATGGTAAAACTTGCTTTATAAAAGGCTTGGTTATCTATTTGCCCCTCGCAGGGTAAAAATAGACCTTGGTTAAACCGATTAGCAAGCTCTGGCTCTAACTGCGCTATTTGCTGAGCATTTAATGCCTGAGCGCTGTGCCCTGCTATGGGCTTTATTCTCTGAGTAAAGCTTTGTAGATCGCCTTTATCTTGCTGATGCGCAACGACCAATGTGCCTTGCTGCTGAAAAAACACATCCCCCTCAAGTTCACTCACTATTTCTGGCCAGCGCTTCATTGAATCAAGACCCATTAAAGCTAAATCAGCCTCACACAATACCGACTCAGCCAGCGGGGCAAGCATTGCTGCAGCCACTTTACCGGCGCTATTTGGGGTTTGCTCATCGTCAGCTTCAAACACCGTTACATGATGCAACTTACTTAGCTCAAGGGCAGCTAAGCGCCCTGCTAAACCAAAACCCACCACAGCAATGTTATAAAACATAAAACCTCCAAAAGCAGTTATTAGTAGGTGCGAACTCACTCGCACTTCTTCAATGTTTAAAGAAGCGAGGTATAAAACCTCACCTACATCTGCATCTAACTTATTGCTATACCGCTTTGTGGTAAATTTCTGAGCCTGTTTGCTTAAACTGGGCAGATTTAGCTTTCATCTCGGCTTCTACATCAATCATTTTGATCTCAATAGCCTCGCCAGCGTCATTTGGATCAATACCGCGTGTTTCTAAATCTTTAGCGTAATCGCGTACTTCTTGGCTAATTTTCATAGAGCAAAATTTAGGGCCACACATAGAGCAAAAGTGAGCCACTTTGCCTGATTCTTGCGGAAGGGTTTCGTCGTGATACTCACGAGCACGCTCTGGATCTAAACCAATATTAAATTGATCATGCCATCTAAACTCAAAACGTGCTTTTGATAGCGCATTATCGCGCTCTTGCGCGCCTGGGTGCCCTTTTGCTAAATCGGCGGCATGTGCAGCTATTTTGTAGGTAATTAAGCCTTCTTTAACATCTTCTTTATTTGGCAGACCTAAATGCTCTTTAGGTGTTACATAACAAAGCATTGCACAGCCGTACCATGCTATTTGGGCCGCCCCAATACCAGAGGTGATATGATCGTACCCTGGTGCAATATCGGTCGTTAACGGGCCTAAAGTGTAAAATGGCGCTTCGTCGCAATGCTTTAATTGCTCATCCATATTGGCTTTAATCATGTGCATTGGCACATGCCCTGGGCCTTCAATAAATACTTGTACGTCGTGCTTCCACGCAATTTTAGTCAGTTCACCTAATGTGCGCAGCTCACTAAACTGCGCTTCATCGTTGGCATCAGCAATCGAGCCTGGGCGAAGGCCATCACCTAATGAAAAACACACATCGTATTGTTTTAAAATTTCGCAAATGTCTTCAAAGTGCGTGTATAAAAAGTTTTCTTTGTGATGCGCTAAACACCACTTAGCCATAATTGAGCCACCGCGCGACACAATACCGGTTACACGTTTAGCCGTCATTGGTACGTAGCGAAGCAGTACACCCGCATGAATAGTAAAGTAATCAACACCCTGCTCGGCTTGTTCAATAAGCGTATCGCGGAAAATCTCCCACGTTAAATCCTCAGCCACACCATTTACTTTTTCAAGCGCTTGATAAATCGGTACTGTGCCAATAGGTACAGGCGAGTTACGTACAACCCATTCGCGCGTTTCGTGAATGTAGCGTCCCGTTGATAAGTCCATCACGGTGTCTGCGCCCCAGCGGGTAGACCACACCATTTTTTCTACTTCTTCTTCAATAGATGAGCTAACCGATGAGTTACCAATGTTGGCATTAACTTTTACTAAAAAGTTACGACCTACAATCATAGGCTCTGTTTCTGGATGGTTTATATTATTTGGTAAAATAGCGCGACCACGGGCTATTTCGTCGCGTACAAATTCTGGGGTAATAAATTCAGGAATACTCGCACCAAACGACTCGCCTTTATGCTGCGCGGCTAGTAATTCTTTACGAATTTCTGCACGTCCCATATTTTCGCGAACGGCTACGTATTCCATTTCAGGAGTAATAATCCCTTGGCGTGCGTAGTGCATTTGCGTTACGTTTTTACCAGCGACACCACGGCGAATTTTTGGAAGGTGATCAAAGCGAATATGATCCAGCCCTTGATCTGCCATGCGTTGCTGCGAAAACTGCGACGTCACTGATTCTAAAATTTCGGTGTCACCACGGTTTTCAATCCATTGTTCACGAAATTTTGGTAAGCCTTTGCGCACGTCTAGTTTAAAATTAGGATCGGTATACGGGCCCGACGTATCGTAAACACGTAGCGGATCGTTTGACTCATAAACAGGGGTTTCATCTGTGCCGCCAATAAACGTGTCACTTAACGTGATTTCACGCATACCAACACGCACACCTGGTTGAGTACCTTCAACGTATACTTTATGAGAATTTGGGAACGGTTGACCCGTTAAGTTATAAATATATTCAGACGCGGCAGCACGAGTTTCTCGGCGTGACGCTTTATTTGTAGTATTTGACATGACTTGCCTCATTGCTTAAGGGTTGTCTTGTCAGATATTCCGAGGAATAGAGAAAGATCGTAAAGTAGCGTACATGCTACTTTGCAGCCTAAAAAATAAATCACTTTATTGTGCGTATAAAAAAAGACGCACAAGCGTCCCATTTTAGGCAGCTTGTTCCCTACGCAGGTATTAACCTGATCAGGTTCACGGATCCCGCTTTCGCGATCTCAGCCAAAAACTAATTACTTAGCTTTGGCACTCCGACAAGTATTGATATATAAATTTTGTTCATCGATTCGAAGATATTATTCAACAAATCTGCGCTGAGTGTACGTCAGTTAAAAACTGCCCGCAAGGGGCTGTTTTTCAAAAACTTAAAATTATTTAGGGATAAACACAAATGTTTGCTCACCTTGCATGACTAATTGCTGGTCTTGCATTTTAAGTTCTGCACCTTGCTTTAAGGCTTGTAATAACTGCTGCTCAAACTCATCAAGCTCTTCTCCACACGACTTGCGCGTCATTCCTAATTTACTTACGGTAAGGTTACTTTCTTCAAGCGAGCCTTCACCAAAAAATTTGTTACAGCCAGCAAAACCGTTTACTTGCAGCGCTTCAATAAAGCTCATTGATGCATTAAACGAAGGTGGAATTGCTAAACCATCAACACGTGATAATTGCCATTGGGTGTATTTAAGCTGCTCACTGGTGACCGTCCCTGTTGATGCGCAACCAACACATAAACCGACTATAAGCATCGGTATTGCTGCTAATTTCATGCTACTACTAACTAATTGTCTAATTAATGTAATAGTAACAATATTTATGCCCTTTATCCGTTAAAAATGCATGTTTTAAATGTAAATTTTTGTTCTATGATAGTTTAAAAGTTGTCCGATTAAGTACTAAGTTGTAGTTTTGAATACGTTATCTATTTGCTCTGGTAAAAATGGCCTACCTTTTTCATTAACAGACGTTCCTATAACCAGTGCATTGAGCATTACTTTTTCATCGCTTTTACGTATAACCGTTTGCTTAAAGGCAAATTTTAAACGACTAATACGCTGCGGCTCTACAGCCACATAAAATTCATCACCTGGTAATAGAGAATGCTTATAATCCATTTCGCTGCGCATCACGACTAGGTTAATTTTATCTTTTGCTAACTGAGCAAAATCAATACCGTGTGCGTACAAGAACTCATGTCGAGCATGCTCTAAATAATTAAAATAGACGCTGTTGTTTACAATACCTTGTAAGTCACATTCGTAATCACGTACCTTGAAGTCAACTTTAAAGGTCATATTAGTAATCCTGATTATTTAACGTATAATTGCCGCGTTTATAGCACATGTGTTTAAATAATTGCTACCATACGAGTCCCTAAAATGGAGTTAAGTAACCCAATGAACTTACGTTTGTCTTTAATTACTGCCGCACTTTTACCGCTGCTTGGTGCACCAATTGCAGCTAACGCTGATGATAGCGACCTAGAAAGAATTGTTGTAACCGGCGATTTTCAGCGCGAAAGCATTCAAACTTTAAGCGCGAGTGCGAGCTTATTCAGCGAAGATGAAATTAATCAACGTGGTGCAAGTTACTTAGACGAAATGTTAGGCAGTACCGCCAATGTAAATTTTGCATCTGGTGCGTCGCGCGGTCGTTATATTCAAATTCGTGGCGTGGGACTTCGTTCACAATTTGTAGACCCTATTAATCCATCTGTAGGCTTAGTTATTGATGGTATTAACTATTCTGGCCTTGGTGGCAGTTCATTATTATTTGATATAGACCAAGTAGAAATTTATCGTGGCCCACAAGGTACACGCTTTGGCGCAGACGGTATGGCCGGTATGATCCAAATGGGTTCAGCTAAAGCCACAAGCGATCCAAGCTTAAAATTACAAGTAGGTGCTGGCACATACAACACCCGCGGAGCAGGCATTGCAGCAAGCACAGGCTTAACAGATGACACTAGCGCACGCGTTAGCTACTTTCGCAGAAAGTCAGACGGTTACGTAGATAACCTATACTTAAATGACGAAACACAAAATCAAGACGAACAAGTAGCCCGTTTTAAATTAAACAGCCAGCTTACAAAGCATTTAAATACTGAGCTAAACCTTCACTATATTGATATAAACAATGGTTACGATGCGTTTACGCTTGATAACAGCCGCAATAGTGTTGCCGATGAACCAGGGCAAGATAATCAACAAAGCTACGCAATAGGTGTTAATAATACTTACACGGGTTTTGACGCTTTTGATGTAAACCTAAACCTGTCGGCTATTGATACCGAGTTGCTTTACAGCTTTGACGAAGATTGGGTATGTAACGATACAAGTGAACCACAGTTATGTGCTGCTGGCTTACATCCAGATGGATACAGCTCAACTGATTTATACAGCCGCGATCGCGACGATCAGTCTGTAGATTTACAATTTAATTCTAAAACAGGTAACTGGGTTGCGGGTATTTATTACCAAAACCGTGATGTTGATTTAGAGCGCCAGTACACATGGTTAGCAAGCCCGTTCTCTTCAACTTACGAAACGAGTAACGTTGCAGTATATGGTCAAGTAGCGACTCCAATTGGCCCTAAAACAACATTAATTACAGGTTTACGTGTAGAGCAATACCAAGGCGACTACACCGATAGCAATGGCTTTATACAAGATACTGACGATGTAATGGTTGGCGGTAAAATAGCACTTGAATATCAAGTAATTGATCGCACTATGATCTACACCAGCATTACCCGTGGTTACAAAGCTGGCGGTATTAATTCAGAAGCCCTCGCTAAAGCAAAAGATGAAGGCTTAAACCTAAGCGCTGATTTTTTCCAGCAACACACCAGTTTCGACCCTGAATATTTATGGAGCGGCGAATTTGGTGTTAAAGGTTCATCGCTTGATGACAAATTTACACTTCGCTTAGCAGCATTTTACATGCACCGCGACGATATTCAGTTAAAAGCATGGCAAGTAGAAGGTCAGCAATTTACCGGTTATGTTGATAACGCAAGTTCTGGTAGCAACTACGGACTTGAAGTTGAAGGTAGTTACCAACTAACTGATAATCTATTTTTAACAGGTAGTGCTGGTTACTTAAACACTGAAATTGACGACTTTGTAACACAATCAGGCTTAAATCAAGACGGTCGCGAACAAGCACAGTCACCTAAATACCAGTATGCGTTTACTGCACGTTACAACTTTACTAACGCATTTTACGGCATGGTTGGTATTGAAGGTAAGGACGATTACTACTTCTCAGATAGTCACAATTCACAAGCACCAAGCAGCAACTTAGTTAACTTAAGCTTTGGCTACGAAGCAGACATGTGGGCAGTTCGCGCATGGGCTCGTAATGTGTTTGACGAAACAGTCCCTACACGTGGTTTTGAATTTGGTAACGATCCACAAGATGGTTACGCAACGCATACCTACACACAATTAGGTGAGCCTCGCGTAGCAGGTGTTACGTTTACACTTAATCTGTAAAGCATAGCCGTTGGCTTTCAAATGAAAGCTACAGCAAGCAATAAAAAAACACCGCGTTTAAATTAAACGCGGTGTTTTTATTTGTAAGTGAGGTTTTATACCTCGCTTATTTATAAAGTTAAATTACATGAGCGCGAAATAAATTCGCACCTACAAGTTTGCCGTAGGTTGTTGGGGTTGATGTTTATTGTAGGTGAGGTTTTATACCTCGCTTATTTATAAAGTTAATTTACATGAGCGCGAAATAAATTCGCACCTACAGGTTTTCCACCTACGCCTACAAGCCAAGCATCACGCTCTTTGCACATCAAACGCGATTACGTCTTTAATTTTTTCTTTATTTGTTGCGAGCATTACAAGCCTATCAATCCCCAAAGCCACCCCTGCGCACTGAGGTAATCCATGCTCCAGCGCTTTAATTAAACGCGTATCCATTGGCACTTGCTTTAAACCGTTTTCAGCGCGGTATGCGTTATCTTCATTAAAACGTTTAGCTTGCTCGCTGGCATTTGTGAGTTCGTTAAAGCCATTCGCCAATTCCATATTTTTATAATAAAGCTCAAAGCGCCCTGCTACACGTGTATCGTGTTCACAAATTTGTGCAAGTGCCGCTTGAGACGCTGGAAAGTGATACACAAAACATGGCTTATCTTGTCCTATTGTGGGCTCCACTTTCATACAAAATAATAATTGCAGTAAGGTATCTTTATGCGTTTCATTTTGGGCTATATCAGCAAATCCATGCTCACATGCTAGTTGCTTTAATTGCTCTATGTTCGCTGTTAACGGATCGAGCCCAAGTGCTTGTTCAAACGCTTGCTGATAAGTAAGCCTTATTGCCGGCTCAACATCTAAAACAAGCCGCATTAGTTCATCCATTTCATCCATAAGTGCAAATTCATCAAAGCCTGGGCGATACCATTCAAGCATTGTAAATTCGGGATTGTGATGGCTACCCGCTTCTTCATTTCTAAATGCTTTACAAAGCTGAAAAATAGCGCCTGAGCCTGCTGCTAACAAGCGTTTCATAGCAAACTCTGGAGATGTTTGTAAAAAAAGAGGAAGCCCACCTGCGTGCCCTGGACCTACAAATGTGGTGTTAAAACTGGCCAAGTGCACATCTGTTACACTGGCACTGCTTAAACTCGGCGTTTCTACTTCCATTACATCACGCGTATAAAAAAACTCACGAATGCTACGTAATATAGCTGCACGTTGTTTTAGTGTTTCAATGCTTGCGCTTGGGGCCCAAAGATATGCTGACATATTTTCTCCAAAAAAAATCCCAGCTTAAGCTGGGATTTTATGAACAATGTTAAAGCTTACTTAACACGGCTTACGTATTCACCGTTACGAGTGTCTACTTTAATTACTTCGCCAATTTGTACAAATAATGGAACTCGTACTACAGCGCCTGTGCTAAGCGTTGCTGGTTTACCACCAGTGCCCGCTGTATCGCCCTTAAGGCCAGGATCTGTTTCAGTGATCTCAAGCTCAACAAAGTTAGGTGGTGTAACAGCAATAGGGCTGCCGTTCCATAATGTAATTGTACATAAATCATTTTCAACTAACCATTTAACTGCATCGCCTAGTGCTTTTTCGTCAGCAGCAATTTGCTCAAATGTTTCGTTGTTCATGAAGTGCCAAAATTCGCCGTCTGTGTATAGATACGCTAAATCTGTATCCATTACGTCAGCACCTTCAACTGATTCACCCGATTTAAAGGTTTTTTCAAGCACCTTACCAGAGATAAGTTTACGGATACGAACACGGTTGAACGCCTGGCCTTTACCAGGTTTTACCATTTCATTTTCTAAGATACTGCAAGGCTCGCCGTCCATCATAATTTTTAGGCCGCCCTTGAACTCGTTGGTGCTATAATTCGCCATCGTTTCCTCTATTTATATTTTTTCGAGTAATCTACATGCCAATGATACAAAGAAATGAAGCAAATTTGCATAAAAACTGGCAAAAAGAATTAGCAAATGTAGTTACCTGCCCAAAAACCTTGCTTGAAATGGTCGGTTTATCGAGCCAAGTCCATGAAAACGACCTAAAAGCCCGCAGTTTATTTCCGGTACGCGTGCCTATCCCTTTTATAAAAAAAATACGCAAAGGCGATCCAAACGATCCTCTTTTATTGCAAGTCATGCCACGCCATCAAGAATTTTTAACTAAGTCGGGTTTTAATAAAGATCCCCTACTTGAGCAAGATAACGAACAACCTGGCCTTTTACATAAGTATAAATCGCGTGTTTTAGTAATGTTTAAAACCGGCTGTGCAGTCAATTGTCGTTACTGCTTTAGAAGGCATTTTCCGTATCAAGAAAACCAACTTAATAAAAAAAGCCTGCTTGAAACACTAAGCTACATAAAATCTGATGCCAATATAAACGAAGTGATTTTAAGTGGTGGCGATCCGCTGATGGCCAAAGACGATGCAATAAGTTGGTTTTTAGATGAGCTTGAGCAATTACCACAAATTAAACGAATGCGAATTCATAGCCGTTTACCAGTAGTTATACCGGCGCGAGTTACCGATGAGTTATGTGAGCGATTAGCAAAATCGCCATTAAAAATTATTTTTATTAATCACATAAACCACGCCAACGAAATAGACACTGATTTTAAAGCAGCTATGCAAAAGCTTAAACAAGCAAACGTAACGCTTTTAAACCAAGCTGTAATTTTAAAAGATGTGAACGATACGCTCGATGCGCAAATAAATTTAAGCGAAGCGTTATTTGACGCAGACGTATTACCGTATTATTTGTATTTGCTCGATAAAGTTGAAGGGGCCAGCCACTTTGATATTAACGAAGAAGACGCAATAAAAATAATGGCAGAGCTATTAAAAGCCCTGCCTGGATTTTTAGTGCCTAAATTAGTGAGAGAAATAGGTGGTCAAAAAAGCAAAACACCTATCGACCTTAAGCTAATTTAAACATATATATTTACGTTGTTACCCAGTGATGCAGTCGCCGATTTAGCCGGCGTTTGCGCACTTGACGATTGCGCTGCACCTTCAATAAGTGCAAGCGCCGCAGCGCCATCAGCTAATTGCTGTTTTTTAGACAAAGCAGCAGTGTAAAGCTCGCTGCCTTGGCCTGAACCAGACATAGCTGGTAAATTTCCACCTGATATATTCATAATTATAAGCCTTAATCAACCTGACTTTTAAATGTAATCCACGTATTATGTCGGCCATGCAGCACAAAGCTTTAGGAAAACCATGGATTCTATTATTGAACAACTCAACACTAACTTAAAAATTGTTTATCGTCAGGCACTTGATGCTGACAAAAAACTCGACGAGCTTCAACAGCAAGGTCACGGTAAGTTTAAAGCCTTATTTACTGCCGATTCTGGCTTTAGCTTTGAAGCAAAACGCTTTAAGCCTTATGTTCTTGATGTAGCCGCTGACGTAGAAAGCTTATCTAACGATGGTTTTGATGAAGAAAAGCTTAAAACAACCGTTATTAAGTTACAGCAAATACTAACGCTGTTAGCTACTTTTAAGTAATAAAAAATCAGCTTAAAAAAATGCCGCTATTTAGCGGCATTACTATTTTAAGTTAATCTAAACTTGGTAATATTTGCTCACCAAACCACTCTGTTAGTAAGCGTTTTTCGTAATAGAATGATTCGTCGCGGCCCATTTTAATTTTATCCATAAAGCCCATATCTTTAAGCTCCACATCAGTATCTTTACTTAGCACCGTACCGTCGTTATCGGTTAACGAATAATCTAGCTTAATGCGTGGAAAATAAATGGGTTTCACTACACGAATTTCATCCATACCGCCATAACGCACATCACCCGCTAAATCTAAGTCAGTAAACTCTACGTTTAATTTATAATCTTTTGGCAATTGTTCGGCTAGTTTAGCCATATGCTTTTCGAAACTTGCTGCCACACTTTTGTGATATGAGCTCTTAGTTTGATTTGACGCTCGCACATCACGATAATCATTAAAGTCATGCCATTTAACAACAGACTCGCCCGCATGGGCAAGTGCAGGCAATACGATACACATTGTTGCTGCTATTTTTTTAACTAAATTCATATCTTTCTCCAAAGAGGTAGACCAATCACAAAGGTGTAGATTGGAATAAACCTAGCATTAGCTATTACTAGACCCAGTTTAGCACTTGTTTATTAACTATAACTTAATCTTACGTATAAAGTGTTACTTATAGCGAGCAAAATGTAATCAAAATTATTAATATTAATTCATATAAATATCATGATTTACTGTAAATAATAAAAGTCACAGATAAAGCATGTAAACCATCTCAATTTATGGTGAAATTAGCTTAATTGATAAAAGGTACCCACGGAGCTTTCATGACTATTTTAGTAACCGGTGGCGCAGGCTATATTGGCTCGCACACTGTTTTAGAACTTTTACAGCAAGGTAACGATGTTGTTGTTATTGATAATTTAAGTAACTCATCACAAGAATCACTTGCGCGCGTAAAGAATATTACAGGCAAAGAAGCTACTTTTTACCAAGGCGATATTCTCGATAAACCCTTTTTAGATTCAGTATTTGCAAAACACACAGTTGATAGTGTTATACATTTTGCGGGTTTAAAATCAGTGGGCGAGTCGGTTGCAAAGCCTGTTGAGTACTATCAAAACAATGTACAAGGTACCCTTACGCTTGTTGATGCAATGCGCGACGCAGGCGTATTTAAATTAGTATTTAGCTCGTCAGCCACGGTATACGGCGACCCTGCAAGCTTACCAATTAAAGAAGACTTCCCTGTAGGTGGTACTACTAACCCTTACGGCACATCTAAGTTAATGGTTGAGATGATGCTGCAAGATATCGCTAAATCAGATGAGCGCTTTGCGTTTGCTATTTTGCGTTACTTTAACCCAGTGGGTGCACATGAGTCGGGCTTAATTGGTGAAGATCCTAATGGTATCCCAAATAACCTTTTACCGTTTATCGCACAAGTAGCGGTAGGTAAATTAAAGCAACTCGCTGTATTTGGTGATGACTACGACACAGTTGATGGCACTGGTGTGCGCGACTATATACACGTTGTAGATTTAGCTATTGGCCATTTAAAAGCGCTTGATAAAATTGCCAGCAGCACAGGTGCATTAGTTTATAACCTAGGTACTGGTAACGGGTATTCTGTACTACAAATGGTTAATGCATTTATTAAAGCAAGCGATCAGGCTGTACCCTATCAGGTTTCACCTCGCCGCCCTGGTGATATCGCAGCGTGTTATGCAGCGCCAGAAAAAGCACTTAATGAACTTGGCTGGGAAGCAGTGCGCGGTATTGATGAAATGATGCAAGATACATGGCGTTGGCAGTCAAATAACCCTAACGGTTATAAGGGCTAAGTAAAACAAGCTTTGCGCTTACAATAAGTGCGCGGCATCAAACCGCGCATACCGAGTATTTTAATCACCGAATTCAATTTTGTGGCTGCGTCGAAGGCGTAGAGCTTGCTCACGCGAAAAGCGCAGCTTTTAATTACTTCTATTTAATTACTTATATCCAATATTTAATAAAGAGCATCTTCGTTATGTCTGCGCCCACTGTCTTAGCAAGTTATGATAAACCCCCGTCAATTGAATAATCTCTGGGCTATCTTCTACTTTGCTGCGCAAACTTTGAATCGACATATCTAAATCAAAGAGTAAACCACGTTTTTCGTCGCTGTTAATCATACTCTGTAACCAAAAAAATGAGGCTAATCTACGCCCACTCGTTACTGGCATTACACGATGTAAACTCGTTGAAGGGTACAACACCATACTGCCTGCTGGCAGCTTTACGCTATGTGAGCCATAAGTGTCCTCAATAACAAGTTCACCGCCCTCATAGTCTTCGGGGTCATTAATAAATAACGTCATTGATACATCTGTACGAATTTTTACTGGCGTACCCGGCACCTGTCTAATCGCGTTATCTACATGCACACCAAACGATTGCCCACCTTGATAACAGTTAAAAAGCGGAGGGAAAATTTTTGCAGGAAGCGCCGCCGACATAAACAAATTACTGCGCGCAAGTGCTGCCATTATAATGTCGCCAAGCTCTTGGCATTCAGGGCTATTTTCAGGTAGCTGTAAGTTATTTTTTGCTTTGGTTGATTGATGACCTGCGGTAATACTGCCATCGGCCCACTGCGCTTTAAGCAAAACCTCATGGCAATACGCCACTTCTTCTTTCGTTAATAGCTCTGGAATTTTAACTATCATGTGCGCCCTCTCACATTTTCATCAAATAATTAAGGGCAGGTAATAGGCCTGCCCTTATGCTTACTTTTATTTTTTAATTTGTTTTAAAATTAAAAAGAGTAGCTCGCTGTTAAACTAAACTTACGACCATCACCTGGTACAAAGTGTCCACCACCTAACTGATCAACGTAATCTTTATCACCTAGGTTTTCACCATTAAGCTGCAGGCTCAAATCTTTTGATATGTCATACGCAACCATCAGGTCAAAAATAGTATAACCTGGCGCACGAGAGCGTGTTGACGTAGTGCCGTTGTAACGCTCACCTACATACTGCGCACCTAAACCAAACGATAACTTATCCGACATATCGTACGTAGTCCAAACACTTGCGCTATTTTTAGGCGTACGCGCAAGCTCGTTACCAACTTGAGTTGCGTCGTCGCCTAATGCTTCTGTTACTTCGCTATCTTGGTAAGTGTATGAAGCAATTACAGTCCACTCTTTAGTAATTAGGCCCGTTGCTGAAAGCTCTAAACCTTGAACGCGCTGTTCACCACCAAGTATTTCGTCACTTGAGCTATCTGCAAATGGGTCATCAGTACGGGCATTGGTTTTTTCAGTACGGAAAAGTGCAGCATTAGTTTGCAGGCGGCCATCCATTAGGCTCCATTTAGTTCCTAATTCATAACTACGGCTTTCTTCTGCGTCTAAATCAGCTGCATTTGAACTCGTAGATACCGTTAGGCTTTCCGCCGATGGATTAAATGAATTACCTGCGCCTAAATACACACTGCCATTTTCTGTAGGTTTATAAACTACAGCTGCATTCCAGCTAAATAAATCGTCACTTGTAGAAATTAAAGCGCTTGGATCATTGTAATCGTTGTGATAATCCGTAGTGAAGCTATCAAAGCGAATTCCACCTGTAACTTCCCATTGCTTGTTAAGCGTCACTGTATCAAATGCATAAATAGCTTGGTTTTTAGCTTTAGCTTCAATGCTTGTACCGTCACGGCCGTACACACCCGTAAATGCAATTGTTGCATCAGGGTTGTATAAGTCATTGCGTATTCCATCTTCAATCAGGTTATCAGGCGTAGTTGCAACAAAGTTATGGCGTGTAAACGTTTCATTTGCAAGTTCAACACCCACTACTACGTCGTGAGTAAAGCCAGCAAATTCATAGTTACCAATTAAATCAACTTGAAGTGCAGCAAGTGAATTTTCAGTATCACGTGTTTTTTCATCTGCAAAGGTAATGTCAGTGTCTGTTGTAACCGAGAAATAACGCGGTGCAGTTGTTACTGATTCACGCTTAACTTTACCTAAACGACCTTGCACACGTAACGTAGTATTTTGAGAAAAATCATACTCATAACGAGCTGTTGTTGAGTAGGCTTCAATATCTTCGTAATCACGGTAAATATTACCGTAAAAGTTATCAAAGTCGACAGGAGAAGGTGAGCGTGCACTATCTGCAAGTTCAGCTACTGGCGTATCACTGTAAACCCAAGGAATACCATAATCTGGTAAATTGTCTTGGCGTTGATACTCTAGGTTTAAATCAAAACGGCTGTTTGTACCAAGCCCTGTTGCAAATGCAAACGCAACAGCATTTGTTTCGTTTTCAACATGATCGCGACCTGCAACATCACCTTTATCAGTAAGAAGATTAATACGTAGTGCGCTTGTGTCGTTTACTTGAATGTTAGTATCAAAACGACCACGGTAATCGTTTTCTGTACCTAAACGTAGCGAAACGTCGTTAAAGTTGTCTAACTTCGCCTTTTTACTTTCTAAATTAACACTACCACCTGTTGCGCCACGACCAGAAACTGCAGAGCCTGGGCCTTTTGCAACTTCAACGGCTTCAATGTTGTAAATATCACGTGTGTAACCTGCAACATCGCGAATACCATCAACAAAAATATCATTTGTTGCACTAAAACCACGAATCGACATGCTATCGCCAGTAGGTGAGCCACCCTCACCTGCTGCTAAAGAAATACCTGAAACATTACGCAAAGCATCACGTAGGCTATCTACGTTTCTGTCTTTCATTACCGCTTGGTTGATTACTGTTACCGTTTTAGCTGTATCGAGTAGCGGTTGAGTGTATTTATGCGACGTTGATTTTTCTACAACATAACTAGACTCAGTTTTAGTTTCTGCTTTGGTTACCGATAGTTCTTGAACATCCTGTGCACTTGCCCAAGTTGAAAGCGTAGCTGTAACAACCGCTGCAATTGGCTTCACGTACGCATTTCCTTTATTCGATGGCTTACTCATGGTTACTCCGTAGTTTTTATTAAGCACTTAACTATTGTTAATTTAAGGTACATATTTAATTTCGGCGAAATCCTACCACTCAAACAACTCAATGTAAACGATAACTGTTATCAATTGCATTGTTATGTGAATTCCTATATTGTATACACACTCAAAAATTAACAGTAATTACGTCCTTGTAATTGCTTGTCGTAACTTTCAGGATTGTTGTTAAGTAATGCGAAGCTTAATTAAACCAATTAGCGTAGTTATCGCGCTTTGTAGCACTATGGCAGTAAAAGCCGACACTGTTAGTGAGCTAGAACAACTCGTTAATAAATGGCTACAAATAGAAAATCAAAACACAGAATTAAATACTCATTGGCTTGAACAAAAAAGCAGTATGGAGCAAACCTTAACGCTTCTTAATGCCGAGCAGCAGCAACTTAGCGAGCTTAATCAGCGTAGAAAAAAAAGCACCAGTGAGCTTGCCCAAAAACGCGAACAGCTTGTAACTCAGCAATCAGAACTTGAAAATGATCAACAGCAATTAAATGATCAACTAGCACATATTTCTGGGCAATTACTTTCATTACAAGTGCAACTCCCCCCGCCCCTTTTGAGTAGTTGGAAAAACGCCGGTGATTTAAGCGATTCAAAACTCAGTACAACTGACAAATTACAAACAGCACTAAAAATGCTGACTCTACTTAATGATTTTCAACAACGTATTTCTATTCACGAAATGGCTATTAAGCATCCTGACGGGCAAGAAGTATGGGTTAAGCAGCTTTATTTAGGTGCAGCTCAAGCATGGTTTGTAAGCGAAGACTTAAGTTATGTAGGTATTGGTTTTCCAAGTGACTTAGGTTGGCAGTGGGAATTTGATTCAAGCATTAATGCAGAACAAGTTGCACTGGGTATTGCTGTACAGCAAAAAAAGCGCGCTGCTGATTGGGTAACACTCCCTATATTAAGTTATGTAAATAAAAACCAGCAAGGGGCTAAATAATGGCTACTAACAGCATAATTAAAGTATTTAGCGCCACAGTTTTACTTTTTAGTGCAAACATATCTTTTGCAGCTAGCAGTGATGATGCTAAGCAAAGTATTTTAAGTGATATTAAAACAGCGCAGCGTACTCTAAGTAAAACTCAAAATAGCATTTCAAAAGAGCAAGCGACCCTTGCAAAGCAAATTTTTACCAAGCAGCAATCGCTCAGTAAATTACGCGAACAAGCAGCCGTTAATCGCCGCCTAGCTGACGAAAACACATTAAGTCTTGATCAGTTACAAACCCGATTAGACACTTGGCAACAGCAGCAGCAATATCAATTAAACTTACTTAGCCGTTTTGTACGCCAAAACACCAGCAATAGTACTAGCAGTAACGAGTCGGCTAATAGCCAAAACGAGTTATTAAGCCGTGTTGTATCGCTAATTAATAATCAAGAGCAGGCACTTTATCCACAGTTAAAAAAACAATCGGTTGTGCTAAGTAATGGCGAATTAAGCCAAGCTAATACCCTTCAAGTCGGGCCTGTTGCATGGTTTAGTACGCAAACACCTAAACTTATGGGTTTATTAAATTTAGATGATGAATCTAATGCATTAAAAGTAGCGTTAGTACAATCAACAAGTGACGATAACCCACTCGATAATACTTTAAAGCAAAACGGTGTAGGCTCTACATTACTTACTTTTGATCCTAGTTTAACGCACTTAGTAACTAGCCAAGCCCAACAAGAAAGTCCGCTTGAACACCTAGAAAAAGGCGGTTTATGGGCTATCCCTATTATTTTATTTGCCTGCTTTGCACTTACCATTGCACTATTAAAAGCCGCACAGCTACTGCGTTTAAGTAAAATTAAAATGCACTCTCAAATGCAATTACAGCAACTTTTTAAAGCTGAAAATAGCAGTGAATTTGCAGGTATGCAGCAGCAGCTATTTAACTTAACGCTGCAGAGCGAAAAAGGCCAAGTACGAGACGATCAATTATTTAATCAGTTAATTCATGATAAGCATAAACTCGATAACTTTATTGGCGCTATTGCCGTTACTGCAGCAGTAGCCCCACTACTTGGCTTGTTAGGCACTGTTAGCGGCATGATCGAAACATTTAAAATGATGACCTTGTTTGGCTCAGGCGACCCAGAAGTTGTATCGGGCGGTATTGCACAGGCACTTATAACAACCGAGTTAGGTTTAGTTGTTGCTATACCAGCACTCGTTTTAAATGCGCTGTTATCGCGTAAAGCAAAAGCGTACTACAGCCAACTAGAAGGCTTTGCATTACAGCTAAGCCAACTAGAAAAAGGAGAAAACAATGTTTGAAAAAATCGTTAGTAACCCTATATGCTGGTGTATTCTTTTACTCGCTTTATTTGTATACCAGCTGATTTTTCATGACTTACTGCACCTTAAACAATACCAAGCGCAGCGCAAAGGTTATTGGCAAGAAGTTAGCTCTATTTTAACTGCAGCGCTTCCGCTACTTGGTTTATTAGGCACCATTGTTGGTTTGCTTGATACATTTAAAGTAATGGCGCTGGGCCATAACGAGTTAATGAGTGACGCCATTGGTGACGCATTACTAACAACTCAATTGGGTCTTGTGTGCGCTATTCCTGCGTGGTTAATGCAAGCTTACTTAGCGTATTCGCAGCGTAATCCTAAATTACATACGTTAAGTAAGCAGTTAGGGTAACACTATGCAATCACGTTTAAAGCACAAGCTAGAGCAAGAAGCGGGGCAACATATCGATATGTCGCCGCTACTTGATGTGGTATTTATATTGCTAATATTTTTTATTGTTACAACCGTATTTGTACGCGAAAGCGGCGTTGAGGTTGATAAACCACAAGCCTTATCGGCTAGTCGTCTTGAGCAGCAAGTTATATTTTTAGCAATAACCGACAACCAACAAGTATTTTTTGATGGCAGCCAAATTGGTGTTGCTGGTGTGCGTAGTAGTGTCGAGCAAATGTTAAAACAGCAACAACGTCCTGTGGTTATTCAAGCTGATAAAACAGTACCTACTGAGTTACTTGTTCAAGTAATTGACGAAGCAAAGCTGGCAGGCGCGGCGCAAGTTAACTTAGCGACCAAGCAATAGTATGCACACGATTAACTCGCTTCAAAAAACAAAAAACAATCGCCATCCGCTGTTTGCATTTGGCCTTAGCCTCATTGTGCTTAGTGCTGCATTACTGCTTTTATGGCTTGGGCAACTTGCTGAACACCATATACAAGACAAAGTGGTTGTACGTGAGATTGCCATGGTGGCACTGCCACCTCCGCCACCTCCATCAATATCACAACAGCAAACAAGTGAGCCAATGCAAAGCTTAGCGGTAGAAGGTGCAGGCGCGTCAATTCAAGCCGTAAAAATTAAGATAAAGAGTGATTTAAGTATTGTAAAACCCGATACACCCAACGTAAAAGTAAGCGCGCCACAATGGCAATCAATGAGTGTAAATTGGGATGCATTTAGCTTAAATCAACTCGATGGTCTCCCCACTTTACTTACTCCCGTCAAGGCCGTTTTACCAAAAAGCTTAACCCGCCGAGGTGTTGATGTATTTACTGTAAAACTCGATGTATTTATTGATGAAAGTGGCAAGTTAAGTTTAATTGAGGTAGTACAAAACCCATACCCTGAACTTAAACCAGCTATCGACAAAATTATTAAACAAAGCCGCTTTAGTGCACCTAAAAAAGAAGGTGAAACCGTACGCGCTCGCTTTATTTGGCCAATCGAATTTAAACCTTAAGCCTATTAAAATGAAAAATATGAATATATTTAAAACGCTAAAACCATTAACTCGCGCAGTTATCACTACTTTAATGTGCTCACTCCCTTTATTAGGTGTAAGTAGCGTGCATGCAAGCGCTGCTAGTGCGCCATTAAAAAGTGCGCCACTAAAAGTAACGTTATCGCCTAGCGATCCAACATGGCAGTTGGCTATAAATAATAAATTACTAGGCCCTACAGAGGTCCTTATTGAACCGACCGAGCGCGGTTTTGCTCGCCAAGTGCAACCACTTTTACAAGCAGGTAATTACAGTGAAGTTGCGGCGCTATTTAAAAATCGCGATATGAATCAAGACAGCACCGCTTTAAACTTATTGCGCGCACAAGTTCTGCTTTCAACAAAAGACTTTAATAACGCTGAACTAGCTTACCTAGCGTGTTTAAAAGCTTCACCTGATTTAGTAAAAGCCCACCAAGGTTTGAGCCTTTTATACATGCAACAAGCAAAGTATGACAAAGCACAAACACACCTAGTTCACAGTATTGAACTTGGCCAAGCTGACGCACAAAGTTATGCGCAACTTGCTTATATACACGTGCAGCATAGCCAACCTTGGAGCGCGGTAGCGGCGTACCGCCAGGCGCTAATGCTAGCGCCAGAAACAAGCCAATATCAACAAGGGCTATTGTTTGCGTTAATTGAATCGGGTGATTTAAGTCAGGCAAGTGCATTACTAAAAGAATTACTTAATAAAAGCCCTGATAAAGCTGAACTTTGGTTGCAACGTGCACAAATAGCGTTACAACTTGATCACAAAAAGCAAGCGCTTGCTGCTATTGAAGTGGCCTTAAAACTCAACCCTAAAGATACCAGCAACCAGCTTTTAGCAGCCCAGCTGCATTTAACTGAAGGCAGCACTGAACGCGCTGTGAGTTTATTAAAGCAAGGTTTAAAACACGCCACTAAACAGCAGCAAGTTGAGGTTATTAATACAACGATGCAAACTTTAGGCTGGCTTGTATCTCAACAAAAATGGGATTTAGCTAAAGAGCTAATAGGCAGCGCAAAAAGATTAACTAAGCAGCTACCCCGTGATGAACAAGCGCAGTTTTCTGTATACAGCGCACAAATTGCTATGCAACAAGGTAATACTAAACGTGCTCTTAAAAGCTTAAATAATGCACTTAAAATAAACCCGAATTTAGGTGATGCCCTACTTAGTTTAGCAAGTATATATCGTAGTAAAGGCCAACTCACCCAAGCTAAACTTATGTATGTTCGTGCACAAGCTCTGCCTGATTACCAACTATCGGCGTGGCTTGGATTATCGCAAATAGCGATCGATTCTAAAGACTACCCGAGTGCGCTAAAGCATCTTAGAAAGGCATTACAAGCCAACCCACAACGCCAGGACTTAATTACTAATATTCGCGCCCTTGAGAATATAGTGCGCCAAGAAGGGTAAGTTTAACACCGTGGTTAAATTTACTTGTATAAGCACAGCTTGCTGGCTGTGACGAGCAAAGCTCGTAATTTCTATGCTTTGATGTTTTCTCATTTACACCTCTTTGTGCAATAAGGTTTTAAGTAATTTATTCACAAAGAGGTTTAGAGGGCGCTGCGCTTTAGAGAAGTAAAAATACATAATTACTATTGTTTTATGTCTTCTCATTTACTCCTCTTTTACTTCTCTTTGTGCAATAAGATCTTAAGTGATTTATTCACAAAGAGGTTTAGAGGGCGCTGCGCTTTAGAGAAGTAAAAATACATAATTACTATTGTTTTATGTTTTCTCATTTACTCCTCTTTTACTTCTCTTTGTGCAATAAGGTTTTAAGTGATTTATTCACAAAGAGGCTAAGAGGGCGCTGCGCTTTAGAGAAGTAAAAATACATAATTACTATTGTTTTATGTCTTCTCATTTACTCCTCTTTTACTTCTCTTTGTGCAATAAGATCTTAAGGGATTTATTCACAAAGAGGTTTAGAGGGCGCTGCGCTTTAGAGAAACCAATTAGTAGCAAAGTAATCAGCTATAAATATTAAAAGCTGCGCTTTTCGCGTGAGCAAGCTCGTTTGCAATATATATTAAAGCGTTACCAATTTTGCATTTCGACTATGCGTGATTGCGTGCGTGCATATTCAAAGCTCAACTTTTTACCTTTGTACAAATGTTCAATGTCGGTTTGCGCATTTATTACTAGCAATTTATGGCAATCGTAAAATTCATCGACTAAGGCAATGAAGCGCCGTGCTTCGTCGTCAAAAGTATGCTCATCAAGTGTTTGTTTTTCGCGTTGGTAGCTATCTTCTATACCGTGAACAATAACTTTACCCGTTGCTTTAACACCCATTTGCGGCACGTTCGATACATATAACACATCAAATTGCGTTGCTAAATACATATAATCGTTAGCACTACGCGGGCCTGAACATAGCGCCATAAAATCTATCATCAAGGCATTATCTGCTTTTAATAAATAGGGTAAATCGCGGCCATGCACAGTAATTGTATTGCTACATGTTACTACTGGATACGAAGCTAAAAACTCATTTTTAAAATCGTGTTTAGGTAAATTAATAAAATAGTGACGACTGTTTTTACCATATCTAAAGCGGTGATCGTCCTCCCCTGCCACGTTAATTATATGGCAATGGTTATTAATTAAATCGATAGTAGGTAAAAATCGCGCCCGTTGCAGGCCGTTGTAATAAAGCTGCTCTGGCTTTGCGTTCGATGTGGCCACCAGCACAACACCTTGTTCAAACAACGCATTGAACAATCTGGCCATAATCATGGCATCGCCAATGTCGCTCACAAAAAATTCGTCAAAACACAGTACTCGAATATTTTTAGCCCACTGTTTTGCAATTAGAATAAGTGGATTTTTTTGACCTTGTAGCTGCAAAAGTTGGGTATGCACTTGTGCTATAAAATGATGAAAATGCAGCCGCTGCTTTTGCTCAATAGGTAGGTTTTTATAAAATAAATCCATTAACATGGATTTACCACGCCCTACGGGTCCATATAAATAAATGCCTTTTATTAAGGGCGCTTTTTGCCACCATGATGTGTGAGCTTGAAGTTGCTCGCTTAGCGTATTTAAAGCTTCCACCGCATTTTGCTGCGCAGCATCAAAACACAGTGCACCTGTGTCTATTTTTGCTTGGTAAAGGCTTAAAATTTGTGTGCTGTGCACTGTCATGGTATTTCACTATCGGCTATAATCGCGCCCATTGTAGCCGACTAAAAATGTGAACCAAAATGAAATTCCCTTGCCGCTTAGATAAATTTATTAGCCACTTAGCTGAAATACCGCGCACCCAAGCTCGTGCTAGTATAAAGCGAAAAGAAGTAAGCGTTAATGGCGAAGTAATCACATCACATAATTTTCAGTTAGCCCAGCAAGATGAAGTACTGCACCAAGGTACGCCTTTGGTATTTTTAGGTAAGCGCTATTACATGCTAAATAAACCTGTTGGCTATGTATGTGCTAACAGTGACGAGCTACATAAAACTGTTTTTGACTTACTTGATGAGCCAAATATGAGCGACTTTCACGTGGCAGGTCGCCTTGATATAGATACTACAGGGTTAGTTATTATTACTAATGATGGCGATTGGTCACATAAAATCACGTCACCTAAAAGCAATAAATTTAAAACCTACCTAGTCGAAACGCAAGAGCCTATTACCGATGAAGCACTTGAGCAATTACGAACAGGTGTCATGCTGCATAACGAAAAAGATTTAACCCGCCCCGCTATAGCTGAGAGACTTGCTAATTACGGACTGCGTTTATCAATAAGTGAAGGTAAATATCATCAGGTTAAGCGTATGCTTTACGCGGTAGACAACAAAGTAGTTGAGTTACATCGCGAGCAAATTGCGGGAGTTACTCTAGATGAAAACTTGGCTAGTGGTGAATATCGATTATTAACACCCGAAGAAATTAAGTTATAAAAGCGCTTCAAAGGAGCTAAGGCTTGGACTATTAGTTAAAACAATATAGCCAAACTTTTACTTGAGCCTGTTGGCTTGCTCTACTAAAATAGCGCCCTTCAAAATTACTAAGGTCGGCCGTGTTAGTTAACTACAATCCCCCTATGAGTCCGTATTTAACGATACTTTTTCAGGATGACGATTTACTGATAGTTAATAAACCAAGTGAGTTATTAACTGTCCCAGGTAAAGATCCTAAACATGCCGACAGCTTAATTAATCGTGTTAATCGTGTTTTTCCAACCGCAAGAATAGTGCACCGCTTAGATATGGCGACTTCTGGCATACTGTGCCTTGCCATGAATAAAGCCGCGCACAGACATTTAAGTATGCAGTTTCAAGAGCGCGAAACAGCGAAACGTTACATAGCACGTATATACGGACACCTTGAAGCTGAAACAGGAACAGTAGATTTACCCCTTATTTGTGATTGGCCTAATCGCCCTAAACAAATGGTTGATCACGACAGAGGTAAACCTTCACTTACGCATTTTAAAATACTTGAGCGTGAAGAAAATGCAACCCGTGTAGAGCTAACCCCCATCACTGGTCGCTCGCATCAACTACGTGTGCATATGTTAAGCCTGGGTCATCCTATTTTAGGTGACAGGCTTTACGCCCATAAAGAGGCACTTGCTGCGGCTCCTCGCTTACAGTTACATGCACAAATGCTGCAATTAAAGCACCCTAAAACTGAGCAAGTACTTACTTTTGAAGCTGAGCCAGAATTTTAACCGGCACAAATACTTCGTAAATTATTAAACTTTTAGATAACCTTGCCGATACCTAACTAATTGTCATTAGTTAGGTGCATTATGCTATTTTCACGGTTTTTAAAAGCAGCTTTTTATATACAGCTCAGCTGTGCGCTACTTTTAGCTAACCCCGCCTACGCGGCTGAACATATTGCCCCACCTAGTTTATCAGGCATTGAAAATAGCGACATTGAGCGACTACTTCCAAGTGATGAAATAAAGCCAATATTAGCGGGTGAAACAGAATTTTTAAGCCTTTACAGCGAATATATGAGTAGTAATTTTAGAGGTATCGTAATACTTATACCCGACTGGCATTCTTCACCTACCAATAACTCCGGTATGGGCTACTTGCGTAAAGAGCTTAATAATTTAGGCTACAGCACCTACGCAATGACAGTGCCCGACATTGATTGGCAAGCAAGTAAAATGGCCAAAGCAACGCCTAATGAAGCAGAAACAGCGCCTAGTAAAGCCGATGAACCTGCATCACCCGACACAGCAACAAACGCACAATCACAGCCTGCAAAAATAAAAGAAGAACCTCATTACGTAAATGCAATTGAAAAAGTAACTGACGACATACTTGATGACTATAAAATAAATCTCATTTCTCGGTTTAATGCGCTGTATCAAACCGCTATGGAAGATTCGAGTAATATAGTTGTTATTGCACAAGGTACAAGTGCGGGTGTGTTGTTGGAGTACTATGCAGATTTTCCAGATGAGAGACTAGATGCGTTTATAAGTTTAAGCAGTTACTTACCTAATACTAAGCGTAACGAAAGTTTGAGCCAAACAGCGTCACTTGTTACACCCGCCTTGCTTGATATTTACTACGCAAATGACAGCACAGACATTTTAATGAGCCTTAAAAATCGTCAGCGCTGGGTTGAGCGAAATGCAAAATTTGATTACCGCCAACGCCAATTGTTTGGCCTGCGCGATCAACCTGGTCAACACGCACGCCTAACAAAAGAAATAGACGGTTTTTTACGCCGACTTTTTTAAATACTCATAAGCGGCTTGAATATCTTGGCTCTTTTTAACAGCCAATTCCATCATGTGCTTTGGTAAACCTTGCGATACTAATTTATCTGGATGATGTTGCGACATAAGTTTACGGTACGCTACTTTTATGTCACGTTGCGTTGCATCGCTATTTAAGCCTAATAACGCCAATGCTTGCGCACGGTTCATATTATTATTTGGCGGTACATGGTGGCCAGAACCCTCACGGTAACTACTGCTTTGACCTTGGCTTTGTTGCTGCTGATTAAAGCCCTGTTGTTGCTTTCTAAAGTTAAACTCAGCTTGATAACGTTTTAATACAAATGCAAAGTGTGTTTTAGAAATGCCTAGCTGTTTACTTACTTCTGCTAATAATTGCTTTTCTTGTTCGGCTAATACCCCGTCAGAAAACGCCATTTGTATTTGTATTTCTAAAAACAACTGTATTAGATCGTTTCGTTTAGCAAAGCGTTCTTTAAAATCGTGTACGGTTTCTTTAAGTGAAAAGTCGCCCTCTTTACCTGACTGAAATGCATGTTGTGCTTCGCGGCGTTCTTCGCCCTTTAAGCCCATTTCGTCCATGAACAAGTTAGCCGCTTTTATGTGTATTTCGCTCACTCGGCCATTCGATTTTGCAATGTGCCCCATGACAGCAAAGCAACTTGAAAAGAATAAAGCTTGGCGCTCGTGAACATCGTCACCACTAAATAAGCTAGAAAAACCGCCTGCTTTATCAAAGTTATTTTTTAAGCTTTTATCAAATAAATGACCTAGGTATAAACCTAAAATAGCACCAAATATTTTGCCAAACATAAAGCCAAAACAAAAACCGAGAATTTTTCCCCACATCTATAATACTGCCTTCTTAAAAATTGAGTTGTTACGCCTCAAGGCGCGTGTTTAATTGGTTTAAACGCTCTGGTGTACCAATGTCATCCCATTGCCCTATATAGAGCTCAGTAGAGACTAAATGTTCATTTAGCTTTTCACGTAAAATAGGCCCTAAAGGGCGAATACCTTGCGTTAATCCTTTAAAAAAATCAGCCTGATAGCGGCCAATCCCCGAAAAGGTATATTTTTGACTCTCGGCCGACAAATGGCTCAATGCAAAGTCGCCATCAGGATTGTGTGGCGGGTTTTCTATAAGCACTATGTGCGCCTCACCGGGTTGCAAATGAAGTTGCATTAGCGCACTTACATCATAGTCGGTGTATACATCGCCATTTATTACAATGAACGAGTCGCCCAACAACGGTAACGCTTCAATAATACCGCCGGCTGTTTCAAGGCCACCTTCAACTTCTTGGCTATAAAGTATATTTACGCCAAATTGACTGCCATCCTTAAAGTAGTCTTTTATTTTATCCCCCTGCCACGCAAGGTTTATTACAATATCGGTAATGCCGGCTGCTTTAAGGTTATTTATATGGTGCTCAATAAGTGGTTTTTCTGCCACTTTTAACATTGGCTTTGGCATATTTTGCGTAAGCGGCATCATTCTTTGCCCACGCCCTGCAGCTAAAATCATCGCTTTCATGAGTGCTCCTTTGCTAACTTTTCAGTCACTTTTGGCACTATGGTATTTTTTGTCCACTCACTCAATGCTTTAAGCTCTGGGTAAATTGCTGCCACTTCAATAATGTAATCAAGCGTCGGTAAAATATTATCTAAATAACCTGTTTTACCATCGCGTAAATACAATCGACAAAATATACCCGCAGCCTTTAAGTGGCGCTGTAATCCGGTTAAATCAAACCAATATTTAAACTCATCGAATGAAGTGTTAGTCAGTAAATTTTGAACTGTAAATTCTTGATAAGCAAAATCAAGTAAACTTGTTAATTCTTGCTCTGGCAATTTAAAGTAGCAATCGCGCAGTAGCGATACTAAATCGTAGCAAAGCGGCCCGCGTACAGCATCTTGATAATCTATAATGGCCCACTGGCCGTCACTATTCATAATATTACGGCTATGGTAATCACGATGAACGGTAACCGTAGGTTGCTCAAGCATCGCCTTTATTAATAGCTCTGAACTTGTTTGCCACATTATTTTTTGTTCGGCACTGAGTGACTCATTAATAAAGTCGCTTACTAACCACTGACTAAATATATCAAGCTCTAGCTTTATAAAATCTTTGTTATACGCTTGCATAGCAGAAGCTGTGGGCGTTTTTGCCCACTGAGCACTTAAACTAATTAATGCTTGGTAATGCTCGGTGCGGTTTGCATCATCAAGCATGTCAGCTAGGTGCGTACTGCCTAAATCACTGAGGATAAAAAAGCCCTGTTTCTCATCGCTTGCAATAATAGTGGGAAGTAAAAAACCTTGCTCAACAAACACCTGGTTTAGCGAAATGTAAGGTTCGTTATTCACTTTTTTTGGATCTGAGTCCATCACTATTAAATGTTTATTATCGTGATTTAAACGATAATAACGGCGAAAGCTAGCATCCCCCGTGATCGCGTTTAAAGTATGCGACTTGGCATTAAGGTGTGTGTTTATAAATTGTTGTAAATTCTCAAAGCGTGTCATTTTATTAGATATCTATTTTTATAGGTCAATTACTGTAATTGCCATTATTTTCCTTTATTATGTGTATATTATATTAAACACAAAGTATTAAGGTCGATAAATGAGCAAAACCTGGGGCATATTGATGCTAAGCGTAGTTAGCGCACCATCGCTTGCCGAAACTGAACTGGCACACAACCTTTGTGGCATTTCAATGCAAACCAGAGCTTGGCAACCACTTGAAGGCCTTAACCTTGGTGAAGTTGATATCCAAGCTGATGATGTTGAGCTACTTGGCACTCAAAGCGCTGAATTTACCGGCAATGTTGATATTAACACCCTTAAGATGAGTTTGTCCGCACAAACTGCGTTGATAGACAAACAGCGTGGTTTATTAAATGCAACGGGGCCAATTACTTATCAAGACTACGTAAGTAAAGTAAACAGCACCGGATTAAATGCCGATTTAAATAATTCAGAAGTCAGTTTGTTAGGCGCCGACTACAGCCTAACCGAACAACAAGGTAAAGGCGGCGCTGAAAAGCTCACTGTTAATCAGTCTGGCCTATTACTCATGAATGCAAGCTTTACTACTTGCCCAAGTGACACCCCAGCATGGGAAATTGAAGCTGACGAAATAAACCTTTCACGCGAAGAAGGCTGGGGCGAAACATATAACGCCGTATTGCGTATTTTAGATACACCAGTTCTATATTTACCCTATTTTACATTCCCGCTAGATGAACGCCGTAAATCGGGATTACTTACCCCGACTATTTCAAGCTCTGACAAATACGGCCTTGAAACAATTACGCCTTATTATTTAAATATTGCACCTAATTTTGATGCCACTATTACGCCTCGTTATATGTCTAACAAAGGGCTGCAGTTACAAACAGAATTTAGATACCTAACAGAGCAACACGAAGGCTTAGTAGGGATTGAATACTTAGATAGTGATGATTCTGAGCCTGATTTGAATGAACGCTACATGTTTCATTGGCAACAGCAAAGCTACCTAGGTGAAAACTGGCGCGCAAACGTTGATGTAACCAATGTGAGCGATGATAACTACATCACCGACTTAACTTCAAACTACGCAAGTAAAACCGATACTCAATTGTATCGTACTGGTTCACTTACCCATTTAGGTGATACATGGCGCACTGATATTAAAGTGCAAAACTTTGAAGTACTCGGCGATCACTTAGAGTCATACACTGCAATACCACAAGTTAATTTTACGCAAACAGCGCCTTGGCGTTTTGATAATTTTGACTTTAGTGTGTCGGGCGAGATTAGCCATTTTACTAATGATTCATCAGAAGTGGCCATAGACAGCGCAACTCGTGTACACGTAGAGCCAAAAGCACGCTACAACTACGCTACGCATGCGTGGTCATTTTTATCTGAAGTGAGCTTATTACAAACTAATTATAAGCAAAGCGGAAACTTAACCGGCACGCAATACAGCGATACTGTATCGCGTACTATCCCAAAAGTACGTTTGTACTCTCAGCTTAATTTTGAGCGTGACGCATCTTACTTTTTTGAAGATGGTATACAAACACTAGAACCGCAAATTCAGTATTTATATACACCTAATAAAGATCAGTCAGATATTGGCTTGTTTGATACAACCAAACTGCAAGATGATTATTATGGTTTATTTAGAGACGTGCGCTTTTCGGGTGTTGACCGTATAGCAGCTGCTAATCAGTTTACTTTAGGTGCTACAACGCGCTTATTTGATAAAAAACAAGAAGAAGTGTTTAACTTTAGTGCGGGCCAAATATTTTATTTAAGTGACGATGCCAAGCCAACAGAGCAAGGCTTAAACTCAGACACTAATTATAATGCACTATTTGCAGCTCAAACCATGTTACATTGGCACCGCCGTTGGTACCTCGCTGGAGGTATTCAATATGATACAGATGGCAAGCAAATGGTACAGTCAAATGTAACGCTTGATTATAAAGGTGATAATAATCAGCTAGTACAATTGAACCATCGCTATGCAAATGATGTCTCAGGAAATACAATCGAGCAAGCAGGTGTATTTACAAGTATTCCTATTAGCGACGAATGGCAATTTATTGCGAGCTATCATCGAGATCTTGAAAACAACAGAAGTATCGAAGTATTGAGCGGATTACAGTATGAATCATGCTGTTGGGCTATCCAAATTACTGGCCATCGCCAAATTGAAACTGATTTAAATCAGTCAATAGGACAAGAACAAGCAACTTTTGATTCAGGTATTAGTTTGAATTTTGTATTAAAAGGACTTGGCAGTAAAAGCCGTTATGATGCACAAAAATTATTACAACAAGGTATTTTTGGCTATCGTAGACCGTATTTTCTTAGTAACTAGAGTACTATCAGCAAGAGTAGTAAAAAGAATATGAATTTAAAAAAATTATTAACATCAGCAGTTTTAAGTGCCAGCCTTTGTCAAAGTGTAATGGCTGCACCAGTAGAAATAGATAAAGTTATTGGCGTTGTAAACCAAGGCGTAATTTTAAAAAGCGAAGTAGACACCATAATTGATCGTGTTAAAAAGCAAGCACAAGAACAAGGCCAGCAATTACCAAAAGATGAAACACTTCGTGTACAAGCTGTAGAGCGTTTAGTTAATCAAGCGCTTATGATGCAAATGGCTGATCGTATGGGGTTACAAATCTCAGACAGTCAACTCGATCAAACTCTCGCTAACATGGCAAAAGAGCAAGGCGGAACAATCGCCGACTTACGCCGCACTATTGAAGGTTCGGGCGAAAGCTTTCAAGCTTACCGTGAAGAAATTCGTAAAGAAATCACAACGCAGCAAGTAACACGTGCAAGCGTTGATCGTCGTATTTATATTAGCGAACAAGAAGTTGATAACCTTTTAAAAATTATGGAAACCCAAGGTCAAAGTGCTGAAGAGTACGACATTGGTCATATTTTAATAGATATCCCTAACGATGCGACAGCTGACGAAATTGCTGATGCAAAAACACGTGCCGATAAAGTTATTGAGCTATTAAACGATGGCCAAGAGTTTAAGCGTATTGCTATTTCATCATCAAGCGGCTCTAAAGCACTTGAAGGTGGACAACTTGGTTACATGGGCATTAACGAAATGCCATCGCTTTTTGCTGAAGCAGTAAAAGGCCAAAAGAAAGGCGCTATTGTTGGCCCACTTCGCTCTGGTGCTGGTTTTCATATCATTAAAGTACAAGACGTTCGTGGTCTACAAGTTGTAGAAACAACTGAAGTACGTTCACGCCATATACTTATTAAACCTTCAATTATTTTAAGTGAAGAAAAAGCACGCTCAATGCTTGCAGGCTTTGCAAAAGACTTACGCGCAGGAACAGCCGACTTTGGTGAACTTGCTAAAGAGTACTCAGAAGATCCAGGCTCTGCACTTAAAGGCGGCGAGTACGATTGGACAGATCCAACTACCTACGTACCTGCGTTTAAAGATACATTACTTTCTCTTAAAGAAAATGAAATAAGCGAACCGTTTAGAACACAGTTTGGTTGGCATATTGTGCAGTTACTTGGCAAACGTGTAGCTGATAAAACTGAACTAGCTAAACGTAACCGTGCTCATGGCATGTTGTTTAACCGTAAATTTAAGGAAGAAAGTTTTAACTGGCAGCAAGAAATGCGCGAGCAAGCTCACGTTGAAATTTTCCCTATAGACCAATAAATATGACTCTAAGAATTGCTATTACACCGGGTGAACCAGCCGGTATTGGCCCAGATCTGCTACTCACGCTTGCTCAGCAAGCGTGGGACGCTCAACTAATAGCGATTGCTGATGGCAAACTATTAAAAGAGCGTGCAAAGCATTTAGGCTTAACAATAAACTTAATTGAATTTGATGATAATGCCCCCGCCATAGCAGCACCTGCAGGCAGTTTGTATATTCATCAGGTTGATTTAGGTGCGGATGTAGAGCTTGGCGTACTAAACGACGGTAACGGCCAATACGTGTTAGATACCTTGCGTATAGCAAGTGAAAAAAACATGGATGGCACGTTCGATGCTGTTGTTACGGGCCCTGTTCACAAAGGCATTATTAACAAAGCGGGCATTTCATTTAGCGGACACACTGAGTATTTTGCGCAGCAATCAAATACTGCAGATGTGGTTATGATGCTTGCAACTGAAGGTTTACGCGTTGCACTTGTAACCACGCATATTCCACTTGCGTATGTGTCGCGTGCCATTACTCCTGAGCGCTTAACTAAAGTAGCGGGTATTTTAAATCACGACTTACAAACTAAGTTTGGGATAGAAAAACCACGTATTTTAGTGTGTGGCTTAAACCCACATGCAGGTGAAGATGGCCATTTAGGCCGTGAAGAAATAGAAACAATCACCCCAACGCTTGAAATACTTAGAAGCGAAGGGATGAATTTAATTGGCCCACTACCGGCCGATACCTTATTTCAACATAAATACCTATCTGAAGCAGATGCAGTACTTGCTATGTATCACGATCAGGGATTACCTGTGCTAAAATACAAAGGATTTGGTAAATCGGTAAATATTACCCTTGGCTTACCATTTATCCGCACCTCAGTTGACCACGGTACTGCTCTCGATTTAGCAGGGACTGGTACAGCTGACGTTGGCAGTTTTGAATTAGCGATCCGCGAAGCAATTAAGCTCGCCCAAGAAAAAGCACAAAATCAATGACCGATAAAGTACATTTAGGACACCGCGCTCGTAAGCGTTTTGGGCAAAACTTTTTATTTGATGAATCTATCATCGATAAAATAGTCTCTGCGATTGATCCTAAACCAGAAGACAACTTAGTAGAAATTGGCCCCGGCCTTGGCGCAATTACTGAGCCAGTAGCCGACTTAAGCGGCCATTTAACGGTTGTTGAATTAGATAAAGACTTAGCACAACGATTAATTGAACACCCATTTTTGGGTCCTAAATTAACCGTTAACCAAGGCGATGCAATGACGTTTGACTTTGCAAGCTTGGTTCGCGATGACAAAAAATTAAAAGTGTTTGGTAACTTACCTTACAATATTTCGACACCGTTATTGTTTCACCTTTTTGAATTTTCAGATCATATTGAGCACATGCACTTTATGCTTCAAAAAGAAGTAGTAAAACGCATGGTAGCAGGCCCAGGTAGTAAAACATTTGGTCGCTTAAGCGTAATGACTCAATACTACTGTAATGCAATGCCGGTTGTTGAAGTACCACCTGAGTGCTTTAAACCAGCGCCAAAAGTTGACTCTGCTGTTATTCGTTTAATACCTAAAAAGCCAGAGCAACGTACAGCAAAAAGCGTTAAAATTTTAAACACCGTGTGTTTAGAAGCATTTAACCAGCGCCGTAAAACGCTACGTAATAGTTTAGGTAACTTACTTACCGCAGAAGAACTAACTAGCATTGGCATTGATATAACGCTGCGTGCTGAGCGCTTATCTTTACAACAATTTATTGATATAGCTAACTGGATTTATGACAACAAGCAGTAACATTGGAGCGCCTGTAAAGGTATCTGTAGAAACATTTTACGTAGAAGGCCAATCTCAACCTGAGCTTGAAAAATACGTATTTGCTTACTCGGTAACAATTAAAAACCATAGTTTATGCAGTGCAAAATTACTGAGCCGCTATTGGTTAATTACCGATGCAAATGGCAAACAAGTAGAAGTTGAAGGCGAAGGCGTTGTTGGCGAAATGCCAGATATTGGCCCAGGCGAAAGCTATAAATACACCAGCGGTGCAATTTTAGATACACCTGTAGGCACTATGCAAGGCCATTACACGTTACGCAACGAGTTTGGCTCTGAGTTTCAGGCGCCTATTAATGTGTTTCGTTTAGCTTGCCCTAACATTTTGCATTAAGCACTTAGATGGCAGATTATGCGATAGGTGATTTACAAGGGTGTTTTAGTGAATTTAACACCCTTTTACAACGGGTTGATTTTAACCCAAGTAAAGATCACCTATATTTAGTTGGCGACATAGTTGCTCGCGGGCCAGACTCCCTAGCCTGCTTAGACTATATTTACCAACATCAAAATAGCATGACCATTACTTTAGGCAATCACGACCTTCACATGGTTGCCTGCTACTTTCTTAACAAACCCACTAATCCAAAAGATAAATTAAACTCAATATTTGAAAGCCCTAAATTGGCTAACTACATCGCTTTTTTACAAACCCAGCCATTGGCATTAGAGCTTATAAAACATAACTGCTTTATATCTCACGCGGGGTTAAACCCTGATTGGTCTGTTGAAGATGCGCTAAAACAAGCCCAATTTGCACAAAGCTGTTATCAATCAAGTAACGCAAAAGCGTTTTTTGAACACATGTACCAGGCTCACCCCGCTAGGTGGTCTAACACCCTTGATGACTTTGCAAAGTTTAGATACATAGTTAATTACTTTACCCGCATGCGTTTTTTAACAAGTGATAACACACTCGAGCTTAATGCAAAGGGTGCAATAACCGACAGCGAAACTCTCACTCCTTGGTTTAACCACCCCAATATAGCTAAATCTAAACACGATATTATTTTTGGCCACTGGGCCGCACTTGAAGGTAGAACAGGTAATTCACGGGTTCACGCCCTAGATACAGGCTGCGTATGGGGTAACACCATGACCCTAATGGAGCTGAGTACTAAAAAAGTAATTGTAGAAAATTCCCACCTTTCGTCTAAATAAACTGAAAAAAAACAATACATCTGTTAGATTTATCAATTAATAGTTAAAATTAATTAAAGTAATTGATTTTAATTACTTAACTTATTGGTACAAACGCCGATAAGTCTTAATTGAAGTACTTTTTGAGTGGAAATCTTATGAACCTGACAGTAAGCCAGCGTATTTGGGGTGGTTTTATATTTATCACACTATTATTATTAATAATTGGTGGTAATTCCTTAATAAAAATTGCAAATATTGACCGTTCCACTCAAAAAGTGAACCAACTATCACTCCCAGCATTAAATAAAAGCTCTGAGCTACAAGCCGAATTTATTTTAATGAGTAAAGCCGCACAAGCGAGCTTTTACACAACATCAGCCAATGAGCTTGCGCCAATAAAAGCACAAGTTCTTGAGCAAAAACAGCAATTCAACACGCTGCACCGTGAGCTTCAAGATGTAGTAAAAAACGATGCTGCACTTAATCAAAGCAGCCAAAACGTAGAAAAAACCTATTTAAGCTTTTTAAGCACCGTTGAAAATTTATTAGCAGATAAAGGCAAACAACTAGCATTAAATAAAGCATTAAAAGCACAATTAGAAAACATAGAGCTAAGTGCAGAAGATGCTAACTCTGTTGTACTCGACATTATCGACATTGACGGATTTGAACAAAACCACCCTCGCGCTTATCAAGCTGCAAATAATTTAGAAAACAACTTTATGTCGGTAGTTAGTAACAGCACCGACATGCTAACTGTTAAAACGCTTAACACTCTCGATATTGTTAAAAACGAGCAAACGTATTACCTTGAAGAAGTAGTACGCACCGTTGATTTAATTAAGCCAGCAATAGAGCAAACGCATAGCGACTTATATTCAAGCCTAAAAGAGTATGTTGATATTTTAGAAAATAACATAAAGGGCAGTAACAGCTTAGCAGCAAACAAAAAACGTTTAATTGATTCGATTACGCTTACGCAATCAGAGCTTGCACAGTCAGAGCAAGCCACCAAAATGGCACTTAACCAAATTGACGAGTTAGTTAATCAAGCGAGTGACGTTGCGTTTAAATTGCAACAAGGTGTGCGCAGTGACGTTGACTCAGCTAATTTATGGACGTGGGTTGGCATGGTTATAGCCACTCTTTTAGCAATTGTGATTGCCATTATTACTGTTAGCCGCATTACTAAACCACTTGCCGAAGTTAATCGCATTTTAGATATTGTTGCCAGTGGCGACATGACACAACGTTTAGACGACAGTGCTCAAGACGAGTTTGGCGAACTATCTAAAAGTTGTAATACACTAATTGACAGCCTACGCAGCCTAATTAAAGGTATTATTTCGCGCTCTACTCAGCTTGCAGCAGCATCAGAGCAAACATCGGCCATTACCTCAGAATCAAGCCAAGCAATTCGTAACCAGCAAGCACAAGTTGAACAAGCAGCTACTGCAACAACCGAAATGAGCAGTACATCGCAAACAGTTAGTAACAGCGCTCAACAAGCGCTTAGCGAAATTAAAAATGCTGATAAAGAAGCTGAACGCGTTAAAGGTATTTCGAATAACAATAAAGCAACGATTGAACAGCTAGCACGTGAAGTAGACGACGCCTCACAAGTCATTAATAAACTGCATCAAGATAGCGCATCAATAGGCAGCATTTTAGATGTAATACGCGGAATAGCGGATCAAACTAACCTACTTGCACTAAATGCCGCAATTGAAGCTGCGCGAGCTGGTGAATATGGCAGAGGCTTTGCTGTTGTAGCTGACGAAGTACGCTCTCTAGCGAGTAAAACTCAAGAGTCGACCCAAGAGATACAATCAATGATTGAGTCTCTACAAACAGGCGCAGAAGCTGCAGTAACGGCAATGAGCAAAGGTAAACAACGTGCGGTATCGTGTGTTGAGCAAACCGACCTAGCAAGTAGCGCACTTGATTCGATTACATTTGCAGTTTCGCAAGCCCACGACGTAAGTGAAGAAATTTCGACTGCCGCACTTGAGCAACAACAAGTAGCACAAGAAATTAGCGAACGCCTTGAGTCGATTGTAGCCATCGCAGAGCAAACAGCCGAAGGCGCAAATCAAACTAATATCTCAAGTTCAGAAGTAGCAAAACTTGCTGAAGAACTTCGCTTGTCGGTAGACGAATTTAAAGTTTAAGTTTACTAAAACGATTAAAAAACCCCGATGGTACTATGTACCATCGGGGTTTTTGTTTATTAGAGCTTTAAAGCGAGATGTAAAACTTTACCTACAACATACACACACCCTGTAAGTGCGCATTTAGTTCGCGCTCATCTAATTTAACTTTACCAAAGCGAGGTATAAAACCTCACCTACAACATATGTTGTGATTCAATAAAACCGGACACTAATTTAGGTGGTATTATTACCACTCAAACAGAGGTGTTCTATGACAAAACAACGTCGCTCTTTTTCTCAAGAGTTTAAATTTGATTCAGCAAAATTAGTCCTTGATGATGGATACTCATTTCCAGAAGCTGCTCGTTCACTAGAAGTCGGTGAAACAGCCCTTCGACGTTGGGTTATGCAATTACAAGAAGAGCGTGGTGGCACAACACCAAACTCCAAAGCGCTTACCCCTGAGCAGCAGAGAATTAAGGAACTTGAAGCTAAAGTGAATCGACTTGAAAGAGAAAAAACAATTCTAAAAAAGGCTACAGCTCTCTTAATGTCAGACGAGATGAACAATATTCGTTGATAGACCAATTAAGTGAGCATGAGTCTGTGGAAATGCTCTGTAGCGTCTTCGATGTTCCACGTTCGAGCTTTTATGATTTTAAAAAGCGTGTAACATCGATAAAGCTTGAAGAGGTGCAACTTAGATCAACGATTAATGAGTTATTTTTACTCAGTCGTGAGTCAGCAGGTAGCCGCACGTTAGTAGCGATGCTGAATGACGTTGACTTACCGACAGGTGTGTTTAAGGTGCGCCGTATCATGCGCGACATGGAATTGGTATGTAAACAACCTGGACCTCATTCGTATAAGTTGGCGACTGTGGAGCGGCCAGACATTCCAAACGTACTTAATCGTGAGTTTGACGTTGATAGCCCAAACCAAGTTTGGTGTGGGGATATTACCTATATTTGGACGGGTAATAAGTGGTCTTATCTGGCTGTTATTATCGACTTGTTTGCTCGTCGCGTAGTTGGCTGGGCATTGTCAGATAAGCCTGATACTGAATTGGTTATTAAAGCATTAGACAGAGCCTACGAGCAACGAGGCAAGCCATCTGAATTAATGTTTCACTCAGATCAAGGAAGCCAATACGGCGCAAAGAGGTTTCAGCAGAGGCTATGGCGTTACCGGATAAAACAAAGTATGAGCCGCCGAGGTAATTGTTGGGATAATGCGCCGATGGAGCGCCTATTTAGAAGTTTAAAAACAGAATGGGTTCCCTCATTAGGTTATAGTAATTACCAAGAAGCTGAAAAAGATATTAGCAATTATTTGATGAATTATTATAACTGGCGCAGGCCACATAGCCATAATCAAATGGTTGCCCCTGCTGTAGCTGAAGAAAAACTTAATTCACTGTCCGGAATTAGTTGACCACAACAATACACACCCTGTAGGTGCGAATTTACTTCGCTCTCATCTAACCTAACTTTACCAAAGCGAGGTATAAAACCTCACCTACAACATGCCCCCTGTAGGTGCAAATTTACTTCGCGATCATCTAACCTAACGTTACCAAAGCGAGGTATAAAACCTCACCTACAACATGCACACACCCTGTAGGTGCGAATTTACTTCGCGCTCATCTAACCTAACTTTACTTCGCCCTCTCTTAATTTGAAACCTCTGCTACCTTTAATGAAAAGTATTGAAAGACTGTAAAAATGTATCGTTCTGATTTATTGCGAAAAGGAAGAGTATCATTAACAAATCGATTTTACTCAATCACACTAATGGCACACAAAAGAGAAAACATATTTATTTCTATGGATATTAATCGTTTAATAATCACAGAAATGAAAAAGATAGAAACGCAAGAAGCAGCTATAACAATAGCATTTGTAATTATGCCAAATCATATACATTGGCTAATTCAATTAGGAACTAAAAAAGCGCTGTCCGATGTAATTAAGTTATTTAAAGGGCGTTGCTCTAAAGTAACTCGTAACGATTTGGGTATGTATAAATTATGGCAACGTAACTACTATGATCACATGATTAGAAATGAAAATGATTTACTGAACAATGCTAGATATATTATTGCTAACCCTTTGCGGGCTAAAATTGTCGATAAAATTGCTTCATACCCTTATTGGGATTGTATTTATATAAAATAAAAAGCGAGATAATAAAACCTCACCTACAACTTATATACACCAATTACTAACTACTAATATATCGCTTTTTTCTTCCTTACTTAAGTATGTACTGCTGATGGAATAATTATGCTAAAAAATATCACTGTAAATCGGGATGGCAATCGGAGAAAATTCTACATTTGGCTTCTATTATTTTTTGTGGGGATTACCGATGAAGCTATGGCATAGGTAAATATTAAAATACTTCCTTACAAACCGAGATATCGTGGGTATTAGTAATATTATTAACCGTCATGCAAAGAAAAAATGTTTTTAGTTCATTGTATGCACTATAAATTTTTATTTGATATGCATGGCAGGAATGTATACTATTCTCGGCTAGTCAGTTGTAGTACTTATCAAATTGGACGATGAGTTGACATGAAAGTAAAACGTATTCATTTCCCATTATCCCTATCCAATATGTACCCACTGTTTTGAAAAGTATTAAACGCTAGAGCGTTATCAAATTTAAAGACACAACTAGCGCACTCTCACATTTGTTAACAGGCAGATTGTCATGCTTCGCCGTGCACGCCAATACAGATAGGATCAAGTAAGTTTGGCTCTGTGCTATTTGAGTTTCATCTAAAACTAAATGCGAAAAATATCGTTTTAAGATGATGGCTATAGGTAAGAGCAAAGCAAACCACTTAAGAGTCCAAGTGACTTCACCTTAGCGCAACCGTTGATTGAAGACACCCGTTTATGAGCGCCTGTTCATAACCAAAATAAAGCTAATAAAATTCTATTGCGAACTTAAATATTAAAGGGACTGAAATATATTATGATGAAGTGTGATGTTATCTACAGAGGGATCAGTAATAAAAATAATATCGCTAACCTTGCTGGCGTAATTAAGCGTTGTTTCCCAAGCGCATCTAAAGCAGATGTCATCGGCTATTTAAAGCAAGATAATCTCGTGCTTTTTACCGATTTGGACGAAGAAAAAGCCAATAAAATCGAACAGGCTATCATTAAGTTTGGTGGAAAAGTTGAGCTTCAATTTAAACATAATAATGAAGATCTTTTTAATCTTGAAGACATCGAAGAAGTCGATGACTTGGCCGCAGAAGAAGAAATTGAAACTGTTGCCGTCGTTGAAGACATTTCGACAATAGAAGCGGATGCAGCCCAAGAACCTGCCAATGAAAATGACACAATAAAAGTAGACACCTTTCTAATAGCAAAACCGTGGAAACGTGTCGCGGCCGTGTGCATTGACCAACTAATAACGATAGTTTTTACGTTTATTATTACGTATTTGATACTGACCTTTTTTCCAGCCACACTTGAAAGCTTAAAGTACCTTGGATTTGTGTTAAGTCTTGTTTATTTCACGCTGATGACCGGCAATTTATCAGGCGGAAAAACAATTGGCGCAAGGTTATTAAAAATAAAAGTTATAGATGAAAGCTCGGCCCCATTAAACTTACTTAACGCCTTCATAAGATCCATTGTATTCTTAGTAGGCTTCGCCTTTTTCTTTATATCAGCGATAAGTATTTTCTTCAACCCTAAGCGTCGAGGATTCCATGATTTAATGTCGGGGGCTTATGTTGTTGAAGAGGAATCAAGTAGCTTTATTAGCTCTAATGCTTTTACTGTAAAAGCACAAAAAATGGCATTTGAGCAACTCAAAAGAGCGCAAACAATTGGTATGGTAAAACTACAAGAATCTGTAGTACAAATAAATTCATCAATACCTTATCTAGAGAATGCGGGCTACATTATTGAAGATCTTGAGATGGAAGTCGGTGTATCACCAAAGGTTAATGTCATTATTAAAATGAACAGTGAAACGACGCTATCAATGGAAGAGCTTGAAGAGAAAGTTAAAGATAAACCGATCGTGGCAATGTTAGTTCGCGCAATCAAAATGAGTGCTGATTTACAAAGAAAAGTTAACATCAGAAGTATGAAAAGTGTAGGTATGGAAATCAGCCTCGCCGTAACACCATCTGTAAAACTATTATTTACGAGGTAGTATGATGGCGTGTACTTATAAGCTCGTTTTTAAAGGGGATATTGCCCCGGATAAAAACCGAGGGAAAGCAGTAAATGAGTTTGCTTCGCTCTTTAATATTTCAATCGCTAAAGCTGAGCAATATTTTAATGGCAGAAGCTATGTATTAAAGAAGGGTCTAAGTCACGAAAAAGCCCAGTACATGTCTGAGATGATGCTAGAAGCTGGCATTATCTGCTATGTAATGGGTAATGAGAATGCAAGTAATCGTTTTTCATCAAAAGGAGATGTAATAGCTAAAAAAACGTTGTTCCAAAACCGAGCGACATTAAGTCAGCATGTCACCTCCTTTGCGGGCACTACAGATCTGGCGGACTTCAACATCAAGCTACTTTTTTCAGATGTGTTTAAGAAAAGAAATGATGAAGAGCTTGAAGAGTATTATTCGGTTGGAACGATGACAACAACACCTGATATCAATGAAATAACATCCGAATTCCCAAGACCTTGGTTATTTATTCGGCTTTTTGGATTGATGCTACTAACCTATTTTGGCTTTATTTACTCATTTGAATATTGGGAAAATATCAAACTATTGCCCGGCTTAATTTTTGTGGGCACGTTTGCAATGCCTTTGAGTGTACTCGTTTTCTTTTTCGAGACAAACGTGCCAAGAAATGTATCATTAATAAAAGTATTTAAACTCGTTCTACAAGGCGGGATACTGTCGCTCATTTTTTCATTGCTCATGTTTCAATTAACTTCTGACTTAAACTGGCTAGGCCCACCTGTTGCAGGTTTAGCTGAAGAGCCTGGTAAATTAATCGCACTTCTATTAATAGCAAATGCAGTCAGATACCCATATATTTTAAACGGTTTATTGTTTGGGGCTGCTGTTGGCTGTGGTTTTGGTTCATTTGAAAGTGCTGGGTATGCATTTGAAATTCTTTTGAGTCAGAACTATACCTCAATGATAGATAACATTAATTTACGAGGTGTCTTGTCTCCCTTTGGGCATATAATTTGGACCGGTATGATAGGTGCTGCATTATGGAAAGTTAAGCAAGGCAGACCCTTTATGATAAGTATGCTATTTGAATATACTTTTGTACGGGTTTTTCTAATAGCAACACTTTCACATATGCTATGGAATAGTGGAGACTGGCTTTTGCCTTGGATCATTAAAGCCTCTTTTATTTCAGTCGTTGGTTGGATAGTTATATTTTCTTACATTAATGAAGGCGTATTAGAGCTAAAGTCATTAAAAAATAACGCGACTTCCGAAGAGAGTGTGTGATAAGAATGCTGATCAATAACAGACCAAAATTGAAGTAAACATACGCAGAGTTTATACGAGGCAATAAGACAGCGCAGTCTAACTTACATTTATTAAGTACAATCTTATGTATTTAGCGGTGAGTCTGTAACTGCCATTTTAATAAAGTAGGAAATAAAAACATGACCAAGTAATGTGATTCAAGTTTTTTGAAATAGCCCTATGGAAATAATTAGGGCTATTGTCATAGGGCTTTAAAAGTAAAACTGCTTTTCTTAAAAATAGATATAAATATTCAGTGTTTAGAATTTACTTCGTTACTCAAGAATTTCAATTTCCACTGCGGTCTCGCTAAAACCACCAATGGTTTGTGACCCTGCGATTCGCATATCAAGTTCAAGCGTTTGATTACCTGCAGTAAAATTAGACAGGGCAAACTCTATTGATACTGTTCCAGCCGACAATGGAACAAAATCATAAAGTTGGGTATCTGGGGTTATATCTACATTAAAGTTAGTGTCTTTTACTTTTAGGTTGAAGTTTAAATTAGACAAAATTTCCACACTCGAAGTACTGCTATCTACAAGAGAGAATGAGTTTACGATAAATTCAAGCTCTGCATTATACTTAACACTCAGTGGCTTTCTATCGACCCAATTATAAGTGAAGTCATTAATATAATAAGTGAATAAATTATGTTCACCTAGCTCATGCGCTTCTTCTTGAGCTGCGACCTCTTCTGCAGTTACTCCTACAGGGTAGAGCATCATGGTATTTGTTGCTAAGCCACCACGACTTATCGAAAACTGTCGACTTGTTTCAAGTTCAGCAAAGCTCGTACTGACTGCTATGTGCTCATAGTAATCACCTACTGCAAGCGATTGTTCAAACTTATTTTCATAGTTTAGAAATCTGTTTCATTTCAGTATTAATATAAAAAAGAGAAATGACTGCTCGCTTCTTTAATAACTATCTATGTTTAAAATACAGAAAATAAATGTAAGCGCCCATAATAAATGGACGCTATATAAAATTATATACTAGTCACTACCAAATAAATCACGTGTATAAACCTTATCAGCAATATCGCTAAGCTCTTCAACCATACGGTTAGATACAACAACGTCAGACATTTGCTTAAACTCATTTAGGTCTTTAATTACACGTGAGTGATAAAACTCATTTTCTTCAAGTACAGGCTCGTAAACTACAACCTCAATACCTTTCGCTTTAATGCGTTTCATAATACCTTGGATGGCAGAGGCTCTAAAGTTATCAGACCCTGTTTTCATCACTAAACGATATACACCAACCACTTTAGGGCTGCGTTTAATTATTGAGTCCGCAATAAAGTCTTTACGTGTGGTATTAGCATCAACAATAGCACCAATAATATTGTTTGGTACATTTGCATAATTTGCACGTAATTGCTTAGTATCTTTTGGTAAGCAGTAACCGCCATATCCAAACGATGGATTATTGTAATGGCTACCTATGCGAGGGTCTAAGCTAACACCTTGTATAATTTGTTTACTATTTAAACCGTGAGATTCTGCATAGCTATCAAGCTCATTAAAATAAGCGACGCGCATCGCTAAATAAGTATTTGAGAAAAGCTTAATCGCTTCAGCTTCTGTTGAGTCGGTAAACAGTACTTCAATATCTTGTTTTGTAGCGCCTTGCTTAAGTAAGTTAGCAAACACAGTTGCGCGCTCACTTTGCTCACCAACAACTATACGTGATGGGTATAGGTTATCGTGTAGTGCTTTACCTTCACGTAAAAATTCTGGCGAAAATATTAAGTTATTAATACCAAGTTTTTCTTTAATACTATGTGTAAAGCCAACAGGTATAGTTGATTTAATCACCATAACTGCATTTGGGTTATGCGCTATCGCATCTTTAATTACCGCCTCTACTGAACTTGTATTAAAGTAATTGTTTTCTACATCGTAATCAGTGGGTGTAGCTATAATGACAAAATCAGCATTTTTATAAGCTGCTACTTTGTCAGTAGTTGCGGTGAAATTTAAGTCGCTACGTGTTAAAAACTCACTAATTTCGGTATCAACTATTGGTGAATTTTTATCATTTAAAAGTGCGATTTTGTGTTCGTCTATATCTAATGCAACCACTTCATTGTGTTGTGCTAGCAACATAGCGTTAGAAAGGCCTACATAGCCCGTACCAACTACAGCAATTTTCATATTAATCCTTTAAGATTAGTTAACAATTAATAAAATGATTCTACCAGAGTTATAAATTAGGCTCTAGCTAAAAGACTTTAGCTAAAATGTAGTATCGAATGTATTACTAAATATTTTTTGCAAAATAATATAAGTAAGAGAAGGATGAACATATTGAAATATACACCAATCAATAGCCTCTAACTTACTGCGCTCATATAATTTAATTTTATAAAAAGCGAGATATAAAACCTCACCTACAACTTATTTACACCAATTACTAACCACTAATATATCGCTTTTTTCTTCCTTACTGAGGCGTTTATTGCTAACCTCGCGTTAACGTTTTTACTTAAACAAATTTTTGCTAACGGAATAATTATGCTCAAAAAAATATCACTGTTTATCGGGATGGCAATCAGTGCAAATGCTGTTGCTAAAGGTGGCGTATCACCTTATTTACCTTTAAATCAAGCCCCAGAACTTGAGCACCAAGTACAACGACTTTTAGCCGTAAGTAAAAACACACATATTATGAGCAAGCCTTATAAAGCGCACGATATTTACAGAGTGCTGCAAACAGTAAGGCATACTTACCCAGAACTATATCAAACACTTTCATACCAACTTAGTCCTTATATTCAAAGCGATGCAGGTACATTTGCAAAAGTCACACTTGCTGCAGGCACTAAAGATAAGACGCTACCTAATCAACGAGGCCAAACGACTAAAACCAACTTAATTATTGAAGGTGGCGCCTATGCTAACTTTGGGCGTTACTTTGGTGTAAGTGTTGCAGGCATTGCCAACGAAGATGAAATATTACCTACACAAAGCTTTTTTTACCTTGGTAATAAGTACGCGCAATTAGATGTAGGTTATCGAGAACATTGGTACTCACCATTTAACGACAGTGCCATGCTATTAAGCACACACGCTAAAACAACGCCTTCTATAACACTGAGCAATGTAGAGCCGATCACCAGCTTTAATATTCGCTATGATATGTTTATTAGTAAAATGACAGAGCAGCGTGGGATTTTAAAAGAAGGTCGACAAACAGGAGTTGATAGGGTTTATGAACCAGGTAAGCCCTATTTATTTGGTTTACACACGAGTTTTGCTGCAACTGATAATCTAACAATAGGCTTAAGTCGTTTAATGCAGTACGGAGGCGGCCCTAGAACAGTTACGTTAAAAGACTTTGCAGAGGGTTTTTTTACTCCAGGGGCTAAAGACAATATAACAGTAGATGATGCAAACGAGCTAGGTGATGATTATGAATTAGGTGACCAGCTTGGCTCCATAACATTCGCTTACAATAACAGTATTTATGCACTTCCCTATGAGTTATATGGCGAGATTGCGCTCGAAGACACATTGGGCGGCTCACGTAATAATGCCTACAGTTTTGGACTCTACTTACCTTTTATTGCTAATAACCATAGCCTACGTTTTGAACACAGTAACTGGCAGATTGGTTGGTATGGCAATCATTTATACTTAGACGGAAATCGTAACTCAGGCAATGTAATTGGCCACTGGGCGGGTGATGAGCACGACTACACCGACTACACCCCGGCTAAATCGATGAGCGTAAACTGGCATTGGCAATTAAGTAAAATAGAAAGCCTAAATACCACCATTCGTATGCTTGAAAATAGAAACGAAGGCTATAAAACGAGTTACGAATTGCAAACAGCGTACACACGCAAGTTGAGTAACCCAATAATGGGCGCAAAAAGTTGGGGAGCTGAGTTGTACCAAGGTAAGGATGTGTACGGGGAAACGTTTGCTAGGTTAGGTGTATTTGCTAATTTTTAACCGCCTATAAAGCGCAGGGTGCGAGGTATAAAACACCACTTACGGTATATTCACCCTGTAGGTGCGAATTTACTTCGCGCTAATGTAATTTAACTTTATAAAAAGCGGGGTATAAAGCCCCGCCTAAAGTTTAATCACTGCCAGATACCTTGACTCAGGGTGAAAACCACATGCCATGGAGTATTTAGAGCCCGTCATTTATGTCCACACCGTGGAGTATTATATGTTTTGCTACTTTAGACTTGATAACAAGAATACTGAGAAAAAGTGATTTCTAAGGTCACTATATAAGCAAGCTTGCACTTTTAACCAAGAGTTCCCGCTATTAGAAGAATACACTCCCCTCCCCGACAGCCCTTATACAGCAAGACTTTACGCCCTATTTAGCTTTTTTCATGAGACATAAAAATGTCTGAATTTGGCTCTTTGAGACACTTTCACCTCGCAAAAGTCTGAGATAAAAATGTGTAAAAATACACATTTCATCTGCCTGAATACTAAAAAGAGTATACCTGAAAAGGTATCTATAGTTGCTGAGTAAGGGCATGTTAGGCCGGGTTAAAAGCTCGAACTGTGAGTGATTTTGTGGCATTTCGTTAAATACATAAGACCACTTTTTAATTCAATATTAGGCCTCCCCCTATTCATCGGCGAAATCAGTTAAAACCGCCCCTTAAAAGATAATTTAATTTTATTCTTGCTAAAAATGAGAAAGAGCAACTAAATTATTAGTACTGCAGCGTTAAGCTGTACATATCGTAAATAGTGCTACATCACTGTTGTGAGAGGCGTCGATTGTTATGGATAAAAGAACTGAAGCTTATCAATTCTACGAAAAGTATAAAGCTAAACCGATATCAAGTTGGAAAGGCGCGACTAAAAAGCAAAGGTTTAAATGCGAAGCTATGCTTGATGGTATTGAGTGCGGCTGTATTTTCGAAAATTCGTACTCTCATATGACAGTTATTTTCAATCGATGGAGAAAAAAATTAGTAGGCCATGATTTATATGGAGTGATGTGCCCAACTCACCGTAAAGCCTTTGCTAAAAGCAGAACAAAGCATACCTATTATGAAAACATGAGTCGTTTTGGTCTTTTAAAATTAGCGCTAAAAAACAAAGGTAAAGGAAAGGTTTGCAAGCACGCTAACGACAATGTTCATTACCTAGAAATGTTACGAAGAAAAAATGAGGACGGTTTAACACTTATAGATCTCATTAATGAACACCTTGGTGCACGGCGATTGCGTCCAGAATTACAGCAGTATACTTTAGATGATTGGCGCGCATACCTTAAAAAGAAGAATTTTTTCAACAAATCAGAATGGAAAAGGTTGGACCCGTACACTCAGATGCTTTGCTATAAACAAGGCTACATGCCTCAGTTAACAAAAGAGTTTTTTTCAACACGTCTCATTTTTGAATCGCATACACATGCTGTAATTCAATGTGAAAGCTATGCTGAACTTGTCTTCGCGAAGGTGCTTGATGAATTACGGCTGGATTATAAAGTTCACCCAGAATGGCCATTTTGGTTCAAAAATGAATCCTATAAGAGCAAAGCTGATTTTACCATTATGCTTAATGGTAAAGTTGTTATGGTTGAACTATGGATGTTACGAAAAGATCTTTTATCCGTTGCTGAGTTGTCAGATAAGTTTGTTCAAAAGTACCTTCGTAGAAGAGCTAAAAAAGAATTAAAGATTAAGGCGTGCGCTGAGTCCGCATATGATATTTTTATAAATGTTGAAGCTAGAATACTCAGAAATGATGGTTTAGAAGCTTATTTAATAGAAATTAAGAAGATATTAAAATCATTAAACATTAAAAATATTGAATGTATCTCCCCTAGTTTATTTACTGATGTTGAAAAGTTACTCTTTAAATTAAAGATATTAGACGTTGAAGAGTTGATAAGTTATGCCAAATTAAATAACTATCGTTATTTTACGCAATTTGACAATCATCTAGCCAAAGCGATACGAAAAAAACCTCAACTCCAAACCAAGCTAGAAAAGGCATTGGCTATTGAATTTAAACGAGTCCCGAACTCTCGGTTTTTTGAAACCCCTCCTCTTGATAATATTATTGAATACGTTAGTGCAAGAAAAGAACTTCATAATAAAGAAGCTTATACGGCAGCTCATACTAATGGGTTGTTGCCTGATGGTTTTATGGCAAGCCCTATCAATAGTTACCCTGAACTTAAATGCTGGAAACAACTATGGGGCGAACCACTACTAGTAAGTTACTTTGAAGCAAAACAGATAGTCAACAATTTAGATGTAAAGGGGAAAACAGATTTCACACGCAGACGCGCTAAGGTTAAAAAAAGTTTAAACAAAAACGATCCTGATTTTGAATTATTAAAAGTACGTGCTAATCCTGGTAATCATATATCTGGAGGGTATGGCGAATTTACAACATGGGATGACTTTACCGGCGATACAGATGCAATTAAGCAAAAGAGCAGAAAAATAGAGCTTAAGCAATATGCCGAAATAATTCAAGGAGGCGATTTGATAGCAATAACCAATAAGCTTAATACGCTTGTTTTTTTATCCCCTACTGAATTACGAAAAATATTAGGTAAAAAAGCGAGTGATGCTTTAGCCCATTTGAAAAATACCGCATTCATCGAATTAATTTTATTTGGTAAAACAAATAATCACATTAAGGATCTGAATATACTTGTGAATTATATCCCTGAAAACGCTTATGTAACTGAAAATGAGTGGCGAAAACAAAGAGAAATAAATATTGCATATCGTCTGTTCCCATCAAAACTAGGGAGGCATGTGATCTCAGGTGAAGAGGTCTCATGGAGTAAAGTTAAAAGTATACTGAAAAAAAAGTCAGATAATAGAACACCTATAGGTGAGTGGTTTTTATCAAATTTAAAATTACTTGAGGAGTTAACTAATACAGAACCTGTCACATATTTTGTGTAATTGCTTAGTTTAAATAACATCTTTCAAACGGTATTTGAATCCAGCTAAAAACTATTAGCGACCGTTTTACATTAAATTCGCGCCAGCTTTGCCTTAAATGCCCGCTCGAAGAGCAAGTGATCTAGCTTGCGATTAAAAACTCTCGTTTTGCACACAAAAAAATAGACAAGATACATGAAGTTTTTACGAAAACTAAAACTTTCCAAAATTATCGTTTAATATGATAGTTAAAATAGGCTCGTCAGGAGATAATTTATGAACGCAATACAAATAGCCACTTTATTAGTTTTAGCTATGTCTGTAGTGACTCTCGCCACTGGTTTATACGCCCTTAAAAATAGAAACAGATAGTGTTCTTTTATCTAATTAGCAATGTTTTCCAGCTTTGATAGCGTATAAGTCGACATACGCATTTCGTGTCCCAAAAATCGTATGCGATTTAGGATATTATTCATTACCTTGCTATATTCTTTTACTCAGGGTTTTACGAGTTAGCTATGAACGCTAAAGGTAATTGTTGTCAATCATAGTGAGCTACTAATGAATAAGGTACAGCACATAAGTACAAAGCATGACTTTATCAATACCGTTACGCTTGGAGAATTAAATACACACTCAAGTCCTATGGCTGAAATTGCGATAGTTAAAGTAGGCTTAACAACAGCCGGTTTACGTACTTTTTCTACTTCAATACAATGGGAATTGAGTACTTTAGCAAAAGCGCTGGGCACAACTGAGCGTACTTTGTTACGTAACAGAGATAAGCCCTTAAATAAACAGATCAGTGAGAATGCGATTGAAGTGGCACGATTATCAAACTTTGGGATTGCATATTTCAGCAGTATCGATAATTGGAATATATGGTTAGACACACCCAATGTTCAATTTGATAATCAACCTGCGAGAGCCATAATGAACAGTATCCGTGGCCGTGAATTAATACACAGAGTTATTAGCGGGCTACAGCATGGATTTACAGCGTAATAGTCGTTTATCGGATAGGCCCTAAGCAATATAACAATCCCTGTAATTGTCTTTCAGTATTAAACCCGTTGCCTAACTGATTATAACGTCTCTACACAACAATCGGGTATGCTTGAAAAGGCCTCAATTTGTCATTTTTAAGCCGCATATTTTCATATCTAAAGCTATCTTCTCAACTGTTTTTAATCACGTAACTGCTTTATGTGAGGCATAAAAAATAGCACTGCTCAAAAAAGCTGGACTTGATTGGGCTACAGCGAAAATTTTTGAAGATTCGCTAGTCATTCATCTTGCGAAAAATGTGGAACATGGGGAAGTAGCTGGTCTATTTGGTTACTCATCGAGGCAAGTAGTAACAGATAACTACAACGGTAACTTGCTGCAATTATCGGACGCTATCAATAGCGTGTATTCAAAAATTAAAGTGACAGGACATTAGGAATGTTGAAAAAGTTTAAGTTCATAAACAATCAATCAAAAAAAGAGTTTCTAGCGTTGCCCGATAAAATTCAAAAGCGCTTTGCAAGTGATTTAAACGCTATCTGTCAAAATAAAGAGCCATTTAGCAAGTTCAAGCACTTAAAGGACAGTGTAGGTATTGGCGCGGTTGAACTAATAGAAAACGGCAGACCAGCATATAAAACGATTTATGTTGCTAAATTTGCTGACAATGTTTTTATTTTGCACTCACTTACCAAAACTACTATCGGGGTAGATAGGCAGGCAATGGACACTGCGAAGAAACGATACAAATTAATGGAAAAAGAAGTTAAGTGACACATATCACTACTTGAATATATATCAACACTAATATATAGTGATTATAATTTGAACAATAAGGTTGTTAAGATGACTCTTGAATACTCAAATATCTTTGATGCAATCACAGAAGATAAAGCAGAAGCCTCTGAACTACAGACGCGCTCAGATCTGATGATTGTTATTCGTGACATTATCAATGCTAAAAATTGGTCACAAGCCGATGCAGGAGTTCAATTAGGGCTAACTCAACCTCGTGTAAGCGATTTGGTAAATGGCCGAATTGATAAATTCAGCATTGATAAGTTAATGACTTGTTTATATAGAATTGGTTTTCGTTTCAAACCATCCTTTACAGATGATCAGTTAACAATGGCTGTTGAAGCCGTTAAAACACACTAATTGGAATAATTAATCAGGGAATACACATGGAATTGACATCGCGGATTCAAATCTAAAGTGCATAACGTTTAGATGGGTAGTGTTTAGAAATTAAGAGCTTTCTTTTTTAAACTGTATACCATTCAGTGAAGCGGAAATTGCAACATCGATACCTCCGCCACATGCAGTGAGAAGTAAAGTAAAATGAAAACCCATACATAATTAACATTCCGTTTCATATTATTTCTTATTTTTTACTTATTTAATCTTACTGTTTTTAATGTCACATTGAACGTAACACTCAGTATGTTCCTACTGTGTTATTTAAATTTCTGCGCCACAAACACAAAAAGACACAGGTGTTAAGATTTGGTTAATTTAGATTTCCATGTCCATAGCTTTATGTGTTTTTATTTAGAAATGAATACTTTAGATACTATTAGCCAGCCAAAACCTACGATATAAGATTAGAAATAAATCACATATTGGCTTTTAACATATTAAACGCTAATCTACACCACTAAGATTGAGCTATGCTGAGGGCGTTACAGACCTTCCCCCTGCATTAACATCAATCACTTCATTGTTAAATAGGATGTAACATGACAGAATTTGATGAAAACTTCGAAAGCGCTCGACTAGCTATGCTAGTCCAACAACATGCTGATATTATTGGAATTAACGGGCTTGTAGCCTTTGATGCAGAGAATACTGAAGACCGCCTAAGTAGCACTTCATGGGTATTCAGTGATGAAGTACTTAAGAAAATCGACCAAACTAGCTTTAAGCTGCATTTGATTGAATTACTGGATAATTTTATTCAGTATAGAGCGCTCTATGAAAAACTACCTAGAAAAGCAGGTACTAAAAAAAGTAGCTATAGAGTGGCTACCTGATGATTCAACTCATCTTTCTAACCCTAGTTCTTCCAGCTCATATTCAGCAACATTAATTAATAAGTATGAAAAAATACTCAACACATTAAATATAGCAGCATTTGATCTGAACGAAGATAAATATTCAGGTGTATTCTTACCCGTTCCGTTTGCCGAATACTGGCACGCGCCCTTAAAAGTAATGTTAATTGGCAGAGAAACTGCTGGTTGGAACAAAAATACAGCCCACCCAAAGAACACAATACAACGAGTAGCTAGTTTTTCAAAAGACGGTAACATATCTGCGCTTGTAAGTGAGGCTGTTGAGCGTTACAAAAAACATCTACCTCTAAATAGAAACGGAAGCGTCAATACAAAAAGTAGAAGTCGCTTTAAACAATATTTTTTTAAGTTAGCTAAAGATCTTAATATCCAACCTAAAGCCATTGTTTACTCAAACTTATTTGCTTGGGATTACGACACAAAAAGCCCAAAAACACGTCCTAAGATTGAACTCAACGAAATAGCCTCTCTTTCTAAACAACTTCTTTCAGCTCAGATTGAGTACTTACAACCGGATGTAATAGTTTTTGCAGCTGGCTTAACTGGGATAGATCCAATTATAAGGGAACTGTTTGAAGAAAACTTTGGCGGCTATGATAATCTGGATATTATACCAAGGAAATATTGGAGATTTACCGCCGCAAATGCCACATGCTTCAGAATTGCTCATCCTCGCGCAACATCAGGCCACAGTAAGTTTCGTGACAAAGTCATTCAGCACATCAAAGAAATGTAAATTTTAAACTTATGAGCTTTACAGGGAAATAGAAGGTAAGAGTAAAAATCGTTTTCCCTGCTCAGCTGTACTAGCTCAGCAGTAGAATCTTTTACCCCCCCCCCTCACCTGTAACCCCTTTATAAAGACTTTTTACGACTTTACTTTTGTGATGGAGCACAAGAATGCCTAAACTTGATAATTTGAAACGATCTGTCGTAACTAAGATCAGAAGTGAAAACCGTGAAAATATATTCCGATAATTTATCTTCCATCGCCCATAGCAGGCTACTTTTCATAAAGTTAAGTCTGTAAATTGTAAATAACCTAGATAGCTGCTAACTTAAATATGTACAATTAACATACAAACAACATACAAATAAGGACATTGAATTATGAAAAACACGATCCCCCTGCTCGCGCTTTCATCACTACTTCTCACAGCCTGCTCACCATTTAATGGTTCTCCTGAACAAGTCATTGATACCTTTAATTCAGCGGCTAAAGCCGGTGATGTTAAAACCGCTTTTTCGGTTGTTTATGATCCTAAAGGACGAAAAACAAGAAAAGTGGCTAACTGGTCAGAGAGTAAGCTACAGAATGCTGGCAAAATGCTTCAAAAAATACATGAACAAAAAACGGGGAATATGACTTTAAATGAAAAGACTTGTTATCTCGATGCTGAAACAATAGAAGCAGAAGGACTGCCTAAGGAGTGGGGAGGCGCATGCATGTATGAATATACATTGAATGACGGCTCAGTAAAAACGATTGATTTTGTCTACGAAAATGACAAGTGGGCCATGAGCTTCCCGTTCTAAGCTATGTGACGACAACACCCCATATAAACGCGCTTGCTATTAATTGCTGTAAGCGCTTAAACGATGTTTCATACTCTCGCATAGCCTCCGTAAGTAGCTGAAATTTTCAGGGTGCTTTTGCATATCATTAGTAATAAAAAGCTAAAAAGGATTCAACAATAGGCTCACTTTCAGGTGACTTCACGCGTGCAAACATGACATTACCGTTAGGCTGAATTTCAAACTGAATTTTATTTTTTTACCTAAGTGCAATGCTTAGCGTTCAACATTAGGTACGGTTGCTTGAAAACGATCGGTTAATGTTGATTCTGTAACTAAAGCTACTTGTGTCATATGCTCTCCCAAAACTAAGCTTACAATCAGTGGTAATGCAAATGCATTACCACTTCAAGATTATTAACTAAATATATTCTTAATTTAAATCGCAACGAACGCAATATTCGTTGTTATGACTACGGCCCAAGCTACCTTGTTAAATGTTTCTCGCGTCTTTGAATTTCTGTCAACGGTGAAACCTTAGAAGTCCATTGAGCACAGAAGTTAACTCAACCCTTATTAAACATAATAATAGCTATCGTAAATAGGGGTTTACGAGAGCTATTTTTATACGTTATTAGTACTACTTACATACTTACAGCCACACTCGAAGGGCGAAAAAATAACGAAACTTAAAGGTGCGAAATTTTCGCAAAAAAAACTTGTGAAAAAGCGTACCGATTGGAGCTATTTTAGCTGAACAGGCGTTCATTCTCTGCTTCATATTTTTTCGTTAAACAACTATTTTAAAAATCAGAACAGAACATCAATGCTAGCGTACATCGGTATATGTTTTATATATATGAACTACGTCTTCCTTGAATAAATACTTATTCAGTCACGCTCCCTTCCTGCATCAACATTAAAACGCATAAATAGCCTTATTTATCACCTCAGAACCCACTTAAAACACAAAATCAATTAAAAAACGTAAAAATAATCTTTGTTTAAAAAAGTTAAAATTTAACCAATTGAAATTACAGCATGCTTTTTAGGGTGCTCTAATTTTTTTATATGTCAAAAAATTATGTTTACGATTCGACTTGTACCTAATCTAAAACTTATAATTAATAAAACAATAAAAACCTCACAAAAAGTAACTAGTTGAATTAAAAGTCATTTTTAAAAGTCAAATTTTAGAGAATGTTAAATAGGGTGCTCTATTTCTGGAACTCATCAAAAATCTATTAATTTGCGAAAAACCTATAATTTGAATTCGTTTAGATGGGGAGATATTCATTTTTGAGATTATCTTAAATTTATGAATAAAACTCAGAACTTAAAGTCGCGGAAATAGCGGAAAATTGAAAGTTTATTAGCTGAACAGGCGTTCATTCTCTGCTTCATATTTTTTCGTTAAGCAAGTATTTTAAAAATCAGAATATCAATACTAACGTTCATCGTTATATGCTTTAGTTATACGAACTACGTCTTCCTTAAATAAATACTTGTTCAGTCACTCTCCCTTCCAACGTCCACATTAAAACGCACAAATAGCCTTACTTATCACCTCAAAATCCACTTAAAAAATAAAAATAAATTAAAAAACATAAAATAACCTTTTTTTTTGAAAAAAAATCAAACTTTAACCCATTGAAATTAAACAACATTTAAAAAGTGAAAATTACAACGTGCTTTTTGGGGTTCTCTAATTTTTTTATATATCAAAAATAATGTTTACGATTCGACTTGTACCTATGGAGCTAGTTCACTTGCCGTATTCATAAGAAAGTAACTTTTGTTGCTTGTACTAATGTAGGTCTTATTAGCACGACTAATTGACCACGGTATCGAAATGAATGCTTTGTGGTCCTTTAATAATTAAAACGTATGGAAAAACGAATTTATGAAATACAGACAGAAATCGATCCCACTTTTAAAGGCTGAGTTAAAAACTCACCCGCTATTAATTGAACTGACAAAAAATGATGTGATACAGCTAAAAGCTAACCAAAGTATCTGTGACTTACCCATAGAAATAGTACAGTCATTATTAGACTTGCACCCATTAGCCGTCACTATTGATACTGGCGATAATAGCTATTTAACGCTTACATCTAGCGGCATACTCGAACGCTTTAAAGCACATCCGTTGAAAGCGAAATTAAGTTTAAGGTTACATATTTACCCGCAAGAAGTTACTGAACAGGTTCTTCTGACAAACTTACTTTATGATGGTGCATTAACGCTGTTTTCAAAAACCAATTTAAGTACAAATATTAAACATCGACTTGGTTGTTTTAAAGCACACGGTATACACGCCCCTAAAAAAACGATATTGGCAAACTTAGCTAATACCTCTCCTTCTATTTTTCGGTAATGGAAAAGTCGATATGAGTATATTTACACACATAGCGAGAAGTAATCGTTTAAGCAATTCCGGGGGCTGTTATCCCGATGCAATGGCTTATACTACAACGCTTGCTATTTTATTAGATAAACTAGCAAAGGTAGATGTTAAAACACGTTCTGCAATAACGGTTGTCGCGCTCTTTATGTGGTTAACAGGACACTGGCGTGACATTAATAAACCCAGTGACATTCCTGATTTTATGCGAGTTTCCGGCGCTAGCCTATGTCGTCAATATACGTTTCGTAACTACCATGACGGCACCGTATCGTGGGCAGAGTATGCGTGTCCATATATAGACAAAAATACAGCTGTCTACTTATGGCAGCCGATCCCCACATATCTAAATCAGCTTTTTCAAACGTTTATTAGCAAAAAAGCCTACGACAGTTCTTTTTTAACTCAAAAGTCCAAAACAATCTTATTCAAGTTAATGTCTACGGCTTGGAAAACACCTCACAAATTACAACACCTACGCCGTGTACGTAAAGATACCCTGCAAAGTTACTTTGTAAAATGCGCCAAAGCAGATAACACATTGGGTGCAATTGTTAGAACACAGCTTATCGGGGCCCAACAAGCTCATCATAGAAGTTCGGAATATTATCAACAACAAAGTAGTGATAATATACGCAGTAAAATATTTAAGGCGCATAACCGCTACTTATCAAGGCTTATAACTGCTGCAAGAAACGCTAATATTCATTCGTACTTTGTGGTTTATCTGAAAGAATTTTCATTTAACCTAATTAAAAAGGAGCCTGATAAGGCTAAGTATTTATTAGAAAAAGGCACTATAAAGCACACTGAACTCGACACCTCGCAGTACGGAATAAGCAAAGTGTATACTCCTGCAATTATGTTAGGAAGCAGTCGTTCGTTGCATGATAAAGATGTGAGTCGTTTTTTTAAATCACTTCAAAAAATGGTTAAAGATGCCAAAGAGAGTATTTATGTCAAAGATCCAAGGCAAAAATCATCATTAGCCAATCAAGCAGCACTTCGCGATTACTATAATAAAGCAACCTATCGTATTGCATTTCTCTATATTTTCCTTACTGGCGCAAGACCTACGCATGGTATTAGTATTTTATCAGGTTATTATTCAGGAGCTGATATTGCGTTCATTAAGGATAAAGGCCGCCTTAGACAACTCATCCTCTGTGATTATTTTCAGCAAGAAATTAAGCACTACTTATCACTTCAAACAGTTATTCGTTCGCAACTCAATATACATAGTGAACTAGATGAACTTTGGTATACATGTGATGAAAAAAATAAGCCAATAGCGCTAACGAGTTATAAGCTGACTTTGTTCATGGATCAACTATGGCCAAATGTTATCCCCTACCAACTACGTCATTTTTTTAGTCATTGTGCTGATAGTCACATGTTTTCAGGCAAGCTGTTTGATAACGATATTGATCGTCTCATGGGTCATGAAAATTTGGGGGAGCAAGTCGGCAGTGACACATTATCGCCAAGACGTTTTGCTGTGATGAAGGACTATTTAAACATGCTACCGCAGCGCATTGGTTTGGAGGCGTTTATTCATGTCTAAACAGCTTATAGAAAAGCAGACCAATAAAATAAATGATTATTTAGTAAATACCTGGCCACATAGTACATCTCTAAAAGCTATTTTATGGGTTTTGAATAACTTACTAATGGTGATGAGCATACAAACACCTCGTTTAGATGATACCGAACTAAATATAATAAATAAAAAAATTAATACTATTCCAACGGGGGAGCAACGAGTCTATCGAAAGGCACTTGAGGGCGTTCTTTTTTATTTAGGAAATGAACGCCAATGGCAACTGCCTGAAAAAATAAAACTAAATATAGCGGATACGAATCATCTATATTTTGAGGAGCTTACAAAAGGTACTGCGCATGCACAGCAAATATTTACTCGTTACCAACAACATAAAACGCATTTTTTTACGACAAGAGCGAAATTAACACCCTGTTTTGTTGCATTAATGATAGGGTTTGAAATCGCGCCTTTATCATTAGCCCATGTGTGTGCAATCTTAAATAACACAGATTCAATCACAGATGAAATACACAATCCGCGCCTTGCTGTAACGCATTTTGGATGTGGTAGTGATCAACCGCAAGTAACACATTACCATATTCCAATAATATGCTACCGACTATTACGTGATTATTATGCACAACCCCTTGAGCAAATAACGGTGGCGAAGTTACATAACCATTTAACTCTATGGTTAGAAGAAGAAGGATTATCAGGTGTTAAACAAGGTGAGTGGCCAAGACGTTTTCAAATAAGTTGGTACACTCGCTTTAAACTCCCGTTTATTTTTATAAAAGATTTAGCCTGTCCTGAGCGCCACGTCGGTATATCCCGCGACGTTACCTCATTCACAATAATGGCGGATGATATTTATGCTATTGACTGGTATGCCAAGTCGTTTGATTCAATAAAAAGCTCAAAAAGCAAACTGCGTTGGCCTCATGAAATGTTACTCAAAGATCCAAAAAACCTAGATGCTATAGAGCCCCCTTCATGGGATGTAGCTAATATTTTACCACGCATGTTATTTGATTATACCAAACATTTTATTGTGTACGGGGGCGTTAAAAAAGCAAATCTTGCCTTAGGATCAATTAAAAACTATACCTCACTCAAAAGTAGGCTTGAGCTCTTCCCTTTATCTTATGTTGATGCAATTGACGAAGAGGCGGTTAATGTATGGGCTAAGTGTGTTTATGAATCAATAGATTCCGATATAGTAAAGGTAACATTTTATAATTTCTTGCGATTTTTAAAGCACCAAGAGCAAACAGATACGCTCGATTTATCCCTGTTTAGTAGCCCGCTAATACCGCCTTCTGTGAGCCCTGCACGTTTAAGCGTTGAGGAATGTGACCACTTGATAAAAACACTTATCGACAATGGCACCCATCACCCTCTTCGTAGTCTATTCTGTGTAATAGCTACTTTACTCGGCTTTTACGCTATGCTGCGCCGCGGTGAAATTCTTAGATTACGCTTTAAGGATATTCGTTTTAAATCAAGTACTGGCCTTATAACAATTACCGTAACAAAGACCCCTGAAGGCAACGCTAAAAGCGATACCACTCGTAAGGTATACACTACACTTCCTAAGCGGTATCACCTGTTATTTAAACATCTACTCGAAGTAAAAGAGAGCGCCTCCTGCGAGCAGCCCTTGTTGGGGTTTGAAGGTGAGCAGTACTATTCACGACAGCTTTATTATTTATTACCTGTGTCACGTGCTTTACGGTGTTTATTTGGTAATCATCTTAATTTTCATCACCTTCGCCACAGTGGCGTACATCTATTTATGCTGCAAACACTGCACTGCTTAAATGATACACCTGATGAGCAACGAGGAAACCTCCCCCTTGCTCAAGAGGCGCTATCGAGAAAATCAGTGGCTACTCGCTATGATTATTGGTTTGAGGGGCGAAAGGTTAACGAAGTGAATGATGCCGCCTTTTTAGATGAAATGGGTAAACAAATTGGTCATATTCATTATGGCACTACACGCTGGTCATACTTGCATGACATAGATTGGCTACTGCCTATCATTAGCCCTACTCATTCACCGTATACACAGCGCGAATACACACACAACGAGCTGCGTTATTTACTTGGACTAAAGCCGGACTCTAATGATCTTTCTCGCATATTACTTAAGCTTAGTCCTGAATACGCCAACAAAACTCTAATGCAAAAGCGTAGTAAGCCAATAACGCTGAGTGATTGTGAGCTTAGAGAAGCTGTATTTGGTAAAGCTATTAAAACGAAGCAAGGGCCTTTAACAATTGATCACAATTTAGCGTGGGAAAAACTTCATGACAGTGAACACTCTATACACGGTTTCATATTTAAAGCCATGTTCAATAATAAAACGCTTGATCTCTATGCACTCAGTTTTATTTGGGCCAACGGTAGTAAACACCACATTAATCCGATGAGTAAAAAACAGCGCACAGCTTTGAAAAACTTACCTCCCGTCATACTTTCTAACGATAAACAATCATTGCAGATCACGCTTGCCTGCAACACTAAAAATGCCAGTGTGTACAACGCCGTATTTAAACATGAAGATTGGGGATGGCTCAGCAGCAAGTTTGTACTGTGTATTAATCGAAAAGTTAAGCCTAAGCGGCAACTAGTATTAATCAAAACACTGTTTGCTCATAAAAACGATACTATTGAAGTAAAAAAAATACCTAAAGGAGAAACGCTATTAACTATTTATTTGACACCCAAAGTAGCCCTTTCAGCCGATGTGCTCGAATATACCCAAAATTTTTTTCATTTATTGCAATCTAATGAGGCCCAACCATGATAATTGTTCTACCTCACAATAAAAGCAGCTTAATTAAAGATATTACGGATGGAATTGATCGTCGCCACGTCGGTAGCCTAGTAACTATATTAATAGATAAAGAAGGTTTTTCCTTTACGTTAATCGTAGGTCAAAACTCTTTAATTTCAGGTTGTACAATTAAACTGAGTACGCGTTCTACTCACTTAAAAAATGCACAATTTTCAATTGATAGTGCTTTCGCTAAACGGCTTCCACACTACTTTCCATTAGAAAAAGACATTGTATTTCACTTTAAAACGCTGTCATCAGGCACGTCGATTATAGAATTAATTCACGTTGATTCAGATAAAAATAAAGCGAAGTCGAACCAAGATAATCAAAGTAATAAAATAACCATTCGTATATGTGATTGCCAAGAGGCATCTGAGAAACATTTAACCCACTTTGAGGATATTAAACAACTGCCAACTAAAAAAATCCGTAAGGCAGCCATCGAACGTATGGTATATGAGATAAAAAAACTTCACCATGGTGATAATTTATCTGAAGTATTTGAGTATATTGAGATAGATGTAGAGAAGCAGGTTATAAAAGTACAAATAGCAGGCAGAGTAAGCGAAATCTTTTTACCAAAAGAGATTAACTTACCTATTTCTATCGTTATGACACAAGAAAGCTTTAATCAATTTGATAGCTTGTGCAAATCTATAAAGGATGATGAGATTGGTGTAGTTCAACAGGGCGAGTTGCTTATACTGCAAACAGCAGAAGGAGTTATAACCTGTTCATTGGCTGGTGCCGATGAGTTTCATGCAAAAGAACCAGAAGAGACACTTTCTTTAATAAGTATGATACTTAATTTAAAAATATTTAAAGATGAAGTTAACCACTGTGTTAATAACTATGTCACCATAAAGAAAGCGGATCAAGCCTATTTATATCTGGACAATAACAGGGCTGTAATTGCTATTCTGACAAGTCCATATAAATTCGCTAAACCGCTGCATCTAAAAGAAATTGACAATAAAAAAGAAGGTGCAATCTCCTCACTGTTCCGTTTTTCACCAAAAGATTTACTCAAAGTAAAAATCAAGAATTCTGTCAACGATTACGCTACTCAATTACAAGTGATACAACATTTAAATGGTGAACTTAAACTAGGCGTATTTTGTTCAGAAAATAATGGGTTACCCTACCACACTATTTCTATTGAAAAAGATGATAGCAAGCTATCGGAAGTGGTAGCTATGCTTGAAAACTTGGATAAAACGCAATATTTACAGCAAAAAGGGCAGGGTGAGCTTGATGTTTGATTCCGATGTGAGTAGAAGGTGATGAACATTAAAAAACACTGGACAAATGCACAGTGCTTACTATATTTTAAGAGTGAAATTCTAGTCAGTAGCGCGATTTTGTACTTAGTGTATGGTATTCGCATAACTGATTAATAAAACAAGCAGTTGGGGTAAAGAGGCTGGCACCTCTCTACCCCGTACCGGCTGCGCGCATTTAACCGTACCCAGCCGATGGTTTAATTCTAACGAATTCCATTGGTGAGGGATAGATCTATTTATAGATCGACCAACTAATGGAGGCCATTATGGCTCACATTCGCATTCGTCCAAATGGACGTATTCAATTTGATTTACACCTTTATGGGCAACGCTTTCGTGAAGGCACTAAGCTCATGGCAACACCGGCTAATTTAAAAAAAGCCAATACCCTACTCAAAAAAATGAACGCAGAAATTGATTTAGAAACGTTTCAGTATCGCGATTACTTTCCTGAGAGTAAAAAAGTAGCGACGTTTGAAGCATTGCAACGCAGTAAACACCCCGATCGCCTTCATCCATTTTTTAACGATTACGCTAATGAATGGTTTGACCGTCAAAAAGCAAAATGGAAAAATAGCTACCAAAGTGTCGTGCGCAATATACTCGAAACTTATTTGATCCCTGAATTTGGTAATATACTCGTCAGTGAAATCACACTGGCAAACGTAGACTACTTTCGTGAAAGCCTAACGATGATAAAAAAGAATGGCCGACGAAAGCTTACCAACAAACGCATTAATGGCATCTTGTGGCCACTTATTGCGATTTTAAGCTTAGCGGCTGAAGAGCATGACTTTGCTTACCCTATGCGTCGATACAAAACACTTAAAGAAGAGCGAGCTGATTCTAACCCGCTAACGGCTGATGAAGTGCAATGCTTTTTAGAGGCGGCACTTATTGAGTGGAAAGATTACTTTAAAGTACGTTTTTGGACAGGGATGCGTAGCTGTGAGGTTCACGGCTTGCGTTGGGGAGATATAGATTTTAACCATAGGTTGATTCGAATTCGCCATAACTGGGTCAATGGTGAGTTGTGTGATGTAAAAACACCTAAGTCACGCCGTGAATTAAAAATGTGCGATACACTATACGCGCTATTTAATCGCTTAAAAGACCTAGCCGATACTGAATTTGTATTTACCCACAATGGTAATCCACTCGATACACATTTTGTGAGTAGCAAGCTTTGGTATCCGACGTTAAAGAAAGCAGGACTGGCACGCAGACGACCCTATGAGACCCGTCATACAGCAGCTGTTCTGCATATCGCCGCGCATGAAAACCCATTGTATATCTCGCATATGCTTGGACACAGTGATACTCGATTATTATTCGAGGTTTACGCGCCTTATGTTGCGAATGCTTCAAGGCAAGATGGTTTTGCGTTTAGTGAAATGATGGTAGAACGCGGAATTGCGTGAGGAGATTAATTACTGTGGTGGGTAAAATTAGTGAAGTTAAAGTTTCCAGAAAGGCAATTGAGAGCCGCGACTAACCAATAAGTTATAATCTAGCTGTACAGTATCCATATATATACTCGATGATGAGATAGCAAACTCACCATCGAGTAGCGGTACGTTTTTTTACAATAACGCTTTGATTGCCGTAGCAATATGCTCAGCCTGCGCTTGAGATGCTAAAGAATCAGTTGACTCGACCATGACACGGATCAATGGTTCAGTGCCTGATTTACGCAGTAAAACACGGCCTGTATCTGCCAATAATGTTTCAGCTTCTACTACTGCTTGCTTCACTGAATCAGTATTTAAAATCTCATTCGCATTATTTTGTGATAAACGCACATTTAAGAGTACTTGAGGTAATTTTTGCATACCGGCCACATAGTCTTTTAGTGATTGCTTTTGCTTAATTAGCGCTGTTAATACCAATAAAGAAGCGACAATGCCATCACCTGTGGTTGCATAATCTAAGTGTAGAATATGGCCTGAACCTTCACCACCAAGTTTCCAACCCGTATTTTTAAGCTGCTCAACAACATAACGATCACCTACTTTAGCGCGCTTGAATGGTATATCCATTTCCTTAAGCGCTAGCTCTAACCCGAGGTTAGACATCAGTGTACCAACAACACCACCCTGCATTTTGCCTTGCAGCTTTGCTGCTTTAGCTAAAATATAAAGGATTTGGTCACCGTCAATCACAGCACCACTATCATCAACAAGCATTAATCTGTCAGCATCACCATCAAGCGCAATACCTAAGTCTGCTTTATGTTCAAGTACAGCTGCTTGAAGGCTATCTAGATGTGTAGCACCACATTGCTCATTTATGTTTAAACCGTTTGGTTTATCGTTAATGCTAATAATATCAGCACCCAGCTCTGCATAAACATTTGGTGCTATGTGATAGGCAGCCCCATTTGCACTATCGACAACAATTTTTAAACCTTCAAGTGTTAAATTTTTAGCAAATATGCCTTTGCAAAACTCAATGTATCGTCCAGCAGCATCGTTAATGCGTCTTGCTTTACCCAAGCGTTCTGAGCTAACACACTGCATAGCGTTATTATTTAATGCTTGCTCAAGTAAAGCTTCAATTTCTAGCTCTTGCTCATCGTTTAACTTCGTACCATAGTTATTAAAAAACTTAATACCATTATCGTAATATGGATTATGTGATGCGCTAATAACAACACCGGCATCCGCTCTAAAAGTTGATGCTAAATAAGCAACAGCAGGCGTTGGCATTGGGCCAACAAATGCTACATTAACACCCGCAGCAGAAAGCCCTGCTTCAATAGCTGACTCAAACATATAACCACTATTACGTGTATCTTTACCTATTAAAATCTCTTTTGTGCCACTCGATGCTAAGACTGTACCCGCGGCCCAGCCTAACTTCATTGCAAAATCAGGTGTAATAGGAAAAGTACCGACCTTACCTCTTACTCCATCGGTACCAAAATATTTACGTGGCATAATTATTCCTTTGCGTATTTAATTTGTTCAATTTTCTTAAAAATAGAGCTAATTTTCAAATGAAAAAGCGCAGCTTAAAGCTGCGCCTAAATAATTTCTATATTGTATTATCTAACTTAGTAAACTATAGTTTGAAACATCTAGACGAGTATCTCTACAAATTAACAATATTGGCAGTTTGTGAGTTTACTTATTTATTCACAAGCGTATTTAAGTAATGACCAAATTCAGTACCTAGCTTAGTGTCACGCAAACCATATTCAACAATCGCTTTTAAGTAACCTAGTTTGTCACCACAATCATGTGAACGACCGCTCATATGAAATGCTTCCACAGTTTCTTGTTTTATTAGTTCATCAATAGAGTCAGTTAGCTGTATTTCTCCACCCGCGCCTACTGGTGTTTTAGCAAGTAATGGCCAAATATTTTTACTAAGAACATAACGACCAACTACTGCAAGGTTAGATGGAGCTTCATTAGCATTAGGTTTTTCCACCATCGCTTTAATTGCAACACTATTCCCTGGATTAAGCTCTAGGCCATTAATATCTGCAATACCGTATTTGCTCACATCCTCTTGAACTACTGGTTCAAGCATTATTTGACTTGCACGTGTTTCACTAAAACGCTTGATCATAGCCGCTAAGTTTTCAGTTTTTTGATCTGCAGTGTATGCATCTAATATTACATCAGGGAGTAAAACAATAAAGTCATCATCACCAACGATTGGCTTAGCGCATAACACAGCATGCCCAAGACCTTTAGCTTCACCTTGGCGAACACTCATAATGGTTACATCAGAAGGGCAAATAGAACGTACTTCATCAAGTAATGTACGTTTAACACGCTTTTCAAGCGTAGCTTCCAACTCGTAGCTTGTATCAAAGTGATTTTCAATCGCATTCTTAGAGCTATGTGTTACTAATACAATTTCTTTAATACCTGCGGCAATACATTCAGCCACAATGTATTGAATAAGCGGTTTATCTACAATCGGAAGCATTTCTTTTGGAATTGCTTTGGTCATAGGTAACATGCGCGTGCCTAGACCGGCAACAGGGATAACAGCTTTCATGGTAGTCCTTTATTTAAATAATAATATGTCTGTGAAATTTTGGGGGGCTTAATCACTACCAAATAAATCGCGCGTATAGACTTTATTAGCTATATCACTGAGCTCTTCAACCATACGATTTGAAACAACCACATCGGATATCTGTTTAAATTCGTTAAGATCTTTAATTACACGTGAATGATAAAATTCATTTTCTTCTAATACAGGCTCATACACTACAACTTCAATGCCTTTTGCTTTGATACGCTTCATAATACCTTGAATTGACGAGGCTCTAAAGTTATCAGAGCCGGTCTTCATTACTAAGCGATAAATACCAACAACTTTAGGATTACGTTTTATAATTGAATCAGCAATAAAATCTTTACGTGTAGTATTCGCGTCAACAATAGCACCAATGATATTATTAGGTACATCAGCATAATTAGCACGTAATTGTTTGGTGTCTTTTGGTAAACAATAACCACCATAACCAAACGAAGGATTATTATAGTGCTTACCTATACGAGGATCTAAACTAACACCTTCTATAATTTGCTTACTGTTTAGACCATGAGCTTCAGCGTAGCTATCAAGCTCATTAAAGTAAGCTACACGCATTGCTAAATAAGTATTTGAGAAAAACTTAATAGCTTCAGCCTCGGTTGAATCGGTAAACAAAATTTCAATATTTTCTTTGATAGCGCCTTGCTTTAATAAATTAGCAAATACAATGGCTCTCTCGCTTTGTTCACCCACAACAATACGCGAAGGATATAAGTTATCGTGTAGTGCTTTCCCTTCACGTAAGAACTCTGGTGAAAAGATTAAGTTATTGATACCAAATCGCTTTTTAATATCCTTTGTAAAGCCTACAGGAATAGTTGATTTAATTATCATGACCGCATTTGGATTATGTATGATTGCATCTTTAATTACGGCTTCTACCGAGCTTGTATTAAAATAGTTATTTTCTGCATCATAATCAGTCGGTGTAGCTATAATTACAAAATCGGCGTTGGTATAAGCCGCCACCTTATCTGTAGTAGCTGTGAAATTTAAATCATTACGCGTCAAAAAGTCACTAATTTCAGTATCAACAATGGGCGAAAGCTTATTGTTTAACAGCTCTATTTTTCTCTCATCAATATCAAGCGCTACAACTTCATTACGTTGGGCTAATAACATGGCGTTAGAAAGCCCTACATACCCTGTGCCTACCACTGCAATTTTCATTTAATATCCTATAAATGTTAATACTCTATAATATTAATACTATGCCTAAGTGTTTTAATTAGAAGTTAAAGAGTAAATAAAACCTGAGTTATCTCAAAAATACGAACAATTAACTCGAAGAGTATGATTTTTTAGGTAGACCTAGTTTATTTCTAAAAAAGTTAATTACTTTACAATAATTAATTAAGATACCTAAATAGACTATAAAAATTATTACAAAGCTATAAAACATAATGTACTCAGGTATTAATAACACCTCGCCTAATATACCTACACTTGCAAATAATGAAGCTATGAGACAAATTAAACCTAAGGTCTGTAAAGACGAAAAGCCTAAACGCTGACAAACATGATGCAAATGGTCACGATCCGGTTTGAAGGGGGATTTTCCTTGCTTAACACGACGAATCATAATTGCGCTCATATCCATAAGCGGCACTGCAATTAACCATAATGCAGTTACCGAACGAATCATTGGATTACCTTCAGCTTGGCTTGCACCAATTAGTAACCAGATAACGGTAAAGCCTATCATCATACTACCGGCATCACCCATGAATACCTTTCGTTCACGGCCAGTTAAACCCAAATTCATAACAATATAAGGCACCATGCATACAACTAAGAGTAGACACAGATAGCTTAAACTTTGTTCACCAGAAAGTAATAGCAATATACCTATACTGGCAAATGTAACCATTGAAAGACCACCAAGTAATCCATCAATACCATCAACCATATTAAACGCATTGATGCAGCCAATTACGGCAAGAACAGTTATAACAGCGCCAAAGCCACCTAACTCTATAGTACCCAAGCCAAATAAATCCCCCAAACTATGTAGCTCAACACTAGCAAAATAAATCATAGCAAATGAAATTAATGCCTGTACGATCATACGTATTTTCACACTTAAATCGAAACGATCGTCTAACGCTCCTACTAATGTTAACCCACATATACAAAACATATATAAATCAGCATGATTTATCATACCTGGATGTGAATAAATATAGTTTACAATAGTTATACATATAGAAATACCACCAACAAGAGGGATATTGCCGTCATGTAACTTTCGTCCAGAAGGCTGATCAACTAAACCTACTCTTCGCGCCACTTTACGCATTAAAAATAGAATTGCGAATGCAATAAAAAAAGTCAAAAACAGATCAAAAAACATAATAGTTCCATTAGTAAGTTTAATGCTTTAATCCATATTAGATAAAGCAGTCCGCGGTTATTTAATACTCTGAACAATGATATTAATAACAGTTATCAAATTAATTACTTTTATAGTTTAATAACACTTTTGCATGCTTTTCAATAAAAGGACCTTCTTTTATTTCTAATATTAATGCCTGCTCAGATACACATTCGACACTATGGATATCACCCGGTTGAAACTCTATAGATTGTACATTTTGTCCAACACCGACTAAAAAAGAATTTATGACCGAGCCAGCATTATTATAGAGTGTTACTTTCAACACTCCACTTTGTACTATAAACATTTCCCATTGATGTGCTAACTCATGATAATGCGGCACTACATAACTATCTTTAAGTAACGCTATGTATAGTCTTTGAACTTTGTCATCAAAACTGGCGTGCAAATTTAAATGAGCTCTTTTTCTAGATGAGTTATGAGCCTGCTCAAATAAAAAATCAATGTCCTCTAGAGTTATTTTCCGCATTACTTCTCATTTAATCTTTTGATAATATTAGCAGTAGTGGAACTGACTGAAAATTCATTTTTTAACAGCTCATATGCTGAGCTACCTTTATCTTTTCGTAAACCAGAACTTTGATACAAAGCTATTGCACTTTGTAATAGCAGCTCATCGTCACCATTTTCACAGATAAATCCCGCACCTCTTGAATTAACAAGCTCTTGAAGATCGTTACCGCAATTTACACTACCTAAAATAGGAAGAGACTGAACCATATATCCCAATAATTTTCCCGGGAAGTTATGTGCAGTATGCTCAGCTGATAATGAAAACAACCCTACATCAACTTCAGCTAATACTTTTTTAAATTCATTCTGATTAATTGATGGTAAATAAGTATAGTTTTTTAAATTCCACTGCTCAGCAAGTTCGTTGATAAGCTCCACCTCATCGCCCTGACCTATAAATAAAAAGTGAGCTTGTGTACAGTGCTGCATATTTTTGGCTAAGCGCATTAAATTTGCCATATCTTGCGCATGGCCAATGTTACCACCATAAAAGTAAATAATTTTATTTTGTAATTGTAACTGAGAGCGAAAAGAGGTAGCTGAATCCTCAGCGATAACAGGCTTTAGATCAGCCCAATTACGCAAAACCTCTGTTGGATACTTATCTTGGTTACTTTGCTTAAATACTTCTATATTTTTTTCTGACATCAAGCCAATTGTATTCGCAGTTTTATACGATCGCTGTTCAAAAAACTTAAAATATTTCTCAATTAACGAGCCTTTTTTAATCATCCCTGCATCAATTACCCATTGAGGGAATAAATCTCTTAATACAAGGTAAGATGGGCATTTACAGTGCTTTTTGATTTTATTAACCAAACCACCAAAAAAAATAGAAGGCGAGTAATAAATAACTCCATCAAATGTGTGCTCGTTTACATTCTCCTTAATAGCTGACCAAGCTTTAAATGAAAGCAAAGTTTCATTTAAAGCCCGAGTTACTTTGCCTACATCTTTGATTGGGCCTGAACTAAAACGCCAAACTGTAACCCCTTCAACACTCTGCTCAGTAACCTTTTTTTCTTGCCCTACAGCAGGCGTAATTACTGTTACATTATGCCCCATTGATATAAGTTCAAGCGCCAAGTCATGAAACATCTTAGCGCCTACTCTTGTGCTATCTGGTAAATAATCATCAATTATTAGCGCTAATTTCATTAATATTTTTTCCAAACCACGCGATTAACATAGTCAGTATAAGAATGAATGATTCTAACCACCTTATCAGCTACATTTGGCATACTGTAATCGTACACTTGGCGTAATAATCGTTGTTCACCCGCTGGTTGCGACTCAAGTATTTGCAAGCCTTGCATAACACGCTCTACACCTAAACCAACCATCATTACCGAAGCCTCTTCCATTCCTTCAGGTCGCTCATGCGCTTCACGAAGATTCAATGCAGGAAAATTCATTATCGAAGACTCTTCGTTAATGGTCCCACTATCAGAAAGTACAGCCTTGGCATTTTTTTGTAAGTTATTATAATCATGAAAACCTAACGGTTTTAATAACCTAATATTTTTATGAAACTCAATTCCTTGTGCTTCTATTCTGTTTCTTGTGCGCGGGTGAGTCGAAATTATTACAGGCATATCATAATGCTCAGCAACCGCGTTAAGCGTATTTGCTAAGTTTATAAGCTGCTTTGGAGAATCAACGTTTTCTTCTCGGTGAGCACTCACTACAAAGAACTCACCTTTTTTAAGCTCAAGCTCTTTTAATACATTTGATGAATCAATTTGAGGCATATAATGTGTCAGCACTTCAAACATCGGGCTGCCTGTTTTTATAATACGATCAGCAGGAATTCCTTCAGCTAACAAATAGTCTCTCGCAATAGTGCTGTAAGTAAGGTTAATATCAGCAGTATGATCGACTATTTTACGATTAGTTTCTTCAGGAACTCGTTGATCAAAACAACGATTACCAGCTTCCATGTGGAATATAGGAACCTTACGGCGCTTTGCTGGTATAGCTGATATACACGAATTTGTATCACCCAGTACAAGCATGGCCTCGGGCATAACCTCTTCAAGTACTTCATCAACTTTAATGATTACTTGGCCAATTGTTTCAGCTGCATTTTTACCAGCAGCATTCAAGAAATAATCTGGTTTTCTAACACCTAAATCGTTAAAAAAAACTTCATTAAGCTCAAAATCATAATTTTGACCTGTATGAACTAATATATGTTCACAGTGCTCATCAAGCTTAGCTAGCACTCGAGATAAACGAATTATTTCTGGTCGTGTTCCCACCACTGACATTACTTTTAACTTTTTCATTTTACTCACTTAAAATCTGAAATTTAAAAAACAGCTTTATAAAGGCATTGCAACAGTGTCTGGTTTGTCTCTGTCAAATATTTCATTTGCCCAAAGCATAACTATCAACTCCTCTGAGCCAACATTCGTTATATCGTGAGTCCAACCTGGTACTGTTTCTACTATTGTACGAACAGCTTCTGAGGTATTAACCTCGTACTCTTCACCAGTAGCAATCTGTTTAAATTTAAATCGAGCTTCACCCTTTAAAACTAAAAACTTTTCATTTTTCGAATGATGATAATGCCCACCGCGAGTGATCCCTGGGTGTGCTGTAAAAAATGAAAACTGACCAGAATCAGTTGTTTTAAGCATTTCGCTAAATGAGCCACGTTCGTCAGTGTAACTCGGTACATCGTAAGTAAATTGCTCAGGCTTAAAATAGCTTAAATAAGTAGAATAAAGCGCGCGCTCAAAACCAACGCCTACCTTGTTAGTTATTAAAGAGGTGCGGCTTTGTTTAAAGTCACTCAATAAGCTAACAACTTTACCTACTGTAGTTTTGTAAACTGGCTCCACTTGACTATATTTTTTAGGCTCTGAAGGCGTACTGGTTAGTAAACTAACAAACTCATGGCAAACATCATCTATATAAACAAGACTAAGGGGTGCATCAGCATTGTGTACAGTAATTGGTAAGTTGTTTATTGTGTTATAACAAAAGGTAGCTACTGCAGAATTGTAATTAGGTTTACACCACTTACCAAAAACATTCGGTAATCTGTAAATATAAGCAGCACTACCTGTTTTTTCTCCGTAAGCTGCAATAGCTGATTCTGCGCCCGCTTTACTTACCCCATAAGGATTATTTAATTCAGCTTGAATTGATGACGTAAGTAAAATTGGCGTACTACGCTTGTTGTTAACAAGTGTATTTACTATTTTTTGAGTTAAATCTGTATTGCCTTGTTTAAACTCATCATCATTTTTAGGTCTATTTATACCGGCTAAATGATATATAAAATCAGCATTTTTTACTTTTTCATCAATACTTATATCGTTATCATCGCGGGTGATTTTTTCAACATTTTCAAACCCAGCTTCTTTTAAATGAACACATAAGTTTCGGCCAATAAAACCATTAGCACCAGTTACTAAAATATTCATTACACACCTTCTGGTACTATTAATTTACCTGCTTCAATATCACGCATAAAATCAAGTTTACGCAGTAGCTGCTTCATTCCTTCAACATCTAAGCGCTCTGTATTATGAGAGTTATAGTCTTCAATAGTAGACAAATCTTTATCGCCTTCGTCTGTATATTGCGCATAATTTAAATCGCGGTTATCTGCAGGAACTCGGTAATATTCGCCTTGATCTTGTGCAACAAACATTTCTTCACGGCTGCACAATGCTTCAAATAACTTCTCACCGTGGCGTGTGCCAATAACATTAACTTTATGCTCTGGCTTGCCAATCATTTCAAGTATTGCTTGTGTTAACACTTCAATAGTCGCTGCTGGCGCTTTTTGTACAAAAATATCACCATTAGTGCCATTTTCAAAAGCATGTAGTACTAAATCAACGGCATCATCTAATGTCATCATAAAGCGAGTCATTGAAGGGTCAGTTAATGTAATGGGTGTATTTTCGATTACTTGTCGAATAAATAAAGGAATAACAGAACCACGAGAAGCCATTACGTTACCGTAGCGTGTACCCGAAATAACTGTGTTTGTACCTTCTAAATTGCGGCTTTTGGCAACAATCACTTTTTCCATCATTGCCTTAGAAATACCCATTGCGTTAATTGGGTAAACGGCCTTATCGGTACTTAAACATACAACACGGCTAACGCTATGAAAAATCGCCGATTCTAGTACATTTTCAGTACCTAACACGTTGGTTTTAACGGCCTCTAACGGATAAAATTCACATGAAGGCACTTGCTTTAAAGCTGCAGCATGGAAAACATAGTCAACACCACGCATTGCAGTAGAAATACTTTGCGGATCTCGTACATCACCTATATAAAATTTTAATTTTTCATGATTAAAGGCTTTACGCATGTCATCTTGTTTTTTTTCATCCCGAGAAAAAATACGAATTTCTTTAATATCAGTATCTAAAAAGCGGCGTAATACTGCATTGCCAAATGAGCCTGTACCACCTGTGATCAATAAGACTTTATTTTTAAACATAGTTCTCTCTTAATTAGTTTTTCAAAATTAGACTCAAATGAAAAATCTATTTTATTAATTCCCTGTTGCGACCTCGTAACCTCAAGTTTTGCAAGTATTTCAGAAAATGTGGCGAGGTCGTTTTCTTCTACATAGTGAATATTAGACATAAAATTCAGAAAGTCATAAGTAGCATTTTTTGCGCCTATATAAATAATATCTTTCCCTGATTTAGCATAGCCATAAGCTTTTAATAATACTCTCGCAGAACCATTTTCTTCGGGTGGCATGTAAATAATAAGGGCATCATACGACAGCAACTTAAGTGGCACTTCTTGTGAGGAAACTTTCCCGATATAGTTACAGCCATAAGCTGGTGTAAATGGTTCTCCTAAGAAGTCTACAGAATATGAACTGCTTTTAGGTAATAGCTTAGAAATAATGTTCACAGCTTTTTCACCATAATGACCACCACTGTATAGCATTTTCAAATTATTAGAGTTTAGTATTGGGGTAATATTCTCAAAGCTTTCTCTAGGATAACCATTTGGTACGGATACCACCTCACAATTAAACCTATCCTTACTCACTAAATCCTTTAACTGTGGAGTATTTGCAATGATCACATCAGCTTGACTAAGAAATGATTTATAAGCCAAATTTGAAAAGAATTTATGTATAAATGTTCCATACTTCACTAATTTGTTATGTTTCCAAGCATCTCTTAGATCAAGCATGAATGGAGCGTTTTTTTTATTAGCTAATAATAACCCTAAATAATGAATAGAATGTGGTGGTGATGAACTTATCACAAAATCGTAATTTTGCTCAACTGAACTTATTATTTTTTTCTTATTCATAAAATAAGTCGGTAACAGGCCATCTGCAATTGGGCTAATTATTCTATTCAGGAGATTAAACTTAAGTAAAGGTATTGGTAATGAATCAACTACGATGATATCTCCTTTGAGCTTATAGTTATCCTTACATTTAGTAGTTAAAACTGTGACTGCGACACCATGTTTTAATAATGATTTAACTAGATAATATACTCGTTCTGACTCAGCTAATTTAGCTTTAGAGAAAGAGGCGGTAACAATCAAAACACTTTTGCAATTTTGCAATTTCATTTAAAGCTTTCCTCAAATAAAAGGGTTTTCATACGCTTCAAAAAGCAATCTAACGTATATTTATCTATTGCCTGCGCATAATTGTTGTTCTGAAAAGTCAATAAGGTAGTTGGAGTCATTTTTTCGATACAACTTGCAATAGACTTTGGGGTTGAAACGTCACAAAAATAGCCATTCACACCACATTTAAATATATCACTTATGCCTCCAACATTAGTGGTTATAACCGCACAACCAGACATATAAGCCTCAAGTATTGATAGTGGCTGCCCTTCATCGTAAGAAGGCAAACAGAAAACATCAGCTTCTGAGAAAAGCTTATCTTTATAGTCACCGCTAACAACACCGTGATATTTTATTTCACATGAAGCAATTAAATTATTTATTTTATTGAAATGAGAAGCTTCAATTGCACCAGCCATATTCACCTCTAGTTGGTGACCATTACCTTTCAAAATGCTGACCGCCTCGAAAAAGTCAAATACCCCTTTATCTTTCATTAGGTTAGATAAGAATAAAATCTTTAACTTCTTACTTTTCTTTTTTGCAGCAAAGTTTTTAATTGGTACCCCATTAAAACAATAAGCCCCCTTACTTCTGTCTTTTAAAAGTAATAAATGCTTGTCTTGAATGCTGGGTCCAAGAAAAATCACTCGCCAGCTTAAAGTCAATAAGTTAATAATCAACTGTTTTGTAAAATAATTTGTTGCCGCTACATTTTCTGCCAATTTAGAGCCATGTAAATGTAAAATCACTTTTTTTTTGAAAAGATAACTTAATAAAATAATAGGGGAAAACTTTAAGAATCCTAGCACTGATTGGCCAGGGGTAATATATACAACATCCTTTTTTGATTGTATGCTTTTGATGAAATCTAATAGGATTTTAAGTGAAAACAAGATTTCTTTTAATTTTAACTTTCCTTGTTGATCTTTATCTTTTAGAACGGACTCGAAATTAGACCTAATTACATCTAAGCTAAAATTCTCACCTTTTAACTCACTTACTAGGTATTGATTAAGTAAACTCATTCCATGAATAGGCTCAGGTAATGGCCCAATAAAAATAACCCCATTACACATAATTCATCTTCCTTGTAAAATTGATAAGTAAGCGTTAATTTGATCTTGTTCTCTTTGACTAAAATCTATTTTTTCTACATTTTGTAATAATTTTTCATAGTTAGCTTCAACTGTTTCTATAGCATTGTTTAATGAATGGTTTGAGTTCAACTTAAAAATGAAGCCTGCATTTGTTTTTCTAACAAGATCTTCACTACACCCAACCACATTACTAACAATAACGGGCAATTTATGCCAAAGCGCTTCATCGACAACTAAACCCCAAGGCTCTGAAAGTGAAGGTAAAACAAACACATCGTGGGTGTTATATACTTTAGATAAATATGAGTTTTCGATATACCCGATAAAGGTAATATTAGGTTTTGCTAAACTTTGAAGTTTTTCCTTAAGTGGGCCATCCCCTACAATAGTTAGTTTTTTTTTGTTTTCGTTAAATATATTAACTAAAAACTCTAAATTTTTTTCCGACGACAAACGCCCAACATAGAGATATTTATAATTCTTATTCTTATTCTTATTCTTATTCTGAACTTGATTTACCGAGGTAATTATATTCCTATTAATAATTCCAACCCCATGGGTTAACTTTACCTCTCCATTGAAATTTGCTCGAGTTAAAATTTCATGTTGCAAATAACCGGATGGAAATGCTTTTGACATTCGTTTAAGAAATAGCTTCTTTAACCACCAAGCAATTCCGCTTGTTTTGGTCTCTTTAATACTACTCTCAATAACTACACAATTTTTTTTCTTTGGGATATAGAATGCAAGTGCAAGTAACTCTTTTATCTCCCACCCAGGGTATAATAAATAATCATACTTTATAGAGCTTAATGCGGCTCTTAGCCTCAATATCGTAATGAGTTTTGACCTACTTTCATAAGCTTCTTCATTAATGACTTCATAGTCAAACTCAAGCTCTCCTAATGAAAAGTCCTTGGATCTAATATTGGATGTATTAGAGATATAGATTACTTTAATTTTTAGCGTCTTCGCTAACTTATTATACAAAAGTGTTTTATAAAAAGCCGGTAAGTTAGTAATTATAACTGCATTATACTTTTCCATTTGCAACCTTTAATTTTACAGTTCTAAAAATTCTTTTTATACTTAAAAGATACCGTGATTCAATTGAGGTTATGCGCAATATTAATTCTTTTATTTCTTTTTTGTTAATATTATTTTTTTTAAAAAGGACTTTAAATAAGAGTGGTAAAGAAGTTTGCTTTTCCGATGGGAGGTGTATGAAAGAAAAATCTCTAATATTATCAGGGACATCAAAGTACTTAATAGTGGTCCACAACCTTCCTATAGCTTTTTTTGGTTTAATAAAAGGTAGTTCTGCATTTATCATTGACAAAATTTGCTCTTCTGTACGCATTATTTCACAGTAAGAGGAGTTAAGTAGCTGAGTATATCTATCTTTAATATAAGATATTCCACCTTTTTCAAAAGCAAAGAACTCTCCACCTATTTTTTCTTTTATCACTATTGATTCACCAATTATTTCTTTATAAATTTGCTGTAAAGTAATAATAGTCTCACCATGAAAGCTGGTTGAAGGGTCATCTTCTACACCGTTCAAATAAGCTATAGGAGATTTATTTATTCCTTCAATTAAATCGAAATATTGAGAAAAGTTATTCAAAGCAATGCAGTCAGTATCGAACAATGCAAATTTATCTGAATTAAAAAACTGCTTGCTATCGTATATAAAATCAATAACATCAAAAAAAAACTTTACACTAGCCCACTTACCTTCGTTTGGATGGCTCAATATTAGATTGTCATATATAGTTACCCCTAGGCTTTCAATTTCTTTTCGATATGGAAACCCTACAATATTTGTGAAAAAAATATGATTTATACCCTCATTAATTTTAACGGACGTAAAAAAGAACGTATAAACAGTCTTCCAGTAAATCAAATCTATATCTTCTTTTACTCCTGATATATTGGCATACTCCGAAGCCTTAATTGGTGATTCCTGATAAAAATATGTGCATATATTTTTCATTATAAAACCCTTAATTTTCTTGAAAAGTATGCCCTAAGCAACATTTCTACTAAATAAGACGAAAATGCTAAATAAACATAGAAACTTAATGACCCTAACAAATTCAATAAATACCCAAAAAAAACAGAGCCAATATAGAAATATACGGTTAAAAACATTATTTTCATATATATTTTATTGTGATTAAAAACTAATAAACCGAGCCTAGCAATTATCAAACTGACCGAAACAATAGGCAGTGCTGACATCATAATATAATATGCATCTAGCCCGATAAGCATATCCTCACCTGCAAACATTGATACAAAGTACGGCAAAAAATACAGTGCTATCAATACAATAAGTAATGACGCAAAAAATATAAGGAAAATACTTCTTTTTAAAAGTGTATTACTTCTAATCTTTACAGCCTTAGGAAATACAGCATCAGAGTATACCGATATAGGAATAGAAACTAAGTTTAACAAACGAATAGAGAGATCATAAATTGCAACAGCTGACATACCTAAGAAACTCCCAATGAGAATAGTTGAAGCCCTATCTTTAATACTTACTGTAATATTAGAAATAAATATTGGACTAGCATTCTTAAAGTAATGTAAAAGAACTTGCCTTTGAGGAATAATATAATTTACTCTATATATTTTATACATCAGAAATATAGACGATAAACCGGTTAACAGGTTCACTATCGCGAATATAAGTGGCACAAGATATATTGTTGAATTAGCATTGATCAGCGTCAAGCAAAGGATCGTCAATAATACTTTCCCAGCGGTATTAATCAATGTTATCCACTTTAGGTTCTCTACTCCTTGAAAGAACCACTGTACAAATAAAAGCTCATAAAAAGTCGAAAAGAAACAGATAAATAAAAGTAGTGAGTTCACAGTACTAAAATTTAATAAAGATATAATGCAAACAATGATAAGTGAGCCTAGCCAGAGTATGATTTTAATAGTAAATATATTTGAAACTATATCAGAAAATGAATCTAGATTTTGCGCTACATCTTTTGCACCTGTAATATAAAAGCCAAAATTAATCACAATAGCAAAAAATGCGATTATTCCTTGGTGAAAAACAATAATACCAAAATCATTAACTCCATAATTATGTATCAAAAAAGGGTAAATGATTAATGGAGAAAACAAATTAGCTATTTGAATAAAGCTTAAGTTAACAAAACTATGAAAGATCTTTTTATTTAACATTATTTTTCAACAAAAAAGTAGAGCCAAGGCATAAAGCAGTGCCTATCGTGAATTTTTAGGAGGACTGCAAAGCGTAAGTTGAAGATATTAAGGAGCTCACTTGAGGTCAATATCAAGAGAATCTAATTTCAAAATTGCAGCTATAAATAGGTACATAAAAACAGTTACAAATTCATTGAAATTCAACCAGATAGTCTCTGATGGTATCAAAGCTATAGATAAGATAAAGGAAGTATATAAATAAGAATTTCCCAATGATTTTGTATTTATATTTCTTATTAAGACTTTTATTACACTTGCAAATAGTAAAAAGTATAATATCAAACCGATATAACCAATACAAAAAACAACTGCGGTTAAATTATTAGAATCTCTAATAAAATGCTCTGATAAATGACGGTGACTTTCTAGAGCGCCAATTCCAAAGCCTAAAACTGAAAATATAAAGTTATATTTACTTTGATAAAGGCTTAAGGCTTGGTTTATTTCATCACGCCCTGTACTCCCTCTTTTTATAGCTGAGTCAATATAATTTGAAATTTCATCAATTTCCAATAAATAAAACGACATTATAAGCAGACCAAAAATAACAGTTGAAAGTACTGCCAGCTTTACGATTATATTTTTTTTTACTAAAAGTAGAAACAATAACAAGAAGAGAAAAAAAACCAACTCTAAAAAAAAACCAACCCTTGCACTTGTTACAAATATCAAATACTGAAATAAAAAAAAGTTGAATATTGAAATTAGTCTCTCAAGAAAGTACTGAGATTTCATTAAAACGATAAAGCTAATTATACAAAAAAAACCAAATATCAAAGAGGTATTGTGCCTATTCGATGCTAACCCTACAAAATGCCCCTGATAATCAACTAACTTATCTACTGTAATAAGGGAAGCTAAAGAATATATAACCCCTAAATAAAATAAAATCCTAATTAACTTTACGACATCATTACTCTTAAAGTAAGTGAATATATATAGCATTAGAAAGTACAGTAATAAAAGTGATATCAACTGTACTAATGCATCATAATTATTAGGTGCATAAACTAAGCTTAGTGTGAAAAGCAATACTATTAACGACATTGGAACCAATTGGCGATAAAGTTTAATATAATCACTTGCCAAACTTATATTAACAATAATAAAAACAGAAAAAATTATATAATTTATACTTACAGGTAAAACATTAACCCTATATTCCATAGGAACAAAAAGTATGATTACTGAATAAATGGATAACATCAATAAAAAAAAATTGTTTTTAATCATTTAAAAACTCAGATTATTTGGTGAATTTAATTTGAATCGTGCGCATTCACTAGGGTTTTATAGTCACATTCAACGCAAATAGAGCTAACACTTAAATTATCTCATAAGGCTATGCCATCTTTTTCTGAAGAATATTTAACAGCTTTCGAATAAATAAAATTCACTACTCATTAAAGGTCAAAAACTTATAGCTTTCTAAGGATATAGGTCATATTTTTGACTCAAGGGATAGTCGAACAACTGGACACTATACTTTCCATCTACACATATGTGTAGATGGAAAGTCAGAAATAGTAGAGCAGTTAAACTGGCTGACTATTAGCCGTCCCTGCTCCCAAAGAGCATTAAAAGTCAATCAAGGAAGCTGTAGAAATAACCATCTTCAAAGCTAACATTCAATTTTTCAACTAAACATTTCAGTCATTTGATTACCCACTGAGCCACTTTTTTCCATATTGAGACAGTCAATTTAGACTATCTCATTGTAATACTTTGTTTTTATACTTTTATTAAAAAGTGCCCAATAGGCCCCATTTTTATAAATTATTTATCGCTTTTGTATTCGTAGTTGTAGTAGCCGTAATACCCATATGCATTACTCGCTTTTTTAACAACACCGTTAAATACAACGCCTTTTACGTCTGTGCCATTTTGTTCAAAACGATTTCGAGTTAATTCTATCTCTCGTACATGATTTTGGCCAAAACGTGTAACAAGTAAAGTAGTGCCAGAATGTGCACTTACAATTGCAGCGTCAGTTACTGCAAGTATTGGTGGTGTATCAATAATTATAATGTCGTAAGCGGCGCTTACTTCTTCAACTAACTTACTAAAGTTGCTATGCATTAATAGCTCTGAAGGGTTTGGCGGTATTTGTCCACGCGTAATAACACTTAAACCTTCAACTTTGGTTGGTTTAGTAACTTGCTCTAGATTTAAACGGCCAGATAAGTAATCACTTAATCCATCGTCCCACTTTAACCCAAACTGCGTTTGTAAGTAGCCTTTACGCATATCGGCATCAATAATCAGTACTTTTTTACCGCTTTGCGCGAGTACTGAAGCTAAGTTAACCGATATAAACGATTTACCTACGCTTGGGCTTGGGCCCGATATGGCAATAATGTTATTTTTAGCTTCCATCATCGCAAAGTGCAAACTGGTGCGTAAGCTACGCAGTGCCTCTATTGCTAGGTCGGCTGGGTTATCTAGCGCGAGTATACTTTTAGGCTTATTCGTCTTGTTTTTGCGGGCTCTCTCGGCAAAGCCACTTAGTTTATCTTGATAATCTGAGTGCGGCACACTTGCGTATACAGGTAGGCCTAGTGCTTCAATTTCAGCTGGGTCTTCAACGCCTTTGTGCATTGCCTTTTGTATAAGCACAATTGCCACAGCTAACATGCCACCAAGCATAGTAGCCATTACCACTATTAATGCTTTTTTAGGCTTAACTGGCTTACTGGTATTTACCTCAGCGTAGTCGATAATACGTACGTTACCTACGGTGCCTGCGCGCACTATATCTAACTCTTGTGTTTTGCTAAGCAGTAACGTGTAAATTTGGTTACTTACCTCAACATCACGCTTTAAACGTAGTAGTTCTTGTTGAGTTTCTGGTAGGTTACCTACCTCACCTACCAGTTCTTGCTTTTGGCTTTCAACCGCTTCTATTTGCTCAAGTATACCTTGGTATGAAGGATGATCTTTTTTAAACTTACGGCCAATATCTAAACGTTTTAGGTTTAGCTCTTGTAATTTAGTTTCAAGCTTTACAACTTGTTCAAGCACGCCTTGTGTTTCAAGCGTTATGTTTATTGATTGGCGTTTTATTTGGTAGTCGTTAAAGCGTTGCTCTGCGTACTCAAGCTGTTTTTTAATTTCAGGTAATTGTACTTCCAAAAATTCAAGCGACTTTTGTGCTTCAGCGCTGTTGCGCTCAACATTTCGGCGTACATAAATAGCCGCTACTTTATCAAGCACTTTTTCAGCGTAGCTTGGTTTAATGCTTTGTAAGCTTAAGTTAATTATGCCTGAGTCTTTACCTTTTTCGCTTGCACCAATTGCAGTTTGCAGGTCTAAAATAGTATTTAAGCGATCTTTACGGGTAATTGTAAACTCTGTACCAGGGCGTGCATTTAAAGTACGAATGGTTAAGTTAAATTTACCATTTGTAAGTTCCTCGCCCACTTTACCCGATAATATTTGCTCGCCGTCTGAATTTAAAAGTGCAAGGCTATTGTTAGCTTGTGCGACTAATGTAAATGCTTGATTTACTGCAGTACGTGGTACATCAAACCTAAATACATTAATGCTCTCACCACCCCACGCGAAGCTACTAGCACCAAAGCTTGGCTCGGCTAAGTCGCCATCTTCCGTTGGGGTAAAAGTACGATAAGCTCGGCTACCTATAAACGGGAATAGCTTAGGCTCTGCTGTTACATCAAGATTTAAAGTATCTACTGCCTCACCTATTATACTGCGCGACTTTAGTAGCTCTATTTCGGTTACTGCAGCCGATGTACTTTCGAACATACCTGCCATATCGTCAAATCCAGGAACTGATGCGCCGCCGTCTTCAACTTGTATCATGGCTGTTGCTTGATAAACAGGGGTACTTAATACTGCATAAATAACACCCACAAACATAAACAGCGCGGTTACGGCTACTATAAAATATTTGCGATCGAGCAATACGCCTAGTAGCGCCATTAAATCAATTTCTTGCGTTGGTTGTGTATTATTAGTGCTTTTACTATTAGCGTTATTAGCGTTATTAGCGCTGTTATTCGGCTGGGTATTCATTAAATTAGCCATTCCTTATAAATACTTTTGCCAAGCGCTACACGCGCTGTCGATTAATGTATAAACGTGTTCAAAAGCCTCTTGGCTTTGACGGTACGGATCTGGTATTTCGGCGTTATTAATCCACTTACCGAGTAAAAACGTTTTACCGCGCGCCTCGGGGTAGCGAGCATGTACGTCGTTTAAATGGCGTTCTTCCATTACGAGTATTACGCTGTTTTGCGCTACTAAGCTTGATGTAAGCTGCTGGCCTTGGTGAACATCCATATTAACGCCATGTGCGAGTGCTATTTGTTTTGCTTTTGCATCTGCTGGTTTGCCTTCAAGTGCTGTTAACCCAGCAGACGATACTTTAATATTTTTGCCTTCAAGCTTTTGCTTTAAAACATACTCACCTGTTGGGCTGCGGCAAATGTTACCTGCACACACCACTAAAACTGAATCAAACATTTTAAAAACCCTTAGTTTGCAGTTATATCATCAATACTATCTACAGTAGCAATTGACGGTAACAGTAAGCTAATTACGCGGTTCCAACGGGCAATCGGTGCCGATGTTACATATACAATATCACGCGGTTGTAGTTCAAACTGCTCAGCTAATACCATTGCCGCTATATTTTTAGCGTGTAATTGGTATACGTTTGCCATAACCCCAGTTTGCTCTACGTCACTTTTACGCAGTACAAATACGCCGTTAGCGTCTGCTGTTGCCTCGTTTAAGCCGCCCGAGTCGCTTAGCGCTTCGGCCAAGTTTAAACCATAACGGTTAAGCATTACTGAACCAGCTTTTTTAACATCACCTAATACAAATATTTTTTGTGCATCGTTACGATTTACGTGCACAATGTCGCCATGTTGCAATAAGCGGTTTTGCGAAATATCACCATGGGCATAAAAGTCATCAAGTTTAATAATTTCTGTTTTGTCGCCTCGGGTAAATGTTACTGTGCGCCAATCGGCTGCATCAGTTAAACCGCCGGCTTGGTTTAGAGCATCTATTAATGTAAGTGGAATTTCGGTTACTGGGTATACACCCGGCTTGTTTACTTCACCGGTAACGTAGGTTTTTTGGCTTCTAAAGCCAACTACTTTTACATCTACTTGTGGGTCTTCTATTACTCGGCTTAAGCGCTTAACAAGTTCGTTACGTACTTGGTTTATTGTTTTGCCTGCAGCCGGTATATTTGGTGCATAGGCATAAGTAATGGTGCCATCTCGTTGAACACGAAAACCGTCAAACTCTGCGGTACGTTGTACTGCTGCCGGTATTGTGAGCTCTGGGTGATCCCATACGCCTATTGTTAGTACGTCGCCAACGCCTATTTTGTATTCGTAGTTACTTACGTTTAAACCAGCGGTGCTTGAAATTGGTTTAGCAGCTATACGTGCTTTTTTTTGTTCATTTATTAATGATGAGTCAATAATTTGAATGTTTACTTTTTCTAGGTCTTGCTCAAGGTTTTGAGTTTGCTCACCTGGGGAAACACCTTCAAAATGGCTACCCGGAATTATTGTACAACCTGTTAGTGATAATAATGCGAGTGAGGTAACGAGTGATTTACAGCTTAACGCCATTGTAGAATCCCAAAATTATTTTAAAATTGTTCTTACTCACCAACCTTGGTGAGTACTTATTTTTTTAGCGCTGTAATTAAAGCATGAGGGCTAACTACGCGCAAGCGCGAATCATTTTATACGTATTGGTTAAAAGCCATATGCTAGCAAAAGTAAAAATATACCCTAACCTACTAGTAATGAGTTTAGCCCTTCGGGCACGCCCCACGTTCCAGTTCGTCGCAGAGCTCCTCTCGCTCCAGCTTGAAAGCAAAACTTTTTGCTTGTCTAGCCCTTCGGGCACGCTTCCGCCCCTAGGTTGCAGTTCCTACGTACTGATACTTACTTAATTTTTTATGGCATAAAGCCTAAGTTGCGCTTTATAACTAGTATTGGTTTATATCTTTGTTATCTACACTCATTTCTACTTGTTTATTAAGTAGATTAATTAGCAAAATACTGCGCATATCGCCGTCAGGCTCTTTGTAAATAGCTTTAATATTATTAAATGAATAGTTATTTACGCTAACTACATCACCCGTTTTAGGTATTGTAGAGCTGGTAGTTTGTAAACGCTCACTTTTAAGCTGTTCGATTAATTCTGTAGGTACAATTTGATAATTTGGCCCATAAGATACAAAGCCACTAATCCCGCGCGTATTTTTTACCGCAGAAAAGTTACCGTTTTGTGACTCAAGACAAACAAATAGGTAGTTAGGGAACAGAGCTGACTGTTTAATGGTACGTCGACCTTTAACCAGTTTCTCGATGGTTAACTTGGGGTAGAATACTTCAATCCCTTGGTTTAATAAGTTGGTGGCTGCTCGCTCTTCTTGGCGAGGCTTACACATAACTAAATACCAACTTTCCATAGCAATCCTTACTACAATATAATTGCAAAAAACACAACGTTAAATTTAATAACGCGTAATTATAAACAATTTAAGTCTGTTAAGTAAATAGGCGTTTATCGTAAATGTTTACCAACTTTGTTAACAGCAGAAAGTGGGCTTGGTTTAGATACTTATGCAGTCTAAACCAAGCTTAACTAAATGCATTTAGGTGGCAACGACTTAGCCTAAGCGCGCCAGCAAGCAAGGCGCCTACATGGTCACATGCACCAAGGATGAAAATTCACGTTGGCGTGAAGCTTGCTCACGCGAAAGACTAAATGTAAAAGCTGCGCTTTATTGCACCAGCAAGCAAGGCGCCTGCAATAACAACGTAGTCAAAATTTGCTAAAATCACTGTTTAGCTCTAGTTTTAACTTTACTTTAAAAAATAAATTTAGATATCCTATGCAAATACTTCATCACGGAGCGGTTAATGGAGTTACTGGTTCGTGTCACGAGCTGGTAGTTAACGAGCAAACAAGTGTGCTTGTTGATTGCGAGTTATTTCAAGGCGAAGATTCTAAAGCAGATTTATCAATTGAATTTGATATTACCCATGTTACTTCGCTTATTGTTACCCATTGCCATATTGACCATGTTGGTCGAATTCCTTACTTTTAGCAGCCGGTTTTAAAGGCCCTATTTTTACAAGTATTGCATCGGCCAGTTTATTACCTTTGGCAACTGAAGATGCTTTAAAAGTAGGCGTAACCCGCGACCTTAAAATTATAGCTGCCTGTTTAAGCTTATTAAATAAACGCATAGTTGCTGTTGATTATAAAACGTGGTTTGAACTACCTTGCAAAGGGCTCAATAAAGCTAAGGCGAGATTTCAGCGTGCTGGGCATATATTAGGTTCTGCCTACGTTGAAATTGACGTTACAAATAATGATAACAACAAACATCGCGTTGTGTTTTCAGGAGATTTAGGTGCGCCCTATACCCCGCTACTCCCTTCGCCTAAAGCGCCTTATAAAGCCGACACTCTAGTTATTGAATCAACCTACGGTGATAGAAATCATCAAGGCCGTAAAGAGCGCACAAAAACGCTAAGAAACGCTAAGAAACGCTAAAAAAACATTATTGAACGCGCAGTAGCCGACAAAGGCGTTGTTTTAGTTCCTGCTTTTAGTATTGGCCGCACACAAGAGCTACTATATGAGCTTGAGCAACTCATACATAGCTCATCTAAAAAGTCTAAGTGGCGAGACATTCACGTAATACTCGACTCCCCCATGGCAGCCAATTTTACTGAGCAATACAAAAACTTTAAACACTTGTGGGATAGCGAAGCTAAGCGCAAAGTTGCAAACGGTAGGCACCCACTCGATTTTAAAAACCTAACTACGGTTGATACACACAAGGAGCACTTGGCTGTTATCAACTATTTAAGTACGCGCCAAACGCCAGCCATAATATTAGCGGCAAGTGGTATGTGTACTGGTGGGCGAATAGTTAATTATCTTGAGCGATTTTTAAGTGACAAAACCACCGATTTATTGTTTGTAGGTTACCAAGGTAATAAAACGCTAGGCCGTGAAATTCAAAAATATGGCCCACGTAATGGCTATGTTTTTATAAACGATGCTCGCATTACTATAAGCGCCAAAGTACATACGATTAGTGGCTATAGCGCCCATGCCGATCAAAATGGGTTAATTAAGTTTGTAACAGGTATGCATAAAAAGCCAAGCTATATAAAAATTGTGCATGGCGATGATGATGCAAAAAACGCTTTGGCAGCAAAGTACAAAGAGATATTAAGTAGTGAAGTTAAAATAGAGATTGGTAAATTGTAGGCGTGAAGCTTGCTCACGCATGAGGGCTCAAAAAGGAATAAAAATATATGGCTAACACACATAAACGTTTAAAAGGCAGATGCCCTATCATTAATGCTTTTTACTCCATAACTTTATGTTGCTATTCTCGTAAGCCGTTATTAGCTAATTACTTAAATGCACGATTGATATCAAAAGAACTTGCCCTGTTTTCTAAAAATAATTCACTTAGTACTATTTGCTACGTAATTATGCCTGATCATATACATTGGCTTTTACAGTTAAATAGTAATCCTGACCTATCAAACCTAATTAGGAAGTTTAAAAATATTACAACTTATAGGCTTAATAAACAAAACGGTACAGAGGGAAAGGTATGGCAATCTAATTACTATGACCACAAAGTAAGAGATGGTGAAGATATAATAAATCAAGCTAGATATATAGTTGCAAACCCTTTACGCGCAGGGTTAGTAGACAACATACGCAAATACCCATACTGGGATTGCGTTTACTTGTAAAAGCTGCGTTTTTAGTGCGCCAGCAAGCAAGGCGCCTACAACGTGACACACCAAAAATATAAAAACCTGCGTAGGCGTGAAGCTTGCTCACGCAATTTGATAAATACGTAAAAGCTGCGTTTTTAATGCCCCAGCAAGCAAGGCGCCTACATAGTCACTACACCGAGGATGAAAAACTCACGTAGGCGTGAAGCTTGCTCACGCAATTTGATAAATACGTAAAAGCTGCGTTTTTAGTGCGCCAGCAAGCAAGGCGCCTACAACGTGACACACCAAAAATATAAAAAACCACGTATGCGTGAAGCTTGCTCACGCTACCTATTCTAAGAGCCGCTTACGTTGGGTAAAGCAGTTACATTAGTTTGGCTACTTTGTTTTTCTTGCCAGTTAAGGTCGCATATGCCATCTGTTGGGGCAAATGCAGTAGGCGCTTGCAGTAGCAGCTTACGTATTAGAATATGATCTGAGTCATCACATGCTGCTTTGAGTTTAACTAAAATTGGCTCTAGCTCATGCCATGGCATTTTTATTTCTTGCGCACTTAAAATTCTTGGATGATCGGTACCAATAACATTGTCGCCAATAAGTAGCTCTTCAAAAAGCTTTTCGCCAGGGCGCAAACCTGTACATTTTATTTCTATATCACCATTTGGCCGTTTTTCGTGCTTAACTTCAAGCCCCGATAAGTGGACCATTTTAGTTGCTAAATCTTTGATTTTTACTGGTTCACCCATATCAAGTACAAACACATCGCTGCCGACTCCCATAGCACCAGCTTGAATAACCAATTGAGCAGCTTCTGGGATCGTCATAAAGTAGCGTGTGATATCTTGATGGGTTAATGTTATTGGACCACCGGCTTTTATTTGCTTTCTAAATAATGGTACAACAGAACCAGAAGAACCCAGTACGTTACCAAAACGTACCATTGTGAAACGTGTCGAACTTTGAATATCAGACAACCCTTGCAATACAAGCTCTGCCATGCGTTTTGTAGTTCCCATAATATTTGTTGGGCGCACCGCTTTGTCTGTTGAAATGAGAACAAAAGTATCGACTTTTGCATTTATAGCTGCCGTAGCAACGTTGTAAGTCCCATAGATATTATTTCGTACACCTTCAACTACGTTATGCTCTACTAATGGGACATGTTTATACGCCGCTGCATGGTAAACGGTTTTGACTTTAAAAGTAGAAAACGTAGATTCAACTAGTTTTTTATTTTGTATTGAACCCAAAATAGGTATTACTTCTATATTTAAACCGTTTGTAGTGCGGTATTCCGATAACTCTTTTTCTATTGCGTATAGAGCAAACTCAGACAACTCAAAAAGCACTATTTTAGTTGGGTTGTTTTTAATTATTTGCCTACATAGTTCCGAGCCGATTGATCCGCCCGCACCTGTTACCATTACTATTTTATTTTCTATATTTGCTGACATTAAATCTTGACGTGGCTGAACCGAATCTCTGCCTAATAAGTCATCTATTTCTACATTTTTCACTTCATCAAGGTTGGTTATACCCGAAACTATGTCAGCCATTCCTGGAATGGTCATTACTTGTAATTTAAATTTCTCTATTGCATTAAGCATTTCTTTTCGACGACTTCTTGAAACACTAGGTAATGCAAGTAGAATTTTATTTACACATTTTTGCTTTGCGATTTCAGAAATTTGAGAAGGCGGATAGACGCACACACCCTGAATTAACGATAAATGCTTTTTAGGATCGTCATCAATAAAGGCAACAGGTGAATATTCTGGCCCATTAGCTAACGCTGTAGCAAGTTGGCGGCCAGCAGAACCTGCACCGTATATGATAACTCCTTCTTTACGACGCATTGTTATTTGCCCTGCAACAGCTCTGACAGCCAGCCGAGCCCCTCCTACAAATAGAATACAAAAACTAGCGTATATAAATGGCACTGTTCGTGGGACTGGTGCACTCAAAAAGAAAGATAGAACAGTTAAGTAAACGGTGGAAAGCACAACGCCAGCGATAATAGCCCACATAGCCTGCATGTTCATATAGCGAAGTACAGCTCTGTACAACCCTAGTTTCACAAAGCTTAATAAACTTAGGGGAAGGACTATTGCGAGTAGTATCCATGTGTGGTTATTTTTTAAAACAGCCGTGCTGTCAAGCCTTAATAAAAAGGCAAGCCAAAAAGCAACCATAATAAAAATGCTATCTACAAAAAGTGATACAACTCTTTTCTGAGGGCGAGGCAAGTTAACTAAAAATTTTAAAAACACAATATATTTCCCTGAAGCTAGCAGCGGTACTACTATTCTATTGCTTACAATTTTACTACACGATGAACGACTTTTTCACTTTAAAATTAAATACTATATAAAAAATATTAAATAATCTTTATGTGTTGAGTTACTTTTTGTAATTTTAGAGTGCCATTTAACTACTTTACCCTATCGCCACTTCCACTCCCAGTGACCGTTTGCAATATATAAATAAAGTAGAGCTTGAGATTTAATGTAGCTATCATTTGTGCATCAGTCTCTGCCAATAGTTCTGGAGTAGACATATCTATTTCATTAACCTGCGCCAAACCTGTTATTCCTGGTCGTACTGCAAATACATTCTTAACATCTCGAGCCTGGGTTAGCTCTTCTTGATTGAACAGCCCTGGGCGAGGGCCAACTAAGCTCATTTCACCTTTTAGTACATTCCAAAGCTGCGGTAGTTCGTCTAATTTAGTTTTACGTAAAAAGCCCCCAAATGGCGTGATCGATGCCGTACTTGCCAAATGGCTAGCAACCGACGCAGTGTCAACACTCATTGTTCTAAATTTAACTAAGGTAAACGGTTTTTTATTACGGCCAACACGCTCTTGCATAAAAAGCGGCGAGCCAGTATCAAATAGACCAATAATAAAAAGTAGAATAAAAAATGGAAAAGCAAATATTAATCCAAACAATGCGATAAAAAAATCTAAAATACGTAACATTAATGTCTACCCATATTTATTTCTGTTAAAAGTTTGTCTGCTTTCGATGAGTCGACAACAAAGTTATTAAGCAAGACATTTTCACGTTCTTTTTGGCCTAGAACTCTTAATACCAAACGAAGCAAGACCTCAGGAAAGTAAAAGTGCTTAATATTTACTTTTTCGTTACCTGCAAGATAATTCAGTACTTGTTGGAGCGAGAGAGCTTTTTCATCAGCTAGTAGGTAGATTTCACAATTAGCTTTGTCGGTCATTAAGCAAAGCTTGATGAAACTAAGTAATTTATCTACTGATAAGTATGAACGCTGATTTCTAATAGCTTTGAAAGGAAAAGCATGAACTTTAGAGACTAGTTTAGCTAAGGTTCTTATATTTCCTGGTGCATCATGGCTCAAAACAAGTGTAGGGCGAATTATAATGTAATCAATACCTGAATCGGAACAAAAAGTTTTTACTAAATTTTCTGCAATGATTCTCGTTTGTAGCTGTGGCTCACCAATAATTAACGAAGAGTCTTCATTGACTGCTAGATTAGCATGTTTACCATGGACATAAGCAGTACTAAAGTAAATAAACTTTTTAATATTACTGTTTTTACAGGCTACTAATAAGTCTTTTAAAGCACTAATATTTGTTTGCTCAAGCTCTTGAATAGTTTGTGCATGCTTGTGAGCAAACGATGCTAAATGAACAATTTGAGAGCATCCCGTAAGCGCACTATCCCATTCTGAAAACTCAGCTAAGTCACCAGTTACTACTGTTTTCACTACGCCTTGAGGAATTATTTCATCGGTTCTTTGTGTTATAGAGATCGAGAAATCTTTCGCTAAATAATCAATAAGCTTTTTGCCGACAAAGCCATTTCCACCCGTAATTAAGACTCCCATAATATCTCCTAAAAGAATCTATTTTTAAGTTTTAAGCTAGGCGCTTCAACCAACTTCCACGAAACTGTAGAAACAACAAAGATAGTCGTAAATAGCACCAAGTAAGATGAAACCGTATTAAACTCAAAACCGTTTGCTATAAATAACTGAATGATCGGGAAATGAAATATATATACGCCATAAGAAATATCACCCAACTTTTTAAATGAAAGTACATTAGGCAATGAAATAAATACCAGGGTAATGAAAACAGCAATTACCAATGGCTGTAAGTAATAGAAGTTCAGCCACATCAAAATAACTGTTGCAATTAACAAGGCTGAAAATTGCCTTTTCAATACACTAAAGTATTTAAAGCAAAAGATACCTGCAATAAAATACATCATCTGCCCTGGCAGCTGAGATGCTAGTGTCTCAGCCATTGGAATACTATCTTTATGCAATAAGATAAAATCTTTATAAATGAATGATAATACATAAATTACCAACATATATAAGCAACTATATTTACGTTCAACCAGTATGTAAAAAATAGGAACCATACAATAGAACATGACTTCTATTTTTAAAGTCCATAACGAACCATTAATAAATGGTTCTGGATTAGTAGAAAATACGCCATCAATAGTAGGTGCTAAGAAGTTCAAAAAGATCGCATTAGCTATAAAGTATTTAGTTTCTGATGCATAACTTCCAGCAAAACTTCCGTCCCCGGCAAAGAAATATAAACAGCTAGAAAACAAAACAAGCAAAATATATGCAGGGTAGAGACGAAGAAAACGCCCCCAAAAATAATTAATTGTGGTTTTTTTTCTGTCGTAGCTCATGTAAATAAGAAAGCCACTAACGATGAAGAATGTAGACACCGCACTACCAGATAACCAATGTAGTGACTCGCTAACGGACTCCGTCAGTGGTGTTTTAGCTAAAAAAGCTAAGTGCAAAAACACTACCGCTGTGGCAAGTACCAATCTTAAAAAGTCTAGATTGTTGCTTTTATATATGTACTTCATTGATGTACTACCTCAAAAGTGCCATGTAAGTTTCAAACCATGACTCTGAGTCAGGAAATGATTGCGCTCTAGTGTTTGAAGCTAACCGAACGTCGTTATACGTTTCAAGATCAAATAACTTACTTATCTGATTTAGGCAGTCATGTACATTGTCTTCTTTATAAATCACACCCGCTTGATCTAAAACTGAATGAGCATAATCAAGGTCTGGGGCAATAACTGGAAGATCGTAAAACATAGCCTCAATTAGGGGGTTACCAAAGGTTTCAGATTTTGAAGGAAAAATAGCCGCAAATGCAAAGCCTTGATAGTACTTTTTTAAACCAGCTTGAGGTAGCTCCCCCAAATTATTGATCGGTAATTGCTGCTCTTTTATAGCAGCTATGAAAGAGTCGGCTTCAGGTATTGATTCATCAACCGTAATATTAATAACTACAGGCAAGGCCTTATCTTTTATTTCAGAAGCAAGTTTCAATAAAAATGTATGATTTTTATGCGCATAAAAACGACTGACATAAAGTAGCTCTTTAACTTCAGGCAGCTCTTGCTTAGCTTGAAAATTGGCAATGCTCTCTCTTTTGAAAATATCACTAATTGGGTTAAAAATAATTTCAGAATCAATGGTTACTTTTTCATTGAGCAACTTTTGCATGTAACTACTTTGAACCACAACTGTGTCTACAGCTTTAACTGTTTTACTAAAAAGGTAGCGCTTTATTTTCTCAGCTATTTTGGCAACCCCACCCAAATCACCATATAAACGATCATCGACGATGTATGGGTGATGAAGCAAAACTACTTTTTTATGATCACTCTTAATACCGAACAAGAAATTACCAAAAGCAAGAATTGCCTTTGGCTCATATTGCTTTACTAATGAATTCATCAACGAAAAATTTACTTTAAACACATTCAGCAAAGCTTTAATACTACCCGGCACGACATCAACAACAACAAACTTACAATTTTCTGTCTCTGAATATGTTAGAAATTCAGGCAGATTTGGCACAATGAATACGAACTTATCATCGCTTTGCAGTGCATTGCGGATAAAATTATTAGCAATATTTTTCGGGCCTGCTGCAATCTGATTTGAAAAGTTAACGAGATACATTTTTCTTGCCCTCAAATAAATAAATAAACAAAGTGAATAACATTAATAAAACGAATATAGTTAATGTATTAAAAATAAAAGCATTTGAAATACCAAACCCAGTCAGCATCATGAAGGCATAAAAAGAAACCCATAAAGGTGCGAATTTAGAGCTGATCATGACTTGGTAGAAATATTTTAAAATCATACCAGTCAAAATTGCATACAAAATGACTCCAACAGGCCCAAAATGCACATAACCGGCCGTTACGCGGCTCAGAGGCCAGCCTACAGGGATCATGTATTTAAAGGGTGAATTAATTGCAACATTATTACCCTGAGCGAAATTATAGATATATACACCTTCATCTAGTGGTGGTTTAGCCTCATAAAATGAACTGGGAATAAACCCAGTAAAGAAATCCATAAACGTACTACCAAACCAAAGCTTATTGATAGAGTCAAAATATGGAAAGATAAATAGTGAAATATCAATATCACTAAATCGCTTGAATAACTCGCCCATGTACGGTAAGGCATCAGGTATTAGTGAGCTTGGATCTGACATATAATAATCTAATGCTCCATCAACCCTTAAAATAGGAGCGAGAGAGGCAAAGAAAACTAAAAAGAATAATAAAAGTAAGTTCTTAACAGAGAAAACATTTACATTTTTAATTTTATAGTTCCACATTAGTACTAAGAAAACTAAAAGTAACAGTGGGTTTTTCCTTTCACCGTAAGATGCCAGCATCGCAAAGAAAAACACGGATATAAAAAACAGAAAGACATAATTTTTAAGTTTTATTCTTTTCAATGACAAATAGGTTATGTAGTAACCTATAGAGAGCATTGCAGATATAAAAAAGATATTTCTATACACTGCAGTACCTTGAACTACCAAGGTTTTATTATCCATATTACTTATTAGAAAGAAAAAACCGCCTACTTTATGAAGGAACAAAGCAAACATTAGTATAGTGAGGACAATAAAAAAGTAGCTCGTATATTTAAATTTTATAACCTTCATACCTACGCCGATATTCGACACTCCAAAAAGTTTGCCTTTAGGCTCAAAGAAAGCCATGGTAAAAATGCAAACAATTGCAAATATTAGCTTGTACATAACATGCTGAAAAAAGGCAAAATTAAAGTCATCTAAGTGATAGATAACTTTTGGATGAAGCTCTTGCGGGTTATGAGCAATAAAGTATAGATACGGCACTTCAGCCATAGAAAACAAAATAGTAAAAGGAATAACATGGAAAAAGTCTTTCTTCCCCCTTTTCAAACAAAGAAGTAACAGTAATAGAACAATAAAATAGAAGGTTATAAATGAATCAATCATTATACTGTTTTATTCTTTTTGCAGGTACACCACCAAAGATACATCGCTTTTCTATAATAGATTTAGATACAACTGCAGCACTTGCAACGATCGTCTTGTCAGCGATATTTTCAGCTGTTTCTAATAAAATTGCACGTGTACCTAACCAGCAATTTGCAGCAATTACTTTTTTGATACCAATAGGTTTGCTTTTAGGATCATACCCATGGCTATGACTATAAATAACAACTCCCTCTGATAATAAGCTGTTATTTCCAATAGTTAATCCACCCGTGTGATCTAAATGGCAATTACGGCATATATGTACTTTATCTTCGATGATACATTCACCGGTGTTGTTTTCTGACACAAACAATGTACCTTTACCGATGAAAACTCCATTACCTATAGTTACAAGCTTTGGTGACTCAATTCTAGCACCGAACTCGATACGAACATTTTCACCTACTTTTTTACATACAGCCTTATAGAACAGAGTATTTAAAATATCGAAAAAAACTTTCAGAAAACGCAAAGGAATTCGTACACAGAAAAGTAGTAGGCCACTGTCTTTGTAAAGTTTCATAATACGATTAATCATTTGATAAGCCTATTTGTAAAAATATATAAATAAACAACACATGAGGTTAGATAATACACACTGAAGGAGATTGCTAAACTCTCTGCACTTGCTGTTACAGTTAAAATATATGCGCCCATGGCTATCGCAGAAGTTAAAGCAACATAAAAAAGTTGATATGTTTTATTCATAACAACCATTACTCGATTAAATGCTAAAGCAATAGAATAAAATAAACAGATTAAAGTTACTTCTAAAAATAGATTCGCAGTGTACTGCTCGCCGTATAAAAGTAAGAAATAGTCGTAAAGGAAATACCCCCCCGCAACAAATAAAAGGCAGGATAGCGACATATACCGCAAAGCGTAGCTGAGAAGTTGCCTCACATTGCTTCCTGATTCATGGAGCTTCGTTAAATTTCGTAAAACAATATTACAGATGATATTTAAAAGGATTGAACAAATAATGAACATCTGAAATGAAACATCAAACTCAGCGAGGGCTGCAAAGCCATTTTCACTATTGGCTGTTACATACCTGACGAACCAAAAGATAAAAGCATTAATTGCAGAACCAACAATTACTGGCTTTATTGCATTTAATAAGCCTTTAGTTTTCTGGAAAAGTACACCATATTCAATATTTTTCAGAATATGCGCGTGATTAACCAAAATATTACATGCTTTGATCGTTAAGTCAGTAAGCTGATAAATAAGCATATAAAACAAGGCTATTTCCACAGTAATGTATTGATATGTAAAGAAAATAACAATTACTGATAAAGCAACACTAATTACTGTTGAGAAGTAAATAACTTTGTAGATACCTTTCCCTATGTACACAGAGATTAGATAACCATTTAACAGTGTCAGTGAAATCAATATTACAACTGTCAAAACGATTTGGAGTGTTAAAAAATCAAAGGAAGATAAACTCCCAATAAATGAGCTGCCTGCCCATAATAACAAGCACAAGATTGAGATGATCAATGCAGTAAATGCATAGAAAACACCATATGCAAGCACTGAAACTCTACTAAAATCCTCTTTAGAGCTTTCTTTAACTGCGAAAGGGTTAACTGCTGAGCTGAATGTAGTCTCAAATAAGTTAATAGTGCTTCGTAAAAACACAAAAGTTCCGTAAACATCTTTTGATGTATAACGGGCAATTAAAACATTAAGAATTAATATAAAGCCTTTCGCGATTAAGGTACTAAGCATTAATAAAAAAGCGCTAGAAAAGAGTTTTTTTAGCATTGAATTAAACGCTCAGCCCAGTTTTCTATGGCGTAATTTTCATAAACATCATTACTAACTGGAACATATGGTGAAGCTAGAAATTGTGCTAGCTCTTGCTCGCTTCGATGGCCAATTACAAAAATATTTTCAGTTTTATAAAAAGGCTCTTCCATAACTAGTTTATTGTTAGTAATTAGCTTTTTGTTTATTCCTAAAGTCTCAATGGTTCTCATTGTTAAGCCTGTTTGATCAGGGTGCCCATAATCAATAATAACCTCAGAATCGCACATTATACCAGAAACAGCTTGAGCACTGAGTTTGTCAAACGAAACCTCTTCGATTGGTATCTTTCGAAATGTTTTGTTAATAACTTTAAGTACTTTAAAAACAGGTTTGCTAGGGTAGTAAAAAAATGTAAAAGCAGGTTTATTAAGATTCTTTTCAACTAAAGAAGCCATCCCTAATACATCACTAAAGCGATTAGAGTGTAATGTTCCAACAAAAGCTGCCGAGTAATTATTATCTTCGGCTCTATTTTCCTTTCTGCTGTACTCTCTGCTATAAAAAAGAGGTAAGTACGCAAGGTTTTCAATATTCTGACAATCAATCCTATCGAATGACTTTATAGCATCGAAATACTTAAACTTTCCTCTAGCCCCTTTTACATTAGACAATGAGTCCCACAAGTAATACACGAATTTAGCTTTGCTAAAGCTTTGCTTCATTTTATCAAGTAAACACTCTGAAAGGCCTTCACCTTTAATCACAATAATTAATTCATAGTCGCCTTGCCAGTTAATTTCATTTATGAAGTACTTTTCTGCTAACTTACTTGTGAAGCTTGGCATTAACCTTGATCTTACTCGATCAAAGTTACTCTTTACATAAATGTGGTTAATCCAGTCAACTGAATGGCCTTTTGACTCCATCACACTTATAATTTTTTTGTAATAGCCAAACGTATCAGGACTAAAGAGTAAAACTTTCATGTTTGTTGTAAAATTCCGTAAATGAACTAATCATTGATTCTAGATCGTCTTCGATTGTGGCTGGATTAAAATCAATCACACTTTGCAGTTTGCTAATATCAACTTCCGAAAAGGCTTCATTAACGTTACTTTCAAACCAATTTACTTTACAGCCTGTTTTATCAGTTAGTACCTTTGCAATTGTATCCGCTCGAGTATTTATTCCTGAAGCAATATTGAATATCTCATTACTTTGAATATCAGCTTTGGCTAACTTGTAAATTGCATCAGCCACATCAACTACTGAAACATAATCTTTTTGATAATCCTCGCGAATATACATGTTAACTTCTTTTTTAGCGATCGAGTCTCTAACAATTGAAGGTAAAAATAGAGGGCTATTTACTGCTAAACCGTATACGTTGCTAGGTCGAACAATAATTGCTTTATCTACTAAGTTTAAAACTAGATTCTCGGCCGTTAGCTTCGTTAAGTTAAAAAGCGCTCGATTATCTTTAGCACAAACTGTGAGGTCAGCACTTTCGTAACTTGCTTGCTGATTCATGTAAACACGAGTAGATGAAATATAAATAAACCTATCAAACTGGCTACTTTCTAGCATTTTCACTAAGTAACTGACGTTTGAATTGAGTACTTTAATTGGATTATTAGTACAGTCTCCATGGCCTGCAGCATAGAATACTGTGCCTAAAGGTTTAGTGAAAACTCCATCATCCAGTTTTTCAGGTACATATACTTGTTCACCAGCACCTGTAAGTTGTTTGACAATCTCACTACCTATAAACCCTTTACCACCTATAACTGTGTACATCATGCGCTGCCAAGCCTCTCACGTTGATAATTACCTGACTGCACATTTTCACACCATGATGAGTTTTCTAGATACCATTTAACTGTTTTAAGAATGCCTGACTCAAATGTTTCAAGAGGTTGCCAGCCTAGTTCTTTATTTATTTTTGAAGCGTCGATTGCATATCTTAAGTCATGACCTGGCCTGTCTTGAACAAATGTAATTAACTCTTTAAAGTCTTCTAAACCTTCAGGCTTTTCTCTAATTAGCTCATTCAGATGATTACAAATTGTAGTAACTACTTCGATATTTTGCTTTTCATTGAAGCCACCGATATTGTATGTTTCACCAAGTTTACCTTCAGATACAACGGTATAAAGTGCTCTTGCATGGTCTTCAACAAATAACCAATCTCTGACTTGTTTACCATCGCCATATACTGGTAGCTTTTTACCTTCTAAAGCATTAAGAATTATTAGCGGGATCAATTTTTCAGGAAAATGATATGGACCGTAATTATTTGAGCAGTTTGTTAACACTACTGGCAGTTGGAAAGTTCTATTCCATGCTCGAACAAGATGATCCGATGCAGCTTTAGATGCAGAGTAAGGTGAACTAGGCTCATAAGGTGTATCTTCAGTGAATAGACCTGTTTCGCCTAAGTCACCGTACACTTCGTCTGTTGAAATGTGGTGAAAGCGAAATACTGCTTTCTTATCATCACAGAGAGAAGCATAATATGTTCTAGCAGCCTCTAGTAGCTCGTAGGTTCCAACAACATTTGTTTGAATAAAATCACCTGGCCCATCAATAGAACGGTCCACATGGCTTTCTGCCGCTAAATGCATGATAAAATCCGGCTGAAATTTGGCAAACGTAGTGCTAACTATCTCACGGTCACAAATATCACCTTTAACAAAATGGTATCTTTCATTTTGCTCTATAGATGCTAATGACTCTAAATTACCTGCATATGTAAGCTTATCGAAGTTAACTACCGTATGTTCAGTTTCTTTTATTAAAAAACGAACTAATGCAGAACCAATAAAACCAGCACCGCCGGTTACAAAAATTGTTTTACTCATAAATTACTCGATTAAAAGGTAGGAGCGTCTGCGAGCATCAAGCCAGCTTCATCTTTAGGTGATAATAATGGCTGCATACCATTTACTAAAGGCCATTGAATCGCAAGGTTAGGATCATTCCATAGAACGCTTTGCTCGAATTCAGGCGCATAATACTTTGTGCACTTATAAACAAATTCAGCAGATTCTGTTGTTACATAAAAACCATGCGCAAAGCCTTGTGGAACCCAAAGCTGCTTTTTATTAACACTATTTAATAGCACACCAACATGCTTTCCAAAGGTTGGGCTATTTTTACGCATATCAACAGCTACATCATAAACTTCACCGGCTATCACACGAACTAATTTACCTTGTGTTTGCTGCGTTTGATAATGCAAACCTCTTAAGATTCCCTGTCTAGATTTGCTGTGGTTATCTTGCACAAAATTCACATCTGCAACATGTTCTCGAAACCAGTCTTCACGAAATGTTTCTAAGAAAAACCCTCGTTCATCACCAAATATTTGTGGTTCTAAGATTTTTACATCAGGGATAGCAGTATCGATTATATTCATGAAAAAACTCTTTTGGAAAGTAAGCTCAACAAATACTCACCGTAACCACTTTTGACTAGTGGAGCAGCCAATTGCTGTAACTGTTGCTCATTGATATACCCCATACGAAAAGCGACTTCTTCTGGACAATTTACTTTAAGTCCCTGTCTTTTTTCTATGGTTTCTATAAATTGTGCTGCTTGTAATAGGCTGTCGTGAGTCCCGGTATCTAACCAAGCCGTTCCGCGTCCCATAATTTCAACATTTAAAGAATTAGTTTTTAAATACTGCTCAATAACATCTGTTATTTCTAGTTCCCCCCTAGGTGAAGGAGCTACCTTATTTGCGTACTCAACAACTTTATTATCAAAGAAATATAAACCTGGAACAGCATAGTTTGATTTCGGTAAGTCTGGCTTTTCTTCTATCGAAATCGCTTTTCCACTTTCATCAAACTCAACAACACCATATGAACATGGATTGGCTACATGGTAACCAAAAACTGTTGCTCCAGACTTTCTAGAAGCGGCTAATTGCAGGGATTTAACAAGGTCGTGACCATAGAAGAGGTTATCACCTAATATCAATGCAACATTGCTACTACCAATAAACTCTTCACCCAGCAAAAATGCCTGAGCTAAACCATCTGGAGAAGGCTGAGCTTTGTATTCAATATTGATTCCCCAGTCTCTACCATCACCTAGTAACTCTTTAAAGCGGTCTAATTCTTCCGGTGTTGTTATGACTAGGATATCATTGATGCCAGCATTCATTAAGGTAGCGATCGGATAATAAACCATAGGTTTATCGTAGACGGGCATAAGTTGTTTACTTACGACTTTCGTTAATGGGTAAAGGCGAGTACCGCTACCACCCGCTAAAATAATACCTTTAGTCATATAACTTCCATAATAATAACACCTGAACTTCAGGCTTAACTTAAAAAATAATGATATAGAGTTAGTTACAAAATAGCGCCTAATTACCAAGCACTTTCTTGCTCCCTAAAATAGTTTTTTCCTAAAACAATAAGAATACCAATTAAGATGCCAAACAAGCCCCCTACAACGCATATAAGCGCTCTTTTTGGACTGACTCTTTCTTCTGGAACTAATGCAGGGTCAATTGTTTTGAAAACATACTCATCTCGAACTTCAGCAAACATAATTGTTTTAGCTTGCTCCTCGATAAGCTTAAATAATACTGTTTTAATATCTGCAACTTTCGTGCTTTCAATTTGTTGCTTTAAAAATTCAGTGCTTTTGACTGCTTCAGCTACATCTCGTTCTTTCATATCTTTGTTAATATCTTCAATGAGCCAAACAACCCATTGTTGAGCAATGTAAGGCGAGATATGTTCAACAGAAATTGTAACCATACCAGTGTCTTTTGAAGAGTTTATATAGACGATCTCCTTAAACTCTTTATAAGCTTCTTGTAGTGATGGCTTTGGCTTAAATGGAGGTTCAACATCCCTGACCCAAGTGTTTTTTTGGGCATCATAGATATCGTCATCATAGGATATAATATTCGCTTCATATGACCAATCTTTAGCAGCCATTAAATCTAGCAAAATATTATGACTCTCAATGAACTCACTTGTAAATTTTCTAGATTTTAATACTTCAATTGCTAGTGCTGACTTATCAGATGAACCGGCACCTAAATCAATTCCAGCCATACTAGCTAGACCACCAAATTGGCCTGTAAGCGCAGCTAGACCACCTTCTCCTTGACCACTATCCGCAGGAAAAAGTAATGCTTCTGCTTTATAAATATTAGGAAGGCTAAGCGCTAAGGCAATAGATAAGCACGTAAAAATGACAGTTACTATTGCAATTATTAACTTGCCTTTCCAAATAGTTAAGAAAAAGCCTTTAAGATCTACGCCTTCATCTTCAGCGTACATACTTTGTTGAATATTCTGTGAGTCCACACTTCTTTCCATTGGTAAGTTATCTCATTTATTTAAAGTTACTGAAATTAAATGCTCGGTAACTGTTAAATTAAATACCGCTTATAGCGGCTACTGCTACACCTAACTGATAAACGATCTGTGTTGCAGTGCTCCACAATGTAAGTTTATCCATATGGCTTGCATCCATTGGTATTACGATAGTATCGCCAGGTTCTAACTGCTCTGAATTATTAGCCGCAAACCAGCCACCTGTATTTGGGATTTCCACTGAGCCATTAGCTTTAATTATATAAATACTGTCTTCATCAGCGCGCTCTTTAAGGCCCCCGCTTAAACCAATGTAGTCATCAACGCTAACGCCAGCTTTATATAGGTGTGATGTTGAGTAGTTAACCTCACCGATCACACTGATTGAATCACGCTTACTAGGTACATATAAAACATCACCGTCTTGAAGTACTAAGTTTTGTTTGTTTTCAACAATGAGCGGTAAGTCAATAACTAAACGCCCAACGGCTTCAACACTTGCTAAATCATTTAGAAGCATATTCATTTCTTCATACGAAAGAGTGCTGCTACTTACTGAATTTTGAAAGCTTTTTGATGCAATATCACGACGTAGTTCTGTAGATAAACGGGCTAACTGCTCTTGCTCTTGTTCTTTTATAGAAGCTCGCGTAAATACTGCTGCCTTTTCCTCTGCAAACTCAGAGAAACCGCCTGCACGCTCTAACAACTCTGTTAATGTTTCGCCGCGACTGATAGTGTACGTACCAGGGAATCTAAGTTCACCTTTAAGCTTTACCTTTACGTTTTCTTGCCAATTAGGTATGGCGAACACATTGATGCTGTCTCTGCTTTGTAGCGTGATATTACTTCGTAAATCGCCACGCATCGCACTTTCAAGATCTAAGCGTAAGTGCTCAATTTGTGAGCCGTCGTTTTTAACAATCCGCGTTATCTCTGCCTGTTTTACGTAAGCAGACTCTAACAACCCGCCAGCAGCAGTAACCAAGTCACGCACATCACCATCTATCATTAATGGATATATGCCTGGGAATGTAACATTACCGCTAATTTCAACAAGTTGTACAGCTTGGTCAATAGATGCTTGTTGTTTGAGTTTAGCCAGAATGGGCGCTAAAAGATTGTGTCGACTAAATAAAGCATATTCATCAAATTTAGTTTCAAGTTCAGCATTTTTTTGCTTTAAATCAATATATTTTTCAAACTCTTTTTGCTGATATTTATGCCATTGCTCAGCCTTAAGCTGTTGCTCTTGCTGCTCTTGGCTTAAGGCCATATTAGTAAGTGCTGAATTTTCAGCTTCTTTTTCTTCAAAACGGCTAAACACTATGATTTTATCATTAGCTTTTAATTCTAGGTTGTTTTCAGGGTTTTTAATAATGGCTTGTGCTACATCAAATTGGTGCGCTTCTATGTCACCATTTATATTAATTTCGCGAATAACTAGGCCGTAGCTTAAATCTGCTTGTGGAAGCAAGTCGCCACGTACTGATTTTAAAACATCGGAAATACGCTTACTTTGATACCATTGATAATTACCCGGACGCGCTACAGCCCCAATTAAGCTAATAGAGTTTTGGTATTGTGAGCTTACAGAGTTAAAACGTACACGGTCGCCATCTTGCGGAGTGTAGTTAATTTGTGGCTTCGTAAAGTCTACTGATAGCACTTCTTTACGATCAAAGTTAAAACGCTCTACCACAGCATTCCTAGCATAAGCACCTGCTTTAAGGCCTCCTGCCATAGTGAGTAACTCCTTAGCCGTTTCACCTTTTTGAAGTTCAAATATCGCAGGGCGTTTTACTAAGCCATCTACTGTAACTTGTGCACCCACTGGTGGGACGAAAACAACATCTCCAGGTTTTAAAACGATGTCGTTGCTGCTGTCACCTTTAATTAGTAAATCGTAAAGGTCGAAATTAGCCACTGTCTTACCAGCGCGTTTTACTTGTATGTTACGTAATGATGCAATTTCCGACACACCGCCACTTACAAACAAAGCATGAGTAACTGTTGTTAAAGACGATACGCTGTAACTACCTGGTTTATAGGCTTCACCTAATACAAGTATGCGCATACTGCGCAGCTGACCAAGTGATATAAAGGCTTTTATACCTATCACTTCTTGCTCAACTTTTACTTTTATTAGTTCTTTTACTTCGGAAAATGTTAAGCCTGCAACTTCTACGGGGCTTAAATCAGGTATGCTGATGCGCCCTTCACGGTCAACTGTTACATCAAAGCTATCGCTTTCTTTTCCGTAAAAGTTAATCCTTAGCTGATCACCTGGGCCTACCATATAAGTATCGGGGACGGCGGTATTCTCACTTGGCATAAAGGTTGTAGGTTCGCCAGCAAATAACTCATAGCCGTATGGTTTTAATTCATCAGTTTTTGGCTCAAAGCGCTCTTCGTCCGTTAAATCTTCTTGTTCTTGTTCTTTTTCTTTACGTTCACCAATAGTAGATTGCTGCTTATCAACATTTTCACTGTTTGATTGGTTAGCGCCGGTGATCGTAGAAATATCTACACCATATTGTTTTGCTAGGGCTTCTTGCTGAGCTTTTGGCAGCTTTTTAAATTGCTCAATTTGAGACGCTGTTGGCGTAAAAGCCAAGGTACTAAAACTACAAAGTAGAATAAAAGCACTAATAAATTGTATAAAAACTTTCACGAGTAGGTATATCCCTAGGTCTACAACCAAAATTGATGTGTATCATACATTAATTTTGAGCAAATAAAAAAGGGACATTCGTCCCTTTTGTCACTTTAGTGTCATTAAGTTAGTTACATTGGTTAAAAACTGTAAACTAACGTAAATGATGTTTCAGTATCTGTACTTTCTTTGTCGTCAGCAACATCTGAGTTGTTAGTGACATTAAAAGCGACTTTCATTTGTAATGAGCCATTTATTTTTGCAAGCAATGCAGTTTCTGAACGAGTTTTAGTGTTTGTATCACCGTACTCAACAGCAACTAATTGAGTAAAACGTGCATTCTCAGAAATTTGCCAGTTGTAATCTAACTTACCCAAGGCAATTACTTCGCCTTCAAATTCACCAGCAAGAGAGTTACCGTTGTCATCAACTTCAGTGCTGTCATCTGGGTATTCAAAGTATTTATAACCAGGACCAATTTCAGCACTTAGCCACATAGTTTTTTCGTTTAATAAACGTAAACCGTAACCTGCAGAAATTACTGACTCACTTCTATACGCTCCAAAATAATCTGAAACGTGTGAACCATAAATGAATAAATGAGAATGATCTTCATTTAATTTGTAATTACCTTGTGCAGAAATTGAATACTTCTCGTTAGTGCGCTGCTTGTTTTTGTCACCATTAGCATCTTCAACTTCATCTTCTTTGTAGATGCCGTCTAGCTTGTATTCGTTGTTCCAGTGTTCAAGATTGTGCTGAACTTTGATGCCACCTTTAAGTGTGGTCGTTTCTGTATTACCACTTGTGACAATAGCACCTAGTTCACTGGTAACTTCCCATGTTCTTTGTTCTGCGTCTGCAGCAAATGCGTTTGTTGCAGCAGAAGCCGCAACTAAAACTGATAAAAGCTTTAATTTCATTAAAAAATAACCTTTGTATAAATGTACATCTATTTTATTAAAGCATTACTTGTTAGAGCAAGCTAAACAACTAAGTAATAATGTAAAAAATTTTCATGCAGCAAATACCGCATGAAAATTTTATGTTTAATAGCTCTTTAGCACTATAACAATTAAAGATAACTTTAATTAAATAACTATTTAAAATTAGTCTTGCTTGTGAAAGTGAACATCCATTTGTGGAAATGGGATAGTAATATCTGCATCATCTAATGCGATTTTAATATTTTCCATTAATGACCAGTAAGTAGGCCAATAATCAGCAGCGTTAACCCAAGGGCGAACAATAAAGTTAACACTTGAATCGCCTAACTCATTTACAGATACATTGTAAGCTGGATCTTTAAGTATGCGTGTTTCTGCATCTAATACAGATTTTAATACTTCTTTTGCGTGACGTAAATCAGCATCGTAGCCAACACCAATAACTAAATCGATACGACGAGTAGACTCTCGTGAGAAGTTAGTAATAGCACCAGACATTATTTGAGAGTTTGGTACGATAATTACTTTGTTATCTGGAGTACGTAGTTCAGTTGAGAATATTTCGATTTTTTTAACCGTACCCATTTTATTACCTGCTTCAACAAAGTCACCAGACTTAAATGGACGAAGTAAAATAATTAGTACGCCTGATGCGAAGTTAGATAATGAACCTTGTAATGCTAAACCAACAGCTAAACCGGCAGCACCTAAAATAGCAATGAACGAAGTTGTTTCAATGCCAATTTGCGAAAGTGCCATTAAAATAGTTACAGCAAATACAAGTGTGTACACAATACTTGAAACAAATGAACCGACAGCTTTATCTACTTTCTTTTTAGCAAAACCTTTTTCAGTTAAGTTAGAACAAAACTTAGCAACACGACTACCAAGTAAAAAGATAACAAGCGCAACAACTGCTTGTATACCGTAGTGTAAAATTAGGCCTGAGTTATCGTTAAGCCAATTAAGTACTGAATCCATATTTACTCCAAATGTTTTTTATTAAGCGTTTCGGGCATTATTATACATTAATTTACAATTTATTCTCATGAAATAATGAATTAATACTATTAAATGCAAGTATATTCGATTTTTTAGAGGTATTTATGCGATAAAACATAGCCTACCTTGAAAAAATATTAACGACTAAAGACTAATTATATTTGCCTGATTTAAATTATTTTAATTTATTTCACTTTTAGGCTTCACAACAATTATTATTTTATGTATTATGCGCGCCACACCAAACGAGGTGTGTGTAGTGGCGGTTGTAGCTCAGTTGGTAGAGCCCCGGATTGTGATTCCGGTTGTCGCGGGTTCAAGCCCCGTCAATCGCCCCACTTTTTTCCTAGTAAGCCTCATATTTATACCCTATTAATTATCCTATTATATAAATTCTAAAACCTGCTACTATATTAACCTTACAACACAATTATTCATACTCTAGTTAAACCCACTAATTTACAAATCTCACGCAGCGATTAAATCATCCCTAGATAAAAAATTTCAACCCACAAAGCTCAACACCCCCTAATTAGTAATAACACTTAATAAACAAGTGTTTAATTCCAATTCGCTTAATTAAGTGTTCTATTTTGAGGATGGAAAAACATGTTGATAGCTTGGCAAAAAATTCGCTATTTAGTTGTTCTCGGCAATTGCTACTGCATTGCTCTACCTTCTGCATCCATGCAGTCGTAAATGAGAATTTTTAACACAGGTAGCGACACGTTTAGCCCCGCAAAATGACTAAGTATTATCGCGGATTGGTATAACTCATTACTTATCTACAATTAATTAACCAATGTGACTGTATTAACTATACTTAGCTACAAAAAGTGGTAGGTTTCTAATGTTGGCATCACTTTTTACAAAACATCAAACTTCTACTGGGATATAAAATTAAACATGATTAAACAGGTTTTAAGAAATTTACTGTGTAGTTGTTTAGCTGTAATGAGCTTTAATTCATTGGCTCAAAGCAATGATGAATTCAATAAGCTATTGATTGAGCTTCAAAAATTAGTTTCTGAAAAAAAATACACTCAGGCTTATCAAAAAAGTAATAGCGAATACCAGTACCTGGGCGAACCCGTATACGACTTTTTATTAGGGGTCAGTGCACTTAAAACAGGGCATGCGGCGCCAGCTGTATTTGCCTTTGAACGCGTGGTTGAAAATAATCCTAGATGGTATGAAGCTCGCTTGTACTTAGTTCGCGCTTATTTAACAGTTAATAATTTACCTGCTGCCGATACTCAAGCTTTAATACTAATCAACTCACCTGACACACCTAATAATATAAAGTCTTCTGCACAGTCATTGCTAGAAACTGCTGCACTTAAGCAACAAGAGGCTGGACGCTCTTATAAACAAAATATTGAGCTTGCCCTTGGCGTAGATGGCAACGTAAACGCAGGTACTGCAGAAAATACGATTATAATTCCTAATATTGGTGAGTTTTTGTTATCGCCAGAAAGTAAAAGTACGCAGGACAACTATGCACGACTTAATTACAGAGGAAAGTACTCTCACCCTATTGATCAAAAAAGCTTAATCACTTTAAGTATTGATACCGGGTGGTACAAGTTTGAAGAACTCAGTCAATACGATCGTATAAATGCGCACATTAATGCCGCCTATCAATATAAACAAAATGACATAAGTTGGTTTGCACGAGTTGCTACCACTCCGTTGATGCTTGATGGCGAACTTTATCGTACTGAATCAGCTTTAACGGCCGGAGCTAATTTTACGCTAAATAAACAAGTTAATTTATTTAGCTCTTTGACTGCAGGTGTTTTAAACAATAGATTTGATGAAAAGCTCGATAACTCATTTTATGCGATAAATACAGGTGCTAGCTATGCAGCTAAAAATTGGTTTCAAAGCTTAAGCATTAACGCTAAAAGCGAGGAAGCTGACATTACTGAGGGTGAATTTAATAGCCGTAATATTACGAGCTTGTACTACCAAGTGAACACTCAGTTGGCTCAACATTGGCAGTTGTTATCTCTTGCTGGATACCAATGGATTAATTATAAAGATGATCACCCTTTATTTTTACAAGAACGTGCCGATAACCTCTTTATGTTCTCAACTTCTGTTCGCTACTTAGTTAATCGCGATTTAGCCATACTGTTGGCTGCCAACTATCAAGATAAATCCAGTAATATTTCTTTATTCGAATATGACCGTTTAGATATAAATTTAAGCGCTTCTTACTCATTTTAATTTAAGGTATTTATGAAACATTTACTCCCTGTAATTACCACTTTACTTTGTGTAAGTTTTTATACACAAGCAAACGACCCTGCTGGTAAAACTATTTTAGCACGAGGCTCTGTACTCGCGGTTGATGGAAGCAATGAACAACAACGACAGTTGCAGCGCAGAGATACTGTTTTTGGCGTAGATCGCATTACGACTGGAGAGAAAAGCAAAGCGCAATTTTCGATGTTGGATGGTGGTTTAATAGCCTTAAAAGAAAACTCAGAATTAAATATTGCTAACTACGAATTTAATGACAATACCCAACAAGGCTCTGCTTCTATTGAGTTACTTAAAGGCGGTTTGCGCTCTATTTCCGGCGTAATTAAAAAAAATGGTGGCTCTTATAGTGTAAAAACTCCCGTAGGCTCTATTGGTATACGCGGAACGCATTTTGAAGTTCAGCTGGTTAAAGGCGATGTATTTTTAGCGGTATGGGATGGCGCAATAGATTTAACGTTAGAAAATAATAACGTGGTTTCTTTGGGTGATAACGAAGCATTTTCGTTTGCACAAATTACAGCCACTGGTGAAGTCTTTAAAACAACACGTGCGGCACGTGTGTTTGATCAAAATATAGTAGCAATTGATCCTAAAGACGACAACGAAGAAGAAACTGAGCAAGCATCGGTAACTGAAGTTGAAGTAAATGCTTTTGAAGCAGATACAGGTGTTATGGATATATATTCTGAACAACAATTTCAAACTGTTAGCAGCGCATCTTTAGTCGATCAAATAGCTCAGCGCCAAGGTGTATTTAACTATGAAGTATCAAGCTTTAATGTAAATTCGAGTGTGGGTGCTGTTACTGACTTTGCTATGACTATGGCAGTTGATTTTGATAATGGCACCGTGCCTGATGGCGAAATTAGTTTTAATGACGCCGGTGGAAATTGGTATGCAGCTTACAGCGGCTTAATAAATTTAAGCGAACTTGAACTGGCCGTTACATTTGCATCCCATGGTAACAATAAAGCCGAGGGCGATGTTGATGCAATATTTTTGAATGACTTAGACAACATTACTGGCAACTTTAATCTTAACGAAATAAATAATCCTGATGTAAATGCTAGCGGCTCTTTTAAATTAGAACCATAAACACATTGGATACAAAGCTTTTATTATGGAGTATTTAAAATGACAGCAAAAAATATATTTTTGCTTGGTTCTATGGTGTTTTTGTTAAGTGCCTGTGGAGGCTCAGAAGAAAGCCCCACTCAAGAGGCAATACAATCACCTACGGCTGAAGTAATACCGCCAACGGTGACTAGCTATATAAATTTGGCTGGTGTTATAGCGAGTAATCAAACCAAGAGTACAAAAGTTTTAGGTGCTGTCACTTCAAGTAGAGGAGTTGTTGGAGCAAGTTTAGCTAATACTCGCGCTAATATTGTTTTTCCACAAACAAACGACACCGTACAAGGTAATGTTTCTTTTTTACTTGAAGCTTCGGATACTGATGGCATTGCTGAAGTTAATTTAGTGCTCCCTAGTGTTAATAAAAGCATATCACTGTGTTCTTCTGATTGTGGTGTTGGCTACGAAAAGTCAATTATAGGCCTCAGCCCTGCACTTTATGGCGTAATTCCTGGGGAAATACGCCTTGAAATATGGATAACTGACACTTTAAATAATCAGGTACTTGCTGATGCAATCACTTTTAACTGGCAACCATATCAAATTGAAGGTGTTACAGCACACCGAGACGAAGATAATATTAATCTTTCGTGGCAAGCCAACCCCGAACTTAATCGTTACAACGTTTATATTGCAACTCAAGCTGGAGTCACATCTACTAACATTAATGAATTAGAGAATGGGCAACAATTTTTAAGTATTCAAGATACTGCATTAAGCATTACCGAGTCACTTACAGATAAAAGTTATCAAGTACTTATTACCGGTGTTGATGGCAGTGGTGAAAGTGGTTTTGCTAATATAATAAATATAGCGCCAGTGGGTGGAGAGCTTGCATTTGCACCAAAGGCAAATGCCGATCAGTTTCAGATAAGTGAAGATCAAACTCTGCAAGGTAACATGCTAACAAATGATACGAATCAATACAGTGGCGATTTACGTATAAATGCAGATGCATTAATTCTACCGCAGCATGGCACTCTTAATATAAATGAAAATGGGGATTTTGCTTATATCCCTATTGCAAACTTTAATGGTGAAGATGCCTTTAGCTATCAAGTTGCTAACGAGCTAGGTATGACAGATACCGCAGTTGTAGAGATAACCATTTTAGCTGTTAACGACGCTCCTATTGCGCTTGATAATACTTACAGCATTACAAACAATGGAACCTTAGTTGCCCTATCGCCAGGCTTACTTATAAACGATAGCGATATAGACTTAGATGACTTAACTGTTGATACAACGCCGGTTAGCGAACCAACAAGAGGACAATTAACCCTTTTTGATAATGGTGGCTTTGAATACCAAGGCGAGCAAAATATGCAAGGCCAAGACAGCTTTCAGTACAGAGTTGTTGATGCACAAGGTGCTCAGGCTATTGCAAATGTAACCATTGTAAGTTCAAACACTAACGTCGCCCCTGTAACAAAAAATGATAGCTATAGTTTAAGCGAAGATGAAACACTTGTTGTTACAGCAGCCAATGGTGTGCTTAGTAACGATACTGACCCAAATAATGACAGTTTTTCAGTTGATGAAACGTTTATGGTGGCACCCACACATGGCCAACTATTATTAGCAACTGATGGCAGCTTTAGTTATGTGCCGGATGCTAATTTTAATGGTGTTGATCGATTTCAATATCAAGCTATAGACTCATTAGGTGCAACCTCTACAGCCACAGTAACTTTAGTAATAAACAGCGAACCCGATATCCCTGTTGCACAAAATGATGCCTATCAATTTAGCAAAAATAAACTATTTGAAGTAACAGTACAAAATGGCTTGTTAATTAACGACTTTAATATTGAGGCTGGCGATTTATCGGTCAGTACCACCGCAATTAATGCAACTCAAAATGGGGAACTTACATTAAATGCTGATGGCTCGTTTACCTATCAGCCAGACTTAGGTTTTATTGGTGTAGATAGCTTTACCTATTCAATTTCAAATGAGCAAGGCTTAACTGCAACAGCTCAAGTAACCTTAAGTGAAAGCGGCGTTAATACTTTTCCAGAAGCCAATGACGATCAATATACGTTAGACGAAGACAGTTCTGCCTCTTTATTAGATGTGCTAGCTAACGACACTGATGCAGATGGCGATACAATTACTATTTCTAATATAGAAAATACTGCTGGTGAAGTGGCTATTGTAAACGAGCAAATTGAGTTTACTCCACCAGCTAACTTTTCAGGTGAAATAGTACTAACTTATACCATTACTGATGGTTATAGCACTGGTAATGAAGGTATAAACGACAGAACAGCAAGTGTGACGATTACTGTTACACCCGTTAATGATGCCCCTACTGCAAATGCTGACTCAGCAACGATGAACGAAGATGCTCCTGCGTTATTAGTTAACGTATTAGCTAACGACTCCGACATTGACGGCGATACTCTTGTGATAACAGCCGCTACTGCAGATAGAGGTTCTGCATCTGTTGTTGATAATAAAATCCAATATACGCCTGCTCCTAATACAAATGGAACCGCAATTATTAACTACACAATAAGTGATGGTAACGGCGGTACTGCAACTACTAACTTAACAATTACTATTATTCCCGTAAACGATGCTCCAATAGCAAACGCAGACTCAGCTACGATAGATGAAGATGCAGCGCCAATACTAATAAACGTATTAGCCAATGACTCAGACGTGGATGGCGACAGCCTTACCATGAGCGCAGCATCAGCTAATATTGGCTCTGTATCAGTGGTTGGCAATCAAATTCAATATATACCGGCAGCCGACGACAACGGCTTAGCAACAGTTACTTATAATGTTAGTGATAGCAATGGCGGCGCCAGTACAGCAACGTTAACTATCACTATTACACCTGTAAATGATGCTCCAATAGCAAATGCTGACACGGCAACTATGGCGGAAGATGCAGCGCCAATACTGATAAACGTATTAGCCAATGACTCAGACGTGGATGGCGACAGCCTTGCCATAAGCGCAGCATCAGCTGATATTGGCTCTGTATCAGTGCTTGGCAATCAAATGCAATATACACCGGCAGCCGACGACAACGGCTTCGCAACAGTTACTTATACTGTAAGCGATAGCAACGGCGGCGCCAGTACAGCAACGTTAACTATCACTATTACACCTGTAAATGATGCTCCAATAGCAAATGCTGACACGGCAACTATGGCGGAAGATGCAGCGCCAATACTGATAAACGTATTAGCCAA
>NZ_JACJEC010000003.1:0-112717 GCF_014163875.1 Pseudoalteromonas sp. SR43-3 | reverse complement strand
TGACTCAGATGAGGATGGCGACAGCCTTGCCATAAGCGCAGCATCAGCTGATATTGGCTCTGTATCAGTGCTTGGCAATCAAATTCAATATACCCCAGCTGCGAATACCAATGGACTCGCCACGGTAACTTATACTGTAAGTGATAATAATGGTGGAACCAATACAGCCACAGTCGCTATTACAATAACTGCCGTGAATGATGCACCAGTGACTAATAACGATACTGCAACTATGGCTGAAGATGCAGCGCCAATACTGATAAACGTATTAGCCAATGACTCAGATGAAGATGGCGACAGCCTTGCCATAAGCACAGCATCAGCTGATATTGGCTCTGTATCAGTGCTTGGCAATCAAATTCAATATACACCGGCAGCCGACGACAACGGCTTAGCAACAGTTACTTATACTGTAAGCGATAGCAATGGCGGCGCCAGTACAGCAACGTTAACTATCACTATTACACCTGTAAACGATGAACCCATTGCAAATGCTGACACGGCAACGATGGATGAAGATGCAGCACCGCTACTCATTGATGTGTTGATTAATGATATAGACGCTGATAGTGATAACCTAAGCATAACAGCAGCGTCAGCCGATAGCGGTTCAGTATCCGTTGTTGATAACAAACTACAGTACACACCGGCTGCAAATACCAACGGTATTGTTGTTGTCAGTTATACTGTTGATGATGGGAATAACGCTACAGATACTGGTAGTTTGTCAATTACGATTGCTCCTATTAACGATGCTCCAGTTGCGTCAAACCAAGGTTTTAATATTAGCGAAAACGCAACCGATGGCGACACTATTGGGTCTGTTAGTGCCTCAGACATTGAGAACCAAAATTTAAGTTACACCATACTCAGTGGTGCCCCCATATTCGAAATAAATAATGATTCTGGCTTATTAACTGTAAAAGGTGAAAGCCCGTTTGATTTTGAAACAACTCCTCAGTACATATTGAGCCTAGCTATTACTGATGATGGTACGCCTAACGAAACAACTACTATTAATATAATAATTGATATCACTGATGATACGGAGCCTCTAGTTCCTGTTGAAGATGAAACATTTAGTCGCCCTATAACAGGTGAACTTGATCTTTCTGGAGTTTTCTCAAGCGGTGAATTTAATGACAGTATTGAGCTAAATAATAACCTTTACTTTGTAGGTTTTAGTAATAACAGCGACAAAGATATTGTTATTGCATCGTATACTACGAGTGGTGTGATAAATACAGCATTTAATGGTGATGGCGTTAAAGTATTAGATTTAGAAAATGATGAACAAGCAACAGCTATCATCTCTGATGGTACAAGCCTCTTTGTTGCTTACACTAGTTTTGATGGCACAAATACCGAAGCATGTTTGTTGAAAATGAATACCGCTGGCGTATTAAGTAATAACTCTGGAGATAATAATTCAGGTATTCACTGTACCGCATTAGCAAGCACCCTCGTGATTAATGACCTTGAATTTAGCGACAATAAAATTCAGGCTGTTGGTAAGTCATTTAATGGTAACGACAACGATAGCTTATGGATAAAATACGATATATCTACGCTCGCTTATGAAGCCGGAAGCCCTAAAATTGTCGATGTGAGCGGCGCTAGTAGAGATGACGAAGCGTTTGCTATTAAAAACTTTAATAGCTCTGATCTTATGGTTGTTGGCAGTGTCACAAGTGCAACTGGTGATAAAGACGTACTTATTCGTTATTTAATTTCTGATGGTGAAAACAATGGAAGCTTTAATGGTAGCGCAGCATTATCGCTCGACTTGTCCAAGAATAATAAAGATGACGAACTATTTGCAATTGGCGGCGCTAAAAACACCGACTTTACAGCTTTTGCAGGTGGTTACATAACTCGTAATAGTGGTGAAAAAGAAGCCGTGGTTTTGGCTATTGATAAAACAGGTACTCTTATAGCGAGTTTTGGTGATGCAGGTACTGCAATTTACGATATTGATAGTGATAGTGGTAGTGGTGATGGTGGCGCGAGTGTAACCGGCGTAAAATATGAGCCAATCAAAAATGGAATTACGTTATCTGGCACTACTGGAGTTTCTGCTAGTGAAAAACTATTTTCTGCCCGTATTTTAACGTCTGATGGTTCACTTGATAGTACTTATGGTGCATCAGGTATTAATATTATTTCAGGTATCAATGGTAAGCAATTTGCCAAATCGGCAACTATAGATGCGAATGATACAGTATGGGTATCGGGTGTTATTAACGACTCAACCACTAAACCATTTGTTGCAGCAATTGACGAGCAAGCCACATTATTCAGTAACTTTGCAGACGTTGGTTATCTTGCTTTTGATACTATAAGCGCAGAATCTGACGATCAATCAATGCACGTTTTACAACTGAGCAATGGCCCTCAGGTCGGTAAGTATATTCTTGCATCAACGGCTAAATCGAACTCAATTACTAAGTTAGTATTAACACGCTTTACGAGTACGGGTGCTATAGATACTAGCTTTAGCGAAAGTGGTCATAAAGAAATTGCCATAGATTTGAGCGTACCTAATATAGCGTTGGTTGAACACAATAGCGGCAGCTTATTTATTGCGGGATCTAAAAGCAAAACTGACGGTGAAGAGGGCTTTATAGCTAAAGTTGATCAAAATGGTGATTTAGATACCTCATTCGCCAGTGATGGTATTTACTCTACTTCTATTTCAGGTGCTGAAAAGCTTAACTTAACTGATTTAGCACTACATGATGGCAACGTTGTAGCAGTTGGCTCTGTAGTTATAGCCGATACTCCTAGTTCGTTTATCATGATGCTAGATTCTGACGGTACACTTGACGATGACTTTGGTAGCAATGGAAAAATTATAGGAACACCTTTTGAATATTATGAAAATGTTTTTATCAGTGATGATAGTATTTTTATTGGTGGTAAATCTGTATCAGGTGCCAGTTCAGAATTAATAGCATTAAAGCTCGACTCTGACGGTGAGCAAACCTACAAATACATAGGTGAAACAACCATTGATTCCGAGAATAAAATGGTAAAAGTATTAGTCGACGAATCAAATAAATTATATTTAATTGCAAACGTTGTAGATACGCCTAATAAAGCTAGTATTACGCGATTACTCGCATCTGGAGTAATTGATGACAGCTACCCTTTAGACCAATATACATTAGCTTCAACGGGAGATACCGAAGTAAAAAGTGCCGTTTTTGATACCAACAACAATATTGTTTTAGTTGGTATGGGCAACAATAAAGGCATGTTAGCGCGCATTTTAACTGACGGTACTTTAGATAATACGTTTGGAGCCAGTGGTGCCGGATTTTATGAAGCAAGCCAATGTGTCAGTACACATGTATTTACTTCAATTATCCTGCAAAATGATACCCAAGTTGTTGTAAGTAGCACTTGTAATGACACTAACTCTAACAATGTTAGTATTTCTAAATTCAATTTTGAAGCAGATGGAGCTTAGCCTTAAATTATGAAAGTTGAATTTTTTGGTGTTAGAGGCTCGATGCCTTCAGCTGGAAGTAATACACACATTTTTGGGGGAAATACCTCATGTGTGTACATTGAACAAAACAACGGTAAAGATCTTATTTTAGACTCTGGTACCGGTATTGTAGAACTCGGTACACGTTTACTAGAAACACAAAGCCCTATCAATATTTTGCTAACGCACAATCATTGGGATCATATTCAAGGGTTTCCTTTTTTTAAACCTATCTACCAACCCAACCGCAATATAACCATTGTAGCTGGCAACGTTGATGATAAAAAAAGCCAAGATGCCATATTAAAGCAAATGAGTGGTTCGTACTTTCCTGTGTGTTATCAGGATTTACCTGCCAGCATTACGCTTAATACTGATTTATCGTCTCAAAAGCAATTTACACTTAACGGTTTTTTGGTTTCTACTGCTCCACTGAATCACCCTGGTGGCGGTACTGCTTATTGCATTAAAGCAGATGAAAAAAAGATAGCTTACGTTACCGACAATGAGCTAAACCCACCAGACAAGCTAAACACAAGTATTTGCGAATGGAGTAATTTTATTGAAGGCGCTGATTTACTAATTCACGATGCTCAATTTATAGATGCAGACTTGCCTCTTAAGCATGGTTGGGGTCATAGCACCATAGATCAGGTTGCTGAGCTTGCTATAAAAGCGAGTATTAAAAATGTGATTATTATTAGCCACGATCCATCAAGAACCGATGAACAGTTGTTGGCAATAGAAAAATATTTACACACGCAGTACGCTCAACAGGTAAAAATAGAATGCGGCCGAGAAGGACGAGTTTTTGATTTTTAGTCTATCAAGGAGCGTTGCTCATTAGCTTCTTAAAACCCATTACCTCAAAGCACTTTTTTATTGGCGCTGTTATTACATTATTAATTGCATCAATAGAGTTATTTTCAACTGGGTCGCTTGCAAAGTTAGTTAACCGTGCAGAAGGTATAATATACGACTCTCGGTTATTACTGACGCTTTCAGAGACGCCTAGGCGCATAGATGAAACCGTTGTAATAATTGATATCGATGAAAAGAGCATGCAAGAACAAGGACGCTTTCCTTGGAGTCGCTCAAAATTAGCAGACCTTGTTACAAAGCTTAGTGATGCAGGTGTTATTGTTATTGCATTCGATATATTTTTTTCTGAACAGGAAGAAAACCCTGTTACAAAAATTATGTCTGAAATTCCTGGTTTATCAAAAAAGTACACCATCCCCTTTGCTGAAATTACTAAACAAGTCGATGCAGACACAAAACTAGCAAGCGCATTATCTAAAAATGATACTGTTCTTGGTTTTTTACTAATTGATGAACAACTGACTAATCAAAACTTGCCAGCTAAAAACAGTGTTGTATGGGCAAGCGAAGAGCACACTAATTCACAAATAAACCAGCTTCCTGGTGCTATTGTAAATATTCCACAGTTACAAAATGCTGCAACGGGCACCGGCTTTATTAATGCACATATTGACGAAGATGGCTTTATACGTAAAGCAGCTCTTATAAATCGAGTTGGCGATAAGCTTTATCCTTCTTTAGCACTTGAAGTTGCTCGACTTTATACCCTTGCTGAAAACATAGAAACCCGTTCCAATAGGTTAGATGGTATAACCTTATTCGAAGGTATAAAGTTTCAAGATAAGTGGATTCAAACTGATGAGTATGGGCAAATATTAATTCCTTACAAAGGGCGTGCACATAGCTTCCCCTATTATTCGGCTACCGATATTTTGACCAAAAAAATTGGTTTAGAGGAATTAGAAGGCACTGTAGCCTTTATTGGTACCTCCGCCGTAGGGCTTGCTGATTTAAGATCAACACCTGTTGGTTTGCAGTATCCCGGTGTGGAGGTTCATGCCAATATATTTGAAGGGTTAATGCACCCAGAGCTACTTCCCTCTAAACCTAATTGGTCACAGGGAGCAAGCTTACTCATCATTGCATTAACGGGTTTCGTACTGTCGTTTTTTAGCCACGCTAAGAGCGCACGCTTTATTATTGTTTTGTCTCTTACAGTCACAAGTGTCGTTATATTTTTAAACGTTTATTTATGGTCAGTACAAAAAATTAGTTTACCTTTATTAATGCCTCTTTTACTCATCATTATATTAGCCGGCTATTACATCATTGTAGGCTCTATCGCTGAAATGAAACACAGCCGAAAAATAAAATCTATGTTTGACCAATATGTTCCTCCTGAGCGTATAAACCAAATGATACTTCAAGGTAAAAGTTTATCTCAAAAAAGTGAGCGAAAAAATATGACGGTGTTGTTTGCCGACATTCGTAGTTTCACTTCACTATCAGAAAGTATGACCCCTCATCAGTTAAGTGAATATTTAAACGAATATCTTACGGCTATTACCAAAATCATATTTGATCATCACGGAACTATTGATAAGTACGTAGGCGATATGGTGATGGCATTTTGGAATGCTCCACTAAAAGATGAAAACCACGCTCGTCATGGTGTTGAAGCCGCAATGTCTATGATCAACGGGTTAACGCAAATAAATCAGTTATTTGCAGAAAACAACCAGCCTGCCATAAAAATAGGTATCGGTTTAAGTACTGGCGACATGAATGTAGGTGATATGGGTTCGGTTTACCGTAAAGCCTATACAGTTCTTGGTGATGCTGTTAATTTAGGTGCTAGAGTAGAAAGCTTGACCAAATTTTATGGCGTAGCTATTCTTGTTACAGAAGAAACGATGAAGGAATGCCCTAATATTTCATTTCGTTTAATAGATAAAGTGCAAGTTGTTGGTAAAACAACCGCTGTACAGTTGTTTGAACCTATAAACTTTACAGATAAGCTCAATGAAGAGCAGTTAAATGAAGTTAAAAAGTCGCAGCAGGCCATGACGCTTTTTTATAATAAAAACTGGCCACAAGCACTTAGCTTATTTAAAGAACTACACAGTACAACCGTATTTAGCCCCAACATTTATGCCATTTTTATTGAACGTATTAAGGGCTTTGATTTGCAAACACTAGCTAAGGATTGGAATGGTGCCTTCAAACATACTCAAAAGTAGTAAACATATGCGACAGCACATTAAAGACAAAACAAATCTTCAACACTTTATCGATATTAGCATTAGACTAACAACCGAAAAAAACTCGTCTAAGTTACTTGATGAAATACTGCAAGTTGTAATGTCGATAGCAAATTCTGATGCTGGCAGCATTTACTCTATTACCTCAAACAAACAACTAAAGTTTGAAACAGTAATAAACAAATCATTGAATCTTTATTTAGGCGGCACATTAGGTGGTCCTGTTGATTTTCCTAATATAGATCTTTTTATTGATGGCAAACCAAATGACACCGCTATTGTTGCGCATTCTGTTAATACAGGGGAAGTAATAAATATTCCTGACGTGTATGATGCCTTGCCTTTTGATATGAGCGCTGCACGCAAAATGGATGCTCGCACGGGTTATCGTTCTGAGTCCATGCTAACAATTCCTTTAAAAGATCATGAAGATGACATTATTGGTGTAATCCAGCTTATAAATGTAAAAGATGCGCAAAATAAAAACATTCCTTTTAGTGAAGAGCTCGTCACTCTGATTCGATCTTTTGCCTCTTTAGGCGCTATTTCACTAACTAACTCTACTTTAGTTAAAGATATGGAAGTGCTTTTTTCAACGTTTGCCGAAGCTATCGCAATGGCAATAGATGAAAAGTCTCCTCACACGGGCGGCCACTGTAAGCGGGTACCAGCACTGACGTTAATGCTTGCTGATGCAGTGCATAAAATAGATAAAGGTCCACTAGCAGATTTTATAATGAGCCCAGAGGATCGCCATGAACTAAGTGTTGCGGGATGGCTACATGACTGTGGGAAAATTGCTACTCCTGATCATATTATGGAAAAGTCGACCAAGTTAGAGACTATTTTCGATCGCATAGAGTTTATTGATGCTAAGTTTGAAATAATTAGTCGAGATTTAGAACTCTCTTATCAGCAGCAAATTATTTCAGCAATCAAACAGAACAAGTCGGTTGAGGTTTTACAATTTGAACGATTGCTTGAAACTGAGCTTAAACAACTAGCCCTCGACCGTGCATTATTACAGCGGGTGAATATTGGCGGTGAGTTTTTGGGCGAAGAAGAACAAGCCCATATACTGAGAATATCAAAACAGTATTCGCTTAAAATAAACGGCGAAGAAACACCTCTACTGACTGATGATGAAGTAGAAAACCTCATGATACGACGCGGCACACTTACCCAAAGTGAGCGCGAAATCATGAAACGCCATATGGATATAACTAAAAATATATTAGATATTTTGCCGTTCCCCAAACATCTTAGTAATGTAGCTGAATATGCTTTAGGTCATCATGAAAAACTTGACGGTACTGGTTACCCAAGAGGTTTAACCAAAGAACAAATGTCGGTGCCTGCAAGGTTAATGGCTATTACGGATATTTTTGAAGCACTCTCTGCCGTAGACAGGCCCTATAAAAAAGCAAAACCGGTAAGTGAATGTTTGAATATTCTAGGGAACATGGTTAGTAATAATCACCTTGATCCTGATATTTTTGCTATTTTTATTGAGTCAGAAGTCTATAAAAATTATATCAACGAATATGCTAACCCAAAGCAGCTAGATGAGGTAGATTTTGATAACTTACCTGGTTATACACCTATAAGTTAGCACTTATAAAGTAATATCTTTATTCAAAATGTGCTTATTACAGTCTATGACTATTCAAACAAAAAAATGCCACCTGACGGTGGCATTTACACACGGGGTTATTTCTACTTATAGAAATACTTTTACTTTTTATTTGTTTTTTTGTATTGTTTTATTAACAAAAAATATGTGCCCAAAGGTAGCATTTAGTGCTTTGTGTAGCAACAGTAAAAGATAAAGTTCATATATCTGCCATATTAACGTCATAAAAAAAGCGCGAAGTAAATTCGCGCTCATAAACTTAACGGGCGTTATATTTTAATACACACGTACTTTTCTTCTAAGTACTCATCAAGCCCTTGATGACCGCCTTCTCGGCCTAAACCAGATTGCTTAACACCACCAAATGGCGCTACTGGGTTTGATATAACACCTTCATTTACGCCGACCATACCAAATTCAAGCCCTTCACTAACTCGGCAGACTTGCTTAATGTTTTGGCTGTAAAAGTAGGCCGCTAGACCAAATGGTACATCGTTAGCAAGCGCAAGCACTTCACTTTCTTCATCAAAAGGAATAACCGTCAATACTGGACCAAATACTTCTTCGTGGTAAATATCCATCTCTGTAGTTACGTTGTTTACTATTAATGGGTTTTGAAAGCTGCCACCTAAGTCACTATTATCGCCAATCAACGTCGCACCTTTATCGAGTGCGTCTTGTACTAACTGTTGTACTTTCTCTTTGGCTTTAGGGTAAATGAGTGGGCCAATATCAACATCGTCTTCAAAACCATTTGCCACTTTTAGCGCTGCAACCTTTGGCGTGATTTTTGACAGTATTTTGTCGAGAATATTACGCTGTATAAAAATACGGTTTGCAGCAACACATGCCTGTCCACTGTTTCTAAATTTAGCCGCCATTAGCCCTTCAACAGCTTCATCTAAGTCGGCATTATCAAAAATAATAAAAGGTGCATTACCGCCAAGCTCCATCGAGGTGCGTTTAATTGTGTCAGCACATTGCGATAGCAACTGCTTACCTACACCTGTAGAACCGGTAAATGTAAACTTACGCACGACTTCTGAGTCAGTCAGCATTTTACCTACTGTTTTGGCATCTTGAGAAACCAGTACATTAAATGCACCTTTAACAAAACCAGCTTGATCGGCCAGGTGAGCAAGCGCAATAGCACAAAGTGGTGTGTGCTCAGAAGGTTTAAGTATAAAGCTACAGCCCGCAGCGTAGGCTGGCGCTACTTTACGAGTAACCATAGCAATAGGAAAGTTCCACGGCGTTATACCAGCTACAACACCGACAGGCTGCTTAAAGCTGGTTAAACGGTGCGAGTCATCTGTTGGCGGAATTACATCTCCGTAACTACGTTTGGCTTCTTCTGCAAACCATTTGATAAAACCTGCACCGTAATCAATCTCACCAAGGGATTCTTTGAGTGGCTTGCCTTGCTCTTTGGTCATTAGCTCTGCAAGTGTTTGCTTGTGTTTTACTACTAGCTCATACCAGCGCATCAAGGTTTCGCTTCGCTCAGTGGCATTTGTCGTTTTTAACTTAACAAAAGCCCCTTGAGCTGCGGTTACTGCACTATTTACACCCTGCTCGTCAATATCGCTTACTTCAACAATACTTTTTTCGGTAGCGGGATCGTTAACGCTAAAGCGCGTATCGGTTTTATAAAATTCGCCGTTAATAAATGAGTCAGAAAAAATAAGATTACTCAAAATAAACCTCCAAAATTACGTTTTAAGGTGTTAGCTTTTAATGCGTGGCATAGAGCCAAGGCTAACATTTTAGGATCTTTGCTCACGTGAGAAGCGCAGCTTCTATATTTATAACCTAGAGTTAAAACACATAACGCCAGCAAGCTTTGCTTGCCTACAAAATAACTTACGAGCTTTGCTCGTCACGCCAGCAATTCACAAACAAAAAAGCCGCTGTATCAAACAGCGGCTTTTAATATATACATCGTTAAAAACTAGTGCTCTTCATTAACGATATTGAGATTGTACTTAGGTATTTCAACCACTAGGTCTTCATCTCTTATAATTGCTTGGCAACCAAGGCGTGATTCAGGCTCTAAGCCCCATGCTTTATCTAGCATGTCGTCTTCTAGCTCATCACTTTCTTCAAGTGAATCAAATCCTTCACGAATCACTAAGTGACACGTAGTACATGCACACGATTTTTCACAAGCATGCGCAATGCTAATACCATTTTTAAGCGCAGCGTCGAGTACCGTTTGACCTGTAGGAGCTTCAATTGCAGCGCCGTCAGGACATAATTCAGGATGTGGAAGAAAAACAATTTGTGGCATTCTAATCTCTCTTAAATGTTGTCTACTGACTGCCCTGTAAGGGCCTTTTTAATTGATGCATCCATTCTACGCGATGCAAAGTCGCTACTCGCATTATCGACTTTTTCGATAGCTGCTTTAATTTCGCCAGGCTCTTGTGCATTTTCGCGCACTTTTACCAGTTCTGCAATTTCAGCGCGTAAGTTAGCTAGTTGCATATCGTCAAGTAATGCACCATCGGCTTCAAGTGATGCGTTAAGCGCTTCTATAACACGCAACGCTTCTACTTGTTGCTCTTTAAGCATACGCGCTTGCATGTCGCCTTTAGCGTTGCTCATTGATTCTTTTAGCATGTTAGCTACTTGGTCATCAGATAAACCAAACGAAGGCTTAACTTGAATCTCAGCTTGTACACCTGTTGATTTTTCCATAGCTGAAACACTTAATAGGCCATCAGCATCAACTTTAAAGGTTACACGAATATGCGCAGCGCCTGCCGCCATTGGTGGAATACCTTTTAAGCTAAACTTAGCAAGCGATCGACAATCATCAACAAGCTCACGCTCACCTTGCAGCACATGTAATGACATGGCTGTTTGACCGTCTTTAAACGTTGTAAATTCTTGTGCGCGTGCTACCGGAATCGTTGTATTACGCGGAATGATTTTTTCAACCAAACCACCCATAGTTTCAAGGCCTAGCGATAACGGTAATACATCAAGCAATAACATGTCAGAATCGGGCTTATTGCCAATTAACACGTCGGCTTGAAGCGCGGCACCTAAGGCTACAACACGATCAGGATCGATTGAAGTTAGCGGCTCTTTATCAAAAAAGCTTTGTACTTGGCTACGTACCAATGGCATACGGGTTGAACCGCCTACCATAATAACTTGCAGCACTTCTTCGTTTTCAATGCCAGCATCTTTTACAGCACGACGACACGAGCGCAGCGTTTTTTTAATTAGTGGCATAGCCATTTCATCAAACGTTTCGCGCGTTACTTCAACGGTGTATTTTTGATCGTCAAACTCAAGGCCCACGTTTACTTTAGCGTATTGGCTTAATGCTTCTTTACACGCTTTTGCTTTATTGATAAATAAACGTAAAACTGAAGGTGATAATGCTGACACACCTGTTTGCTGCTTAAAGTAATCAACAAGGAGCGAATCAAAGTCATCGCCGCCGAGGCTAGAGTCGCCACCGGTTGCCATTACTTCAAACACACCTTGGTGTAATCTAAGTACTGATATATCAAACGTACCACCGCCTAAATCATAAACAGCAATAATACCTTCTTGGCCAGAGTCTAAACCATAAGCGACTGCTGCTGCTGTTGGTTCATTTAATAAACGTAGTACGTTAATACCCGCAAGCTCTGCGGCATCTTTAGTACTTTGGCGCTGCGCGTCATCAAAGTACGCTGGTACTGTGATTACAGCCCCTAAAATTTCTTGGTTACCAAAACTTTGCTCAGCTCGTGCTTTTAATGCAGCTAAAATATGGCTTGATGCTTTAATTGGACTAATTTTACCTGCCGCAGTTTCTATTGCTAGCGCACCGTTGTGCTCACAAAATTCATACGGTAGTTGCCCATAACTTTGCTCTATTTCAGCCTGAGTTTTACCTAAAAAACGCTTAACCGAAATAAGTGTGTTAGCAGGGTCTTGCGTTGCTGCTTGTGCAGCTTCTGCGCCAACAGTAATACCGCCTGCTTGATAACGAACAACCGACGGTAACATAGCCGCGCCAAGATCATCAGTTAACGTGCGGGCTTCGCCGCTTTGCACTGTTGCAACTAATGAATTAGTTGTACCAAGGTCAATACCAATCGCTAGTTTATGTTCGTGTGGTGCCGCGCTTTGCCCCGGCTCAGCAATTTGCAATAATGCCATAATGCTCTTTAAACTCGTGTTGCTCGCTTTGCAGCAAGTAATTAATCGTCAAATAAACTGTCTTCGATACGCTCTAGTTCTTCACGTAACTTATAAACAAACTTCAGTTTACGAATATTATCTGCGGCAAGTTGATATTGCTGCTCATCATTACTTGCTAATTGCTCAGCAAGTTGTGCACTGTATTGCGCGTTTAATTGCTTAATTTGTTTTTCAAAATTTGCAATGGCGGTATCAGGATCGCTAGCTGATGTTAGCTCTTCAAGTTCTTCGCGAAGTTCCATTTGCTGCATTAAAAACATTGGATCTTGCAAGGTTTGCTGCTCTGCACGAATATCAACGCCTAGCTCGCTCAACATATATTCAGCACGTTTTACTGGGTGCTTTAATGTTTGTAGCGCATCGTTAATTTCGGCAGTGCTTTGCACAGCCATTAACTTATCGCGGCTGCTCGCATTCGCGTGGCGATCGGGATGTACAGTACGCTGTAATTCCAAGTAATGCTTGTTAACCGTTGCTAAATCAATATTGTAATCAACGGGGACTGCAAATAATTCAAAGTAACGCATAACTTCAACCAATAATATTCAGAAATAACAAAGCCCTACATTAACTGGCAGGGCTTATTTATACTACAAAGATATTTAAAGCTTAAACGGTAAAGCTTTCGCCACAACCACACTCATCTGCTTGATTCGGGTTATTAAATTTAAACCCTTCATTTAAGCCTTCTTTAGTGTAGTCGAGCTCTGTGCCGTCAATGTAAACTAAGCTTTTAGCGTCAACAATTAAGGTGACACCTTTAGCCGCAAAAGTTTCATCGTCTTCGTTTAAATCGTCAACAAACTCAAGTACATAAGCAAGACCTGAACAACCCGTCGTTTTAATGCCAACGCGCAGGCCTAAACCTTTACCGCGGTTTGCTAAAAATGATTGTACGCGGTTTGCTGCCGCATCTGTCAATGTCACTGCCATGAGTTTCTCTTCTTACTTCGCTTGTTTGCTTTTGTAGTCTGCAATTGCTGCTTGAATTGCGTCTTCGGCTAAAATTGAACAGTGAATTTTCACTGGTGGCAACTCAAGCTCTGCACTGATATCAGTGTTTTTAATTGTCGCTGCTTCGTCTAGCGTTTTGCCTTTAACCCACTCTGTTACAAGTGAAGATGAAGCAATTGCGCTACCACAACCGTAGGTTTTGAATTTTGCATCTTCAATAACGCCAGTGGCAGATACTTTAATTTGCAGTTTCATTACGTCACCACATGCTGGTGCGCCTACCATACCCGTTGCCACTGACGGATCGTTCTTATCTAGAGTACCTACGTTACGTGGGTTTTCTACGTGGTCGATTACTTTATCACTATAAGCCATTATTCTATCCTCATTACCTGCTAGGGTATGTGCTCACACTATTAGTGGTGAGCCCATTCAACTGAATCTAAATCAATACCTTCTTGATGCATCTCCCAAAGTGGAGACATCTCACGTAGGCGACCGATAGAGTTTTTCATTAATTCGACGGTGTAATCAATCTCTTCTTCGGTAGTAAAGCGACCAATACTAAAACGAATTGAGCTATGTGCTAATTCGTCGTTACGGCCAAGTGCACGTAATACATAAGAAGGCTCTAAGCTTGCAGATGTACAGGCTGAACCTGACGATACTGCAATGTCTTTTACTGCCATAAGTAACGACTCACCTTCAACAAAGTTAAAGCTGATGTTTACAATACCCGGTACTGATTGGTCTTGTGTGCCGTTAAAGTATACTTCGTCCATATCAGCCATAATGCCGTCGATTAAACGATTACGTAAGGCGCTGATGTGTGCGTGATCTTTTTCGAAATCTTGCTTAGCAATTTTAAACGCAGTACCCATACCAACTAATTGGTGAGTTGCTAGTGTACCAGAGCGCATACCGCGTTCATGTCCGCCACCGTGCATTTGCGCTTCAAGGCGAGCACGTGGTTTACGACGAACGTAAAGTGCACCAACACCTTTAGGGCCATACACTTTATGTGCAGAGAACGACATAAAATCAACTTTAAGCTGTTGCACGTCGATTAATACTTTGCCCGCGCTTTGCGCTGCATCTACGTGGAACATAATTTTACGTTCGCGACACATTTCGCCAATAGTCGCGATATCTTGAATCACACCTAGCTCGTTATTAACGTGCATGATGCTTACAAGTACTGTGTCGTCACGCATTGTGTCGGCAAGTTTTTGTAAATCAAGTAGGCCGTTTTCTTCAACGTCCATGTAAGTTACTTCAAAACCTTGGCGCTCAAGCTCACGACATGTGTCGATTACAGCTTTATGCTCAGTTTTAGCGGTAATAACGTGTTTACCTTTTTTCTTGTAAAACTGTGCTGCACCTTTAATAGCAAGGTTATTTGATTCTGTTGCACCCGATGTGAAAACAATTTCACGTGGGTCTGCATTAATTAAATCAGCAATATCTGTACGCGCTTGGTCAACAGCTTCTTCTGCTTGCCAACCAAAACGGTGTGAGCGTGACGCAGGATTACCAAACTTACCGTCCATTGTCAGGCACTGCATCATTTCTTTAGCAACACGTTCATCAACAGGCGTGGTCGCTGCGTAATCTAAATAAATCGGTAACTTCATTTCTCTCTCCGCTGCAGGTCAACCTTAAAGTTGACAGCTTACTTGAATGTTTTCCAACTGCTTAATTGCATTATTGATACTGTTATCTTGGCGCGATGCTATTTCTTTCACATCTGATTTTTCCACCAATTCAGCAAGGGTAATATTATTCAAAAATTCTTCTATGCGTGCGCTTAAGTCTGACCACAAATTATGTGTTAAACAACGCATACCACTCTGACAGCCGGTATCGGCACCTTGGCAACGTGTTGCATCGACCGATTCGTCTACGGCGCTAATAATATCGCCAACAGAGATAACGCCCGCTTCACGCCCTAGTAAATAACCACCACCAGGTCCACGAACAGAACTTACTAGGCCATTTTTACGTAAACGAGCAAATAATTGTTCAAGGTAAGACAAAGAAATTTCTTGTCTTTGTGAAATATCAGCAAGGGCTACAGGACCTACACCTGTGTGTAGTGCAACATCCAGCATAGCTGTAACGGCATATCTGCCTTTTGATGTTAACTTCATAACGCCCCCTGCACAAAAGAGTGCAAATTTTAATTACCAGAGTAAATTAGTCAAGTATTATCACTTGATAAAAATTTGATTTATAAACTCTTACTTTTTAAATTGTAGAGTTAACAAACTTTCAATACTTGACCTCTTTGGTCAAGTATTACAGCCATTGTAATTACCTGAGTATTTTAGTCAAGTATTAGCTAGTTATTTACCCATTGGTTTTTATAACTAATAGCTATACCTAAGTTACTTAGGGATAGACTTATTAATTGAAGTGAGAATACCGCGTAAAATATTCATTTCGGCATCTTCAGGGTGAGCTCGGTTAAATAAACGACGTAATTTAGTCATAACTAACCCAGGGTGCTGTTTGATAATAAAACCGGTTTTGAAAAGCGTCTCTTCAAGGTGCTCATAAAACAGCTCTGTTTGTTTTGAGCTTGGGTAAACAGCATCGTCTTCTTCAACCTTTTTAGGTTGTTGATTTAAAAACGCCATACGTGTTTCGTAACTAAGTGTTTGTACGGCCATAGCTAAATTAAGCGAGCTGTACTCTGGATTAGCAGGAATACATACGTGGTAATTACAAAGCTGTAATTCTTCATTAGTTAAGCCGCTGTTTTCACGACCAAATACTAGCGCTACAGGACCATTTACAGCTTCAGCAACGAGTTTTTCACCACATTCACGTGGTTCAACCATTGGCCACGAAAGCGTACGAGAACGCGCACTTGTGCCAATTGTTAATGTACAGTCAGCGATAGCTTCTTCAACAGTACCTACAATAACTGCATTGCCTAAAACATCAGTTGCGCCTGCAGCTAAAGCACTTGCTTGGCTGTCTATTTCACAAGCAGGATCAACTAAATAAAGCTTTGATAAACCCATGGTTTTCATGGCGCGAGCCGCCGAACCAATATTGCCCGAATGTGACGTGTTAACTAAAACAATGCGAATATCATCTAAGATCATTACTGTGCTACTTTGCTATGCCAAAAAATTGCGCAAATTCTAACATGAAAATGTAATAAGATCCTAGATTCAAAAGGCTAGATCCTAAGATCCAAGCCAATATAACGATTCTTACATGGGTAAATTGTCGCTGCAAACAAAGCGTGACATACACAGGTTAGATATATGAGTAACTTACAAATAATCTGCAATCATTCACTGACATAAAATACAACCATAGAGTGACATAAAAATAAAATAACTATTACTGCTCAATCTATAACCGGGTGAACTAATGTTCTAAGCTATTATATTGAGAGTATAATTTACTCTAATAACTTAAAAGTAAGCCTATGAATAAGTCTATTTTTAAATAATGGCGATAGCTCAAACCTTAACAAAAACATATAAATAAAATACTATCTGCTGTTATACTCTTTATTATTCAGAGAGGGTCTTATTCTAGTATGGTTACAATAAAGCAAGTCGCTGTCCACGCAGGTGTTTCATTTAAAACTGTATCGCGAGTCGTCAATCATGATCCAACAGTAAAAAATATTAACCGCGAGAAGGTTCTTAAAGCTATAAAAGAATTAGGTTATCGTCCTAATCGTGCGGCAAGTTTAACGCGACGTAAAAACTCAAACATTTACGCAATTATTGCTGATGAACTGCTTAGTGTTCCTTATACTTTTGATATTATACGTGGTGCCCAAGAAATTGCGTGGCAGAAAAATAAAGAACTGTTAATCCTCAATGTTAACGAAACCCAAGCGAGTTTAGACAGAGCTATCGAAAGCCTTTTAGAGTATCGCGTAGAGGGCGTTATATATTCAGCAATGTATCATCGCCAAGTTGCCATTGCTGATGAACTAAAAAAAATACCAACAATTTTAGCGAACTGTTTTCCTGCTTTGAATAATTTCCCTTGTGTAGTACCTGATGAACAGCAAGCCGGTGAAGATATTACCGATGCATTAATACGCAAAGGCTATCGCCGAATTGCTTTCTTAAACTTAAATGAGCATATAATTGCTGCCAAAGGTCGCAAACAAGGCGTTATAAATTCATTTAAAAAGCATGGCTTACCACTCGATGATTTACTCATTGAATCGGTTATTATTTGTCAAGCCGATGGTAGTGATATTTCTACCTCGAGAGAATCTGCGGCGCGAGTGATAGACGAGTTTAAACCTGATGCAATTATATGTGGTCAAGACCCCATGGCGCTGGAAATTTACTTTGTTGTGCATGATAAAGGAATGATCGTTGGTAAAGATATTGGTATAGCAAGTTTTGATGATTGGGGCAGTATTCCACAATTATTACAACCGAATTTAACTACCATGGCATTACCCCATCATGCAATGGGACGTTGGGCAATGGAATACCTCATAGACCAGCGCACTGATATTGTTCACCACCACTTACCATTTAAACTAATTGCTCGTGATTCGTTTTAATTGCATCTGCCTTTAATGCAAAAAGCGATAATACAATAAACACACACACAACCAAACCCAAATATTGGTAGGCTAACGCAAAGCCTAAATGATCATATACAACGCCTACCGCGACGGCTAACATTGACGCCATCAATTGCGTAGTAAATTGAAAGCCAATGATATAGATCATGGCTGAATAGCGCGCGTCAAAATGCATATTTATATATTTAAACAATGCAATTAACATCAGTGGTAACTCAATTGCATGTAACAATTTTAATACACTAATGCTGATAGAGTCACTAACAATCCCCGAGCAATATATTCGTATCGCCATCAATACACCACTTAACAGCAACGAGTTTTTAACGCCCAAATAATTCACCCATTTTACAGCTAAATACAAAGCAGCAGCCTCAAGGATAACTTGCGCTGAAGTTAAATAACCAAAAAACTCTCGACCTTGCTCTGGGGTGTCAAAAAAAGAGGTGTAATAAATAGCAAATTGCTGATCAAATACCGCATAAATACAACTTACACCGATCACAAATACACTTAAACGCCACAATCCTGCGATTTTAAAAAATGCTTTGAGCTGTTGCACGGGAGAAAAAGTTCGAGAAGGCGCTATTTCGGGCTGATTTTTTGCGACCTTAACAAAGGCTAATAACCCCATTAAGCAAACCGCCGCAATGCTTGATAACCAATAATTTAAACTAGGGGATAAATTAAAGGATAAACCGGCAAAGTAGCTTGCCATGGCCCAACCTAGTGACCCCCACATTCGAGCTTTACCGAATTCAAAATTCGTCGAGCGACTTTGTTTATCAATATAACTTTCAAGTGTCCCGACTCCAGCCAAAAATGCACATGAAAAAACAGCACCTCCTAAAATAGCAGCCAGATAAAACTGTGTTTGTAGTAAGGGTGCGTATACATAACTGACAAATGGACCAATCAACATTATAAAAAATGCAATGAAGTAAAGCAGTGTTTTTTGTAAACCGAGTTTATCTTGCAAAATGCCATAGCAAGGCATCACGAGTAAAGCCATGATGGAATTGATACTAAAGATTATCCCGACTTTAGCACTGTTGAGGCCTACTTCTTGACTAAGCCAAATAGGAAAAAATGAAAATGAAAAAGACCATGCCATAAAATAAATAAAGAAAATGGCGCTTAATAGCCGATAATTACTACTCATATATCGCATAGCCTTATAAAAAGTAAGCGACTCTATATTACTATAGAGTCGCTTCAAATGTTATTTTTCTATTGCTATATTGTTTAACTTTACGTCACTAAGCGACAAAGGCTGCTCAGCACTCACTTGTATTTTATTATATGGAGAGGTTGGAAAAACAATCGAGGTCATAGAGCTAACCCCCTTATTTACAAACACTTCTACCGACGCTTTATCTACCCATATATCAACATCGTAATATTCAAGTCCTTTTTGTAATGGCGCAGTTTGTAAAGATGCAAAACCATCTTCAAAGTCTTTTAAACCCGATTGTCTTCGGTCAAGTACAAGTTGTCCTTGAGCTGGGTCTAACTGCAGCTTAGTGTATTCACCTTTATCAGAGCTAAGCACAATATCAGTAACTTGCTCAGCGTTTGATAAACTAAAGCTCACTTTAAATTGCCCAGGTTCGACAGTAAAAAGCTCATCTAACTGGTAGCTATTTGTGCCAGTTAGGGTTGCCTTTTGCTGTGTGTTACTCAGTAAACTATCGAGTTCTTTGATAGGTTGAGATGCCAAACGCACGCCTGCTGGCGTTTGTAATAACTTTAATTCTCTGGGAATCGTCATTGCACTGCGCCATACCTCAGTCGGTACTTGGTTTGCGTATTGCCAGTTACTCATCCATCCCATAAATAAGTGTCTACCGTCTTGAGCATCAGAAAAAGTCACGCCAGCATAATTATCTGTACCGTAGTCTAGCCATATTGACGATTCATACTTTTCTGTTGCTGCTTTATCAGAAAATACGATATCAGCAATTTTTATATGCCCCCAATTACCTCGTTCATTGTCTACCACTTTAATATAAGCTTGCTGGCCTTTTAATTGACTCACGTTCCAAGAACGCTCGGCCATTCTACCTGTATTGTTTCCACTCGCGGTTTTAACTATTTCACCATCAACTAACAACTGTATTGCGGTACTGTTGTGATGCTTTCCACCTGCAATTTTGAAGTTAATGAAATCATGATTAATCGCAAATGATTTTGAAGTTAAGGTACCAATTGCCTCATCCGAGCCTTTAAAAGAACTGGCAATGGTATTTGTAGGTTGATCATTTACTATATGAAATGCTTCACCCGATACTTGCCAATTTTTTAAGCCATTTTTGAAGTTAGAAAAATCAAGCCCTTGAGGGAAAACGGCAGGTGTTGTTGTAAGCATTTTTTGATAATCGCTATCCAACACAAATTTTTCACCGTCAAAATCGCCAACAAAATATTGTGTACCAGAGCCGCCATTTGGCGCGCCAGGATTGATACTCACTAATAGAACATATTTATATTCGTCGGTGCCTTCAATACGCACGCGAATAAGATCTGGACACTCCCATACACCTGCGTGACTGCCCCAATCAGCGCCAAAGTTACTTTCAAATTGCCATGTTTTTAAATCTTTTGAGCTGTAAAAGCCAATATGATCATCTTGAGCCAATACCATAACCCATTGCTGAGTATCTTCATGCCAGCTTACTTTAGGGTCACGGAAGTCGCGGATCCCAGGGTTTTTTAATACCGGATTATTAGCGTATTTTTTCCAAGTGCGGCCTTTATCGGTGCTATATGCTATGCCTTGCGTTTGAAAATCAATCGCTCCCTGTGCCGCCTTTTTATCATCATGATAGGTAAATATAGCCACTAATGGTGGGTTTTCTTTACTGCCAAAGCCGCTGCTATTTTGCCAATCAACTACCGCACTGCCAGAGAAGATAGTACCGTGCTCATCAGGAAACAACTTAATTTCTTGATGCTGCCAATTAACCATATCTTTACTAATTGCATGTCCCCAATGCATTGGTCCCCATACCGATGAATCAGGATTATGCTGGTAAAACAGATGATATTCACCTTGGTAATAAACCATACCGTTAGGATCATTCATCCAATGCTTTTTAGGGGTAAAATGAAAAGCAGGACGAAACGCCTCTTTGCTAGGTTTATCTACACCCATAGGGGCAGTTTGTTCAGTTTGGTTTGTCATGCTACATGCTGCCAAAAATGATGAAATTAAAACTAAATTAACGGTTCGCATCTAATGCTCCATGCTTATTATTGGTATCTAATGAAATTGCTTCTAAAGAACGTCCTTTTGTTTCTGGCATAAACCACGCAACAAAAATCAATTGCCCTAACATCATTAAAGTAAAGAAAGTGAATACTTCAGTGGCACTAAAACGTTCTAAGAAAAATGGCATAAGTAAAGTGATTGCTGCGGCAAAAAACCAATGCGTACCGGAGCCCAAAGACTGCCCTTTTGAACGAACTTTGTTAGGGAATATTTCTGCAATGAAGACCCAAATAACGGTACCTTGGCCAATGGCATGAGCGGCAATAAACACAAATACAAACGCTACAACCGTTAAGCCACCAGAGTCAGTACTAAACGCCCACGCCACTACAGAGAGGGAAATAACGTAGCCAATTGAGCCAATATACATCAGCGAACGGCGGCCAAACTTATCAATCAACGATAAACCAAGCATGGTAAAACATAGGTTAACCACGCCAATCCCAGCGCCAGAAAGTAATGACTGATTTACATCCAACCCTGCAAGTTCAAATACGCGCGGTGCATAATAAATGATAAAGTTAATGCCAGATAATTGATTAAATGCGGCAAATAAAAATGCAAATAAAGCCGCCTTATTGTAACTACCACCAAATAGCTTTGATTGACTGTTTTGTAACTTGTCGCGTTCAATGTCATTTAATACTTGGTCTGGGTTTTGTTCACCTAAAGTCACTAAGATTGAACGCGCTTTAGTTTTCTCATTTTTCTTTTGCACTAACCAACGTGGGCTTTCAGGTGCCTTAATGATCATTAATAAATAAGCCAGAGCAGGTATTGCCTCCACACCTAACATTAAACGCCAGTCAATTGCAGATGTTCCTGCAATTAAAAAATTAGAAACAAACGCAACTAAGATACCAAATACAATTTGAAACTGATAAAGCGCAACCAAACGCCCACGGTACTTAGCAGGTGCAATCTCAGAAATATAAGCAGGTACAACAATTGAAGAAATGCCCACTCCCACGCCACCAATAAACCGTAATAAGGAGAAGCTATATGCGTCAGGTGCCATGGCGGAGCCAAGTGCCGAAATTAAAAACAATACCCCAACTAAAACTAATGTGGGTTTTCTACCCCACTTATCGCATGGGTAATTACCGGTTAAGGCACCCAGTAGTGTTCCCCATAAAGCTGAAGACATAATAAATAAGCCATGAAATAACGAGCTCGTATTCCATAACGCTTGAATAGGTTTATCCGCACCGGATATAACTGCTGTATCAAAGCCGAATAAAAAACCAGCAACGGCAACGGTGACTGACCAATAAATAATTTTTTTCATAATCACTCTTAAAACTTAACGATTAAAAGGTGGGCCGAAACCCACCACTATTAATAACCTGGGTTTTGTGTGTACGACCCACCACTTAAAATCATCTGCTGGTTCGGAATAGGTAAATACTCATGTTTACCTTTAGTGAAAATAGCATCGACCAAATAAGGTTTACGTACAGCTTCAATAGCTAAGTAACTATCAATAGTTTCTTTCGCTATTCCCCATCGAACTAAGTCAAAAAAGCGATGTCCTTCAAGCCCTAATTCTAAACGTCGCTCAAAGCGTAGTGCCGCTCTTGCCTGTTCTTTAGAATCAAAACTTGTATATAAGCCCATGTTATAAATACTCGCGTTGTGTAATTTACTGGTACTATTTTTAGCACGCTCACGAATACGGTTAATAATTGGCAATGCTTCGTCATACCTATCTAACTCAATTAATGCTTCAGCTTTCCAAAGCAATACATCAGCGTAACGAATGAGCGGTGTATTTAATGAAAAGATAGGAAAAGGGCCATTCTCACCACGACAACTACAGTCAGGGTGTTCAAGATCTTTCATTGCCGTAAAGTTGCCATAAATACCAGGGGCACGTGCCCAGCTATCACCGCCATGAATTAAGTTTTCGTCATACTTAAATGGCTTACCTTCCATTGCCACAGTGTGATCTAGGCGAGGGTCAACTGAGTCTGTCGTCATGTCGTAGTTAAAGTCGTTAAAAGAGTCGAATAACGGCAAACCTTGTTGGTCTGTTTTAAACGCATTAACGAAATTTTCTGTTGGTACATGAAAACCACAACAGCCAAAACCACCAGCCATTGGCGCATTTAATGCACTAGGCCAGCTACCACGTCCATCTGGAGAGCCGTCATTTAGAGAGCGCTGAATAGCAAAAACTGACTCTTTACCATTCTCACTTTCAAACAAAAAGTTATTCGCGTAATCATCAAATAAACCATAGACGCCCGCTTCTTCAATTTCATCAACTAGGGCCACTACTTTTACAAGTTTATCTTTATTAATATTGATAACTTCATGTAGCTCATTCTGCTCATACGCTTGGTAAAGCAATGTTTTAGCTAAATATGCCTTAGCTGATAACGCTGAAGCGCGCCCTACATCTTCTTGGGTTTGTGGTAAGTTGTTTGCAGCAAACTCAAAATCTGCGGCAATTTTATCCCATAACTCTTGATCGCTTAGCTCACGATTAGTAGCGCTAAGAATTTGATCTTGTGTCATTGTTTCATCAATCCACGGGATATGCTTATGATGTATTTTTAAATCAAAGTAGAAAATACTGCGAATAAACCGCAGTTCGGATTGTTTTGCAGCACTGTTCTCAATGGCATCTGGCGCATTTGCGATTACCGCTAATGCTGAGTTTGCTCTTGAAATACCGGTGTAATTACGTACCCATTTTTTGTTGTTCAAATCAATTAAATCTGGCGGGAAAGACTCCATATCAGGCACTATAGGCTGATATAAAGACAAAGCATGATAAGCAAAGATATCACCAGGTCCATTACCGCCTTTATGTGCGTCTCCTGCCCGTAAGTTTCCTGTCGGCCATAAAAAGTTAGGGGCGGTATAATGATCGTTTCCTAGATATGAGTAGGCAGCAATAATCAACGCATCTACATTTTCACTGTTAGAAACTTGTTCTTCGGTTAATACCCCAGAAGGTGCAACATCAAGATCAGAACCACCACACGATGCTAAAGAAAGCGCGAGTGTAGCTGCTGTAAATAGTGTTTTAATTTTATTCATAATATGTGCTCGTATCGTTGTCGTTTTAATAAATCAAAAAGAAAGGTTCACGCCTAACGTGATACGTTTTGGAATTGGAAAATTACCGTTTGGAGTTTCTGGATCTTGGCTTAGCGTCCCTGATGGGGTAATGGTCAATAAGTTACTTCCCTGCAAATAAATTCGTGCAGAACTAATACCGTATTGATTTAACCACTGTTCGTCAGGCGTGTAACCGATAGATAAGTTGCGAAGCTTGAGGTAGCTGCCATCTTCCCAAAACAAACTTGATTGACGGCCTTCACCATTGTTATCGATTAAAGTTAATGCAGGCACATTACTGTCAGTATTGTTAACCGACCATGCATCAAGAACGCGATCGCCATAGTTAGAACCTATATTTAACGATGTGAAGTCAGTAAACCCACGCCAACCATTGCGTATTTGACCACCTTCAACACCTTGCCAAAACATGTTGAAGTCCCAATTTTTGTATTTGAAATTCATATTCAAGCCATACATAAAATCAGGATCGGTATCTGCGAAAAAGCTTTGATCGTTTTCATCAATCACGCCATTGCCGTCTAAATCTTTCCAGCGAACTCGGCCTAAACCAGCCCCAGATTGTGCTGCATGAGCATCTATTTCATCTTGGTTTTGAAATAACCCATCGGCGACATAGCCATAAACTGAGTTAACTGAATGACCAACAATTGTTTTATCAGCGCCATTACCACCAAATGAGTTAACAACGTCTTCTGGTAATGAGACCACCTTGTTTTTAGCAGAAGAAATGTTAAAGCTAATATCAACATCGATATCACCATCTAAGCTATCAAAAGTAAGGTAATCGGCGTACCCAATGAGAAACTCAAAACCAGCGTTTTCAATTGTGCCACCATTGACCCATTGCTGAGCGCCTTCACCTAATGTTGCCAGTGGATTGGTTAACGTTAAAATATCTTCAGTGGTTTTTTCAAACCAATCGATGCTGCCGTATATGGTTTCGTAACGCATACCAAAATCAAGACCTATATTGGTTTGTGTTGATGTTTCCCACTTTAGGTCGTCATTCCCTGTTTGTGCTTTTACAAACCCAGAAGGAAGCGTGCCGCCATTTGCACCGCCTATATCATAAGCGGTCCCTTCATCTTGCTGATCGGTGAATAGTGATTGTGTTGCATAACGACTTAAGTACGTTGTGTACGTTGCATCGGTAGGGATTTCTTGATTACCTGTTTTGCCCCAGCTAGCGCGAAGCTTTAAGGTAGATAAAAATTCAATATCATAGAATGATTCGTTGCTGATCACCCAACCTGCAGAAATAGCGGGGAAATTACCGTAGCTATTATTACTACCAAAACGAGATGAACCATCGCGACGAATTGTTAAACCTGCTAAATATCGGTCATCGAAGTTATAGTCAATACGCGCAAAATAAGAATTAAGAGACCATTTATCGCCATCCCCTTCCACACGAACATCGCCCGTTGCTTGTGATAGATGAGCATAATCACGATCATCAGACGCAAAACCTGAACCAAAACCAACAGATCCTTCATACTCATAATCTATTTGTTCTGTACCGACCAAAAACGTAAAATGATTTGCATCTAAATCAAGCTTATATTCTGCGGTATTAGTCCAACTAAAACTGCTATTCCAGTTTTCTGTCACTGACAGCTGATCACCATAGTTTAGCGAGCCAGCTTGAAAAGCACGGGTATAGTTTCTGAAGTAGTATTGCCCGTAATCTAAACCGATAGAGCTTTTTAGTGTTAAGTCCTCTATTGCCTCATATTCAACAAAAATATTTCCCATTAATTTATTGAATCTACTAACATTGTCTCGATTCATTTCAATTAATCTAACCGGATTATCACGGTCAGTTACACCAGGAACAGGTCCTCCCCAGCCACCTTCATCGTTGTACACAGGAACGATAGATTGTTGTTCTATAGCCAAAGTTAGAATATTACCGGCCAGATCATTAACCAAGTTTGATTCTTGGTTTGTCACTATAAAGTTTTCACCAACCTTAAGTTTATTTGTTAATTGATAATCTGAATTAACGCGAAAGCTTATTCGTTCAAACTCTGAGCCATCAACAACACCTTCTGAGCCGAAATAACCAAGTGAACTATATATCGAAGCTTTATCTGAACCACCTGAAACCGAAAAGTTAAGATCGGTTACTTTTGCAGAGCGTGTAACTTCATCAAACCAGCTTGTATCTGCTGGGCGTTGCACCTGTTCAGCATCCGTAAACTCAGGAAAAACAACGTTGTTTAATTGAGGGTTATTAAAATCATTGTTCCAATCATAAGTATAAAGAGAACTTGCTGAATTTGGATCTGAGCCGTCGTTTACTGCAGCTTGCCAAACTGCTTGTGCCCTTTGCTGTGTATTTAATGGATTTAATTCATAATTAAAATCATCATATGACTGATTAAAAGAGAAATTAAAGTCGAGCCCTTCATTCCCTTTTTTGGTGGTGATAATAATGACCCCATTACCAGAGCGAGCACCAAAAATACTTGCAGCTGCCGCATCTCTTAGCACCTGTATATCAGCAATATCATGGCTATTAAGTTCATGCATTCCAGATTTAGTTGGTACGCCATCAATAACATATAATGGATCATTATTTCCAAGTGGCCCTAAACCTTGGCCACGAATACGCACCGTTGCTGCAGAGTTAGGTGAACCATTCGTTGTAATTTGCAAGCCAGGCACACGCCCCTGCAAATTTTGCATGATATTACCTGAAGGCTGATCAACGACATCTTCAAGCTCAACTGTGCTCACTGCGCCGGTTAAATCTTGTTTTTTAACACTTCCATAACCATATGAAACTTCAATAACTTCAATACCATCATTAGGAGTAATTTCATTTTTTTGCTGCTCGGCGGCAAAAAGACTTAATGGCAATGAACAACCCAGCAGTATAGTGCTAACACTTACTGCTAGTTTAGTTTTGTGAAATATGAGCATTGTGTGTCCTCATTTTAATTTTACTTTTTAATGTTGATTTCAGTATTCAATTAAACAACGTTGTCTTTTATGTGTAAAAAAATACTTTTTTATCGTTCTTAAGTTGTTTTAGTAAACCTGACAAAAAAACAACGTTGTCTTTTTAACATTTAAAAAACATCTATTCAATATAAATAACAAATAAATTTATTAAAATAATCAAAATTTAAAATTAACGCTTTACGCTTTACGCTAACATGGTTCAATAAATTCTAAGATTTGCTGATGCGTTATATCTGGTGTTGCCCCTAACTGCTGAGCAACCATAGCTCCGGCAGCACAAGCAAAATCAATCGCCTGTTGCGGATCGTTTTGAATGCAAAGTTGATAAATTAAAGCCCCCAAAAACGAATCACCAGCGCCAACAGTATCCACAACATCGATTAGGTACCCTGAGTTATAGTAATTTTTACCTCTAATCGATAATAAAGCACCATGGTTGCCTTTCGTCACGCACAAAAACTCTGTGTTGGTTTGCTTTGCTATAAATGCTAAGTTTTGTTCTAGTGAATGGTGTTTACACCCCATTCCTTTTGCTATTTCATATAGTTCTTCATCATTTAGCTTGATAAAGTCAGCGCTATTCATCAGCTCTATTAAGCTCTCAAGTTGATAGTGAGGAGCTCGTAAATTTACATCAAACACTTTAAACTTCGCGTGTTCTAGTAGTTGCTTCAAAGTCATTAATGAAGTGTCGGTACGGCCAATTAAACTACCAAAGACAAAAATTTCTGTTGATTCAACTTTATTGATAATTTCATCCGTTAAAACAATATTATCCCAAGCGGTATCCGATATAATTTCATATTTAGCAGAACCGTGACTATCAAGTGCCACTAGGACTGTACTCGTATTTTTATGTGGGCTCACCGCAATGTACTCTGTACTCAATTGTTTTTCTTTTAATTCATCAAGAAGAACATTACCTAACCTATCCTCCCCAACTGCGCTTATCATTTGTGCATCAATTCCAAGTGATTTTACCCTAAAGCACATATTTAAAGGTGCACCGCCCAAACGCTTGGTTTCTCCAAAGCAGTCCCACAAAACCTCCCCAAAACAGACTAGACTAACTTTATTAGCCATGTTTTGACTTATGATTATACTCATTCAATAGTTTCCTTATACGTTCCGATTATCAGATAGACGAATTAAACAATGGTCAACCTATCTTTCATCACATTAAAATACTAAATGTTCAACCTATCTTTCATCACATTAAAATACTAGATGTTCATATATATTTGTTAAGTAAATGTGTCTTGGATATTATTCCATTCGAAGCGCAAAGACAACGTTGTTTATTCGACTCTTAACCATAAGTGAGGTAGCTATACTATTAATATCTGGTTTATGTTCTAACCCACTATCGACTAGGAATTAGAGGTGCTAATATCAAAAACGCTCTGTCAATAGCTTAAGGTCTGTATGTCTAACAACATTCAAAATAGTATTAATCGTAAATTTGTAGAGATACTCAGCGATGGAACAATTAATTTAAACTCAAACCCTTTGGATGAAATTGAATTGATTCAGCGTGGCTTAGATATAAACTGTGTTGAAAAATTTAGACTTGAGTTACGCTGGGATCTGCAATCGTTTACTAAGGCGATTGGTACAAATACAAAAGCTTTCGAACGCTATATAAAAGAACATAAACGTTTAAATGTAACCTTAAGTGAAAATATCGTTGAATTAGCTCATTTGGCATCGGCTTGTATTGATTACTTTGAGAGTGTTGAACGATGGAACACATGGCTAAATACACGCTCCATTTTTTTAAATAAGCTTTATGTCAAAGTATGGTTTAATTATGTCGCAGTATGGTTGTATTATGTCAAAGTATGATTTCAGCGACAAACCTGTCGCTGCAAGCAAAGCGTGACATATGCTGGATAGACATAACAATAACTTACAAATAACCTGCAACCATTCACTGACATAAAATACAACCATACAATGACATAGTGAAATAAAGTTATAACGCCAAAAACAAAAAAACCAGCCCGGATATAAGACTGGTTTTTTTCAATTACTACTCACTGCCTTTTCGGCAGAATTACATTAACTTAAACATCGAATCGATTGTTTTTATCTTCAGCTGCCTATACGGCAGGTCACAACCAGACAGTCATTTTTTAGATAATAAAGATATTCTCAGCTGCCTATACGGCAGGTCACCATAAAATAGCTAAGCTTATTTATATAATTCATATAATTAAAAAGCAAATTCAATTTTACCCATATTTTTATATGCTTACTCAGAGAGTTTTAGTATCAATGACTTATGATAACGTTATAAATAAAGGTTAATTTCTATCTATTGAGGGTGATAAATCAGGAACCGTGCCTTTAAACTTTTCATTTGAGGCAAGCCCATAATTACTAAAGTATGGCTCAGCTTGGCAGTCGACATCTTGCTTTTGAATATGCAGAATATAATCCTCTTGTGAGCTCTTACTAGTCATAGCCACTCTATGGAAAATATCAATCTCTCGGGGAGCTTCGATCTTTTTAGGATTAAAATCTTCACCTCTTGCTAACGCTCTTTTTTGCAGGCGCTTTAATCTTCTTCTACTTTCACCTGTGAAAATTTTTGCTACCGCCTGATTACGTATAAAACGTACTTCTTCGCAGCTGTCAGGTACAGCTAAAACTTGGCTTACTTTAAAAAAGCCACAATCTTGCATGTCCACAAAATATGCCTGATCTTTAAGGGTATTTAAAATCTCCTTGTCCGTGTAAACAAAAGCAATTTCATTACCAATTGATGAGTCCGACCATGCAGGAAACGTAACCCCCATTCCTTCAATATTATGCTTCAAAATAAACCCATGCATAATAGAAATACAACGGCCAGTAAGCAGCGCTAGATTAGCTTGTTTTGGTAAAAAGTGGACTGTGAAGTAATACCTTTGCATAATTACGCCTTTTTAGCCTCTGCTTTTTTCTGGAACATTCCGCCCTTAATCAATACAGAGAATAAGTAATAAATAGCTGGGTCTATTTTTTCATTTTTATTAGTAATGCAATTTTTAAGGGCTGACAAATACCATTCCGTATTTTTGAAAATAGAATAAAAATTCTGTTCAGAATCAGGAGGACGTCGGGCAATCCCTATTTCTTTATCAGCCCCAAACTCATGCACTCGTAATCTTTTACTTGCATCCTCATCCCACCAATCATCTATTGACTGAAGGGCTGCTCCTATTTTTACTGAATTAAAACTTACAGCGTAACGGCCATCTGCACACTTAGCTTTTACAAACTGTTTTGAGGCCTCTCCTTGCTTAACCTTGTCGTTAAGGATTTGGCTTGGGTAAATCTCTTGGCAAAATGAGGCTTCTATTTTCGCGGTTATATCAGCACTCCAAAACACATTGGGATCAGTTAATGCGCTCTCAATTTCATTACTAAGCTCTTCCAATACTTTTAGATCATCAGAAGCCCATTTGCTTTCCCAAGCTAACTTACGAGTGTTATCGATTAAATAACAACTCCCTTTGCTGGTTTTAATTTCAATTTGAGTGTTGCCGGTGTTTTGATTACGCCAAAGCCATGTACCTATCAAAATATTTCGACAATATCTTACTGCTAGCTCTTTATAACCACCGCATTCTTTAAATGTTTCTGCCAACTCTTTTAATAAAGAAAAAACCTCTGGATCACTACAGCCTGAAGGGACCAACGAGTTAGCCTGTACTCTCAAAGAAAACCGACAAAATATATGCTCCACATTTGGAGGTACATAACACTCTTCTAGAGTTAATATATTATTATGTGTTAAGTCCTGAGGTGAGATGTTTTTTGGTGAAAACTGCGGAGTGAATGCTTCAGTAAAACCAGATTTTGGGCCTCTGATCTTATTTACGTCAGCCTCTAAAGGAACAAAATCAGAGTCAGCCGTTTTATAAAAAAACACAGCTTTACTAGGGTAAAGCGAGCGATCATATTTTAATATATTACATAGTTCCATTGAGCACCTTACGGTCAAACTTTTTTCATTAGCATAAACTTTTCTTGTGCATCTAGCACCCAAAAAGCGCTATTAAAATAGTTACTAATACCTTTTAACCTAACACTAATGGCCGTTTCGTATTTCACCACTCCTATTGCTGGTTCAGCATAACAATGTAGTTTTTCAAGCGCTCCTACTCTAGCCATCGGTTCAGTAAGTAACATATATCCCATCATGGATGGGCTTAGTTTAGAGTCACTATTTAATAGTAAGAGTAGCTCATCTAAATCCTGTATTTTGTGCTCAGTTGGCATAACCCAACAACCAGATAAAGGGAGTCGCCTTAACTTTTCAAATAACTGATTTTCACTACTATACAAACAGCACCAATTTATATTTGAATTAAGCTCAGGTTGATGCATAACACCACCTGCAAAGTTAGATGGAAAATGCGCTTTCAAAATGTCAGGCTCACTATCTACTGCCTGTAAATCATCTTCATAACCATCAATGTGTATTATTAAATCAAATATCAAATCACAGTATTTACCGTCAATAATTCCTGGTCGCTTAAGCTTACTTTGCTGAGCGCCTTGAAGGCTAAGTTCAGGAAGCTTTTTTCCCGCTACAGTAGAATAATCTCTAATAAACCAAGAAAAAGATGTGAACCGTACATTTGTTCCTAGCGCCTCATTAAGTTTTCTTTGGTAGCTGTGAATCATACCCCAAACAGCGGTTAAAGATGGAATACCTGAGCAGTAAGGGTTCGATAACGCTTGCGCATCAAACACACGTATACCGCTTAAATGAAGATAGCGATAATGTTCATCATCTTCTTCAATCAGTTCATGTTTTTGATCTGTAAGATTAACAAGCAGCCATTGTAAAGCTGCTTTTAAAGGGCTCATTAATTTAGGATGAAAAGCATACCTTTGTGTCATGCTCACACCGCCAAGCATTTCATTTAGTAACCTAAATAAAGGAATCGTTAGCGATGGGAGTTCGTCGTCGGGCAGCGATAGTATTTTGTACTCTAGTCGGTCTGAAGCACTCTCAAGCTGTTCTAAGTCATGCCCATTCTCAATAACGTCCAAGCGCCATTCAAATACAGGTGAAGACCATTCTAAAAGCGTATTTCTCAGCTCTTTAATGTTTTTTACTTTTTGTTGTCTACGCTGTTTAAGAGCCAGCGCATTATTACTAAATATAATACCTTCTAAAGCTTTAATTAATTCCGGCTTTAATAGTGCCTCAACATTAAATACTGTTTGCCCATTGTTTAATTTAAATGCTCGTGAGTTACTTAAACCATGATATTTACTTCGTATCTTAGGAGGGTAATTAAGCACATTAACAACCCCACCTAAGGAAGCAGCTAACATACTGACAGCAGCAGGACGCGTAAACTCTACATTGCTAAATCGAGCTCGTTTATCAATTGCCGCCTGTTGAATTTTTGATTGAACAACATGGCTAATTACAGGCGTAACAGCTAAGTAACCATCATGATAAGGCATTCTAATTTGGCGAGAGTAGCGGTCAACAGAGTCGGGAATGGCCTCTTCAGGCAATGATTTTTTAACAGTTACACATAAGCTTTTAAATGCCTTAACGGATAACCCCAGAGAGGTAAATGCGGCTTTCCAGTTATCTGAGTACGTAGCTAATACTTGTGCCAAACAACTGTCTTGATTTTGCCATTTAAAGTAACTAACAAATAATTTAGCAAAATTAACTTTAGCGGAGTCATGTGACCAGCCATAGGCTTTAGGATAGTTAGCACTACTCAAAACATAAGAGTGCAGTGTTGGAGGCCCTACGGCTAAATTTTGCTTACTGACTCTAATGTCAGGGTACTTTAAATTATGAGTATGAAACCACGCTATTTCCTTAATACATTTATTAATATGGTCTTCACTTTTTAAAGCCTGTTTTGCTAGCTGTTTATCCAGCAAATCATCAACTTGGTTTTTTCGATAAGTCAGGTTTAACAAAATAATCAGAGCAACGGCTTCACTTCCTGTTATATCAATCATTGCCGTATAAGGGCTAAAAGCACGACGTAATAATCTATCTCGCTCAGTGGTGTCTGTAATCTCTAGCAGTTCTTTTAAATGCATATACTCACCATGCCGACAAATACATTCTAGCTTTGTCATTTCCAAAACTGGTTTTGTACTCAATAACATGCCTTAAAAAAAATACGCCCTTATAAGGGTTGATCCGCTGGTTCATTTTATGACGAGACGCCGTTTGCAAAATACCATCTTGGTACAACCTATAAACCTGATTTACTGAAGTGCCTAACAAAGTTGCAGCCTCCAATACACTTACTAATAAGTCGGCTGCGTTGGGCTTTTTAGTTTTAGGGTTACTCTCAACCAAAGTAACTAAATAATCTAACAGAGCCCTATAAACAAAATGAAGCTCCCTCTGCATTTGAGTACTGGGGCACGACAAAATAGCATCACCGAAAATAAACTTAAACTCTGTTTTATTAAACAAATTTATTAGCTTCATTTCTGCATTTTTACTTAATTCATCAAGCTCTTTGTAAAAAACTGCTGGCCACTTACTAAAATAATCCACAGCGTCATTTAAGCAAAAGTTATCTGTTTGAGAGTACCTCCCCTGATACCAAAGGAGTGCAGCAAAGCGTTCTGTAAGAGTTGTATTGTTAAATAGCAGGTTGCTATCGTTGCCCTCAATTTTATCCAGTAATTTATTTAAACGCTTAATACTTAACGTATTTACAGGCGAGGTACTAGCGCAAGCTAGCTCAAAACCGCATGAACAATGAGTGATTGACTCATTCTCGATATAGTTAATTGGAGCGCAGCATTCTGGGCAGTTATGTAGCAAAGCACACTGATGTTTAGTGCATGCATTTACCCACTTTATGTGCCAGCTTTGTTTTATGTAAGCTTCTTCTGCAAGACATTGTGGGCATACCGGAATCGAATCAACAGCACCTTCAGCGTGGTAACGAATAAACCTCAGGGGAATGTCTACGCCATTGTTATATAAAGCGACGGAGGAGTTAAATTTAATATCTGACTTTAGCAAAGCCAGTTTTTGTAGCTCGTATCGAGGTAAATCGAGTAGTGTTTCAAGTAGCCCTAAAGCCCGCATTCTAAAGTGGCTATTGTGCTTGGCGTGGTAAACGTTGAGCCTTTTTAAATCTACTGGGAATGCACCATGCGCCTCAAAATCAAGCTCATGTAGTTCTTCGCGAATAGCTAAACTTAACCCTTCATACGAGTCAAAAAAATTCTCTGACACGACCCGTAATAAGTAACTTTCCAACGACTCCTCAGAAAATGCCCGAGCCTTGGGAGAAAATAGAAAAGCCATCCAACACCTTAAAACTTAGAAATACTAAGCTTTAAGTTAGATTCTTTTGATTAAACTTGCAAACAATATTGCTATAAACACCAAAGAAATCCATATAGCTTATTGCTTTAAAATGAGTATTAATAATTAAAATTGAGATTGAGATTGAGATTGAGATTATCAAAAATCGCAAAACTGTTTTGTAAAAACAACAATAATAACCTCTATTTATTAATGAATTAGTAAACTAAACTAGCGTAAAGTTTACATTTTTGTATGTTAATTATGCTTATCAAATCAAAAAACGAAGATCTTGAAACATTTATCACTATTGCTAATACAGGTAGCTTTACAAGTGCAGCCAATCAGTTAGATACACAAGTCGCAAAAGTTTCTCGTGCCATTACACGGTTAGAGTGTGATTTAAAGGTCACTTTATTTAATCGAAGTACTCGGCGAATTGACTTAACTGAAGAAGGACAGCTGTTTTTAGAATATGTAACAGAAGGGTTGGATATAATTAGTAGAGGGGAAGAAGCTCTTAATAACTTACAAAGTAACCCCGCTGGTAAGTTGAGGGTCGATGCCGCAAGCCCATTTTTATATCACCAGCTTATTCCGTATATAGAAGATTTTCAACTAGCTTACCCTGGTATTACACTTGAGCTATTGTCTAATGAAAGTATTGTTGATCTCATCGAAAAAAAGACAGACATAGCGATTAGAATAGGAAAACTCAGTGATTCTAACCTGTACGCTAAAAAACTCGGACTAAGCAAACTTCGTATTGTTGCAAGCCCTCGCTACTTGAACAAAAAAGGGGCGCCTACTTGTATTGATGATTTAAAAGAACACCAAATTATTGGCTTTGCAGACTCCCCAAAACTGAATAACTGGTTCTTAAAAGGTACTATTAGTTTAAAACCTTCAATTACTGCCAGCAGTGGAGAAGCAATTAGGCAATTGTGTATAAATGGAAATGGTATAGCAGTGTTGTCAGATTTTATGGTTAAAAAAGATATTGAAAAACAAGTTTTAGTTGAAATACTGCCTAATTCTATTTTAAGCCCTAACCCCCGAGAAGATGTCCATGCTGTTTATAATAAAAACTCAGTTCTCTCATCCAGAATCAGCGCTTTTATTGATTTTTTCTCTACAAAAATAAGTCTATAAAAAATGGGGCTTTGCCCCATTTTTCTATTAAAAACTGTATTTAGCCGAAAACATTAATCGAGTCAGCTCTACATCAACACCATTTTCTTGTTTATTGTTTGCATGCATTAACTCAACGCCAAAGGTTGTATTCACAGTCGGCGAATAAAGTAAATTTACATAACCAGAATAGCTTGATTTATTAATCGCTTTATTAGAAATCACCGTTGGATTATCTGCCGTAATACCCGATAAAGTTAAACTAGAGCGTAGTTTTTCATTCCAAAAATGCCTATAAGCCATAAAACCAGACACCGTTCTAATGCGTTTGGTATCCCCTTCTGCGTTTAATGTTGCCGCATTAATGTAATTTAATGCTGCGTAGCGACCTAGCCCTTCACCCGCTGTAATAGTAAATCGAAAGTCATCCATATTGCCTACGGGTAACTTACCGGCCAAACTCACCCCATAACCGAATTCATCTGCTTTAATTTTGTCTTGGTTAACTTTAGAGTCCAAAGAAACTCTTCTAAAAACAGATGATAGGTTAAGTTGAGCATTATTTTCATTAAGAAAATTGTATCTCAATACAACATCAGGTAACCAGCCAGAGCCCGATGTTACTCTTGATTCAGTCTCTACACTCGTGAACGTACTTTCAGGGTTTTCTAATGATACTTGAAACTTACCATTGGTATAACGTACTTGCCCTTGGCGTATAAATGGCGAGCCATCTGCTGCGCTAGAAAAATCTAAATTATCAGGTAAAACTGATGGATTTTGGAACGTCGACCAATTTTGCCCTATGGTCCATTTATCATAGTTTAAATAAGCGAGCCTCAGCCGTGGAGAGTAGCCATTATCAATTCTTTCACTTCCATCAAAGTGCGTCATAAAGTCGAGCTCTATAAAGCCGCTGACTTTTACGCCATCAATATCATTCTGCGCTGCGATATTGAAACGACTTTCTCTCGCATGAAAATCTAAAACATTTTTACCATTGTTTGAATCACCTGAAATGGTGCCTGGAATATATGATTGCCTAGAAATCGAATTAGTATCTGGCGCGCCATTACTATAATGACTAAGCATTAAATCTGCTTTTATATAACCACCAATCGTAATGTCTGTTTGGTTAAGTGATGATGCATAAGCATTTGAAGTAACTAATGCAGTAAGTGTAGCTAACAGTGTTGGTTTGATTTTTAAATAGTTCATAAATACCGCGACAAAGAGACTTATTAAGTGACTTTGTCGTTAATAAGGACAGCGCTTAGGTTAAGCGCTGATAATTAATAAAAGGGGTGAATTGATTAATCGACGGTTTAAGCGTATTTACTCAACGTCATTTACATTGATTTTGTAAATAGTAAACGGAGGCTTACTCGCGTCTTTCCCTTGGTTTAAGCCCGGTAAATTATGAAGCTGGTTAGCTACCACATATAGCCAACCATCTTGGCTTAAGGCAACGCCATCAGGCCACGAAAGCTTTTCATCTTGTACCACCACGTGATAGCCATCTTCTTTTACAACGCCAATGGCGCTATTTTCAACGTCAGTGACGTAAACATCACCATGCGCATCAACAGTAAAGCCGTCTGTACGTGGTTTATTTCTGTAAAACTCAATAAAGCCACTGAGTTGGTCGTAGTTTAGTGAGTCATCAGCCAAGGCATCAGCCGGAATACGGTGAATAGTGGTGCCACCCATTGGGCCAAAATATACCCACTCTTGTTGAGGGTCGATAGCGATAGGGTTTAAGCCGTATTGATGATAAACAGCATCACCTTTACTATCTGAATGAGCAACAATTCTGCCCTCTACAAAAATAGGTTTACCATCTGATTGGAAAGACTCATGGTTTTCTAATGTGCGACGCACTTCACCTGTTTCTAGGTCCACTACTAAAATAGCGGGAGCTGGTGTAGTTCCCGTTTTTTTATCAAGTGTCATATCGGCCAAATAGGCACGATTACGTTTAGTATCTATAGCAATATCTTGAATAAACGAGTGTTTATCTACTACACCGCTTGGAAAAACAATAGAACGATGTAGCTTATTAGCATACGTGTCCCACCCGATTAATTTAGGTGTATGTAGCTTGTTGCCCATATCTAGCACCCACAAAATACCATTTGTATCGGCTTTTATACCTATAGTAGATGCGATGCCTTTACCATGCTCGCCCGCTTTTCCGGCCCATTCTAAATTTGGGTAGGGTTTGGTTGAACCATCAGCCAGCACTTCTCGCACATGTATATCTGGGTTCACTAGTGCAGACATAGTCACTATTAATTTGCCATCTACAGTAAGTGTTGGGTTACCCGGGCGAGCGTCTTCAAATTTAGCAACTAACTCTAAATCTGCAGCCATTACAGATGCAGAGCTGAGTGAGGCTGAAACGATTGCAGCAATAGCAAGTACGTGTTTTTTCATTTTCATTGTATATCTCCTAAATTAATTATTCAGAAAGCTCTATAGTGAGCCCTCTTTTTTAAAGCAGAGAGATTATGTAAGGGTTTCCAAATGTTAAAAACGCTATTGTTGTTAAATCTATTTTGTTAAAAATGAAATAATAAAATTAAACTAATTCTTATTTACAGTGATTGCATAAGCTTTAATTAGGTGTATTCACTATTATTTTAATATGCTCGTTAATTGCAAAAAGTGAAAAAGAGTTTTGTGTTTTCAACTATCAATTATTCACGCTGTTTTAAATATAGTAGGCCACGTCATAGCAAATATGCTTTGCACCTCTAAAATTAAATACAAGGTAATAGCAATATGAAAGCACATAAAAAATTGAAAATAGCCACTGCTCTAAGTGCAGTACTTACACTTTCTGCTGGTGTTAACGCGGCCGATCAAGTACCTACTTCAAAGTGGGGGGCTGATGATGAAATTGGCGCAATGAATTACATTACTCCAAGCTCTGTATTAACAGCATCAAAATTAATAAAACAAGGTAAAGTGTACGGTTTAGGCATGGCGGTAAATAAAGATACCCCAGCGTTTCGTCACCGTTACTTTGAAGTTCATACGTCGCAGCCTGAACCTAAAACATTTGGTACAAATAAATTTACTTATGTTGATGACCAAATTATTGGCTGGACTGGTGTAGGCTCTCAAATTAATGGCCTTGCGCACTATGGTCGCGACAACGTTCATTATAATGGCCATAAAGTATCTGATTTTATGACTGTAACAGGTGTTAAAAAACTCGGTCTAGAGAAAGTCCCACCAATGGTTTCTCGTGGTGTATTATTAGATATGCGTCCTTATTTTAACCAAGATATAGTGAGCGAAGGCACCACCTTTAATAAAAAAGAAATTGACGCAGTAGCCAAACAACAAGGCGTAGATATTCAAAAAGGCGATGTTGTTTTATTTTGTACCGGTTGGTCTGACTTAATGGGTAAAGATAACGAACGTTACCTTGCGGGCGGCCCAGGTATTGGCGTTGAAGGTGGTAAGTACCTTGCCGAAAAAGGCGTTATTGCAGTAGGTGCCGATAACTGGTCATCTGAAGCCGTTCCGCATGAAGACCCTAGTCTTTCATTCCCTGTAAACCAAATGATGGCCACTAATTACGGCGTGCACGTGCTTGAAAACATTTTGTGTGACGACCTAGCAAAAGATCAAGCATGGGAATTTATGTTTGTACTTGGCCACCCTCTATACGAAGGCTCTACTCAGGTGCAAATTAACCCTGTCGCTATTTTGTAACACCCATTTAGACATAGTTATTTAACGGCAAACGAGATGCAACCACACCTTGTTTGCCGTTTTTTTGTGGCTTCCTCCCCCATTTATACTAGCCAATACCCCATACTCTGAGCCCGCATAAAACCTGCCGTTTTAACAGCTTTATTAAACCCATTACTGGGCCCCTTATTTTATTAAAAATAACAAGCCAACATTTTTACTTTTGCATTTTTAACAAAATTGTTTTGAGAAATACGCTGTGTTTCTTCTCCTTAAATTAGATGAAAATTACCCCACATTAATTATTTGAGGAACTACAAATGCCTTTAGCATTATTGGCGCTTACACTCAGCGCATTCGCTATAGGAACAACTGAGTTTGTAATTGTTGGCCTAGTACCAACTATTGCAGCAGACTTAGGTGTTTCACTACCATCAGCAGGCTTATTAGTCAGCTTATACGCACTCGGTGTAGCTATTGGTGCGCCAGTGCTAACAGCATTAACCGGTCGTTGGAATCGTAAATCAGTTTTATTGGTTTTAATGGCTTTATTTGTCGCAGGTAACCTACTTGCCTGGCAAGCCCCAAGTTATGAAACCTTGATAGTGGCCCGGATCCTAACAGGGTTGGCTCATGGCGTGTTTTTCTCTATTGGTTCAACTATTGCAACGAGCTTAGTTGCCAAAGAAAAAGAAGCCAGCGCAATCGCAATCATGTTTACGGGCTTAACCGTAGCCTTAGTGACCGGTGTGCCTTTAGGTACGTGGATCGGTCAAGAGCTGGGCTGGAGAGCAACATTTTTAATCGTTTCTATATTGGGCTTAATCGCACTCATTGGTAGCGCAATTCTTGTACCATCAAACTTAAAAAAAGCGGTACCCGCAAAAATCTCAGAGCAACTAAAAGTGCTAACACAGCCTAGATTACTTTTAGTGTACGCCATTACAGCTGTCGGCTACGGCGGGACGTTTGTGGCCTTTACCTATTTAGCTCCAATTTTAGAGCAGGTTTCTGGTTTTGAATCCAGTTCAATTGGCTTAATTATGCTTGTTTACGGAATTTCAGTAGCAATAGGCAATATTTGGGGTGGAAAACTAGCTGACCGCATGGGACCAGTAAAAGCGTTAACAGGTATTTTTAGCGCACTCGCTATCATTCTTTTTGTATTTACATTTACGGCAGGCAATCAAATTGGCGCTGTTTTAACACTACTTATTTGGGGCGCCTTCGCTTTTGGTAACGTACCAGGCCTGCAAGTCTATGTTGTGCAGCTAGCACAAAAACATACGCCTAATGCTGTAGATGTTGCATCAGGTTTAAATATAGCGGCCTTTAATGTCGGTATTGCAATTGGCTCAATCATTGGCGGTGTTGTAGTAGAAGACATGGAGTTAATGGACACCCCTTGGGTGGGCGCATCAATTGTTATATTTGCCATTGTATTAACACGACTATCGGGTTTTCTAGATTCACGCGAACAAGTGAAAGCTATTTAAATTTAATCCCGAATTTTTTCTTCGAAAGAGACTGATTATGACTATTGATAAATTAAAAAACTTGGGCTTTTCAATTGGTGTTGAACTGCCACTAGACAATGACTGGTCAAGAGATGGCCAAAAAAAACGTATTAAAGAAGGTAAGCCTTTTGGTGTGCCTGATATGTCACAGCATAAAGAGCGCATTATATTAGCCGATGAGCTTGGCTTTAGTACTGCATGGGTAAGAGACGTGCCACTGTACGACCCTAACTTTGGCGATGCTGCACAAGTATTTGAAGCGTTTACATACTTAGGCTACTTAGCGGGTATTACAAACAATATTTTACTAGGTACTGCGGCTGTTGTTCTTCCATTAAGACAGCCTTGGCTTGTGAAAAAATCAGCGAACACAATGGCTGAGCTAAGCAACAACCGCTTAATTTTAGGTGTAGCAAGTGGTGATAGACCCTCAGAATATCCTTTATTTAATGTTGATTACGCCGCTCGTGGCCAGCTTTTTAGAGAAGCTATTGAGGTGTTAAAGGATGAGTCTGACTCTAAATTACAACCAGGGCAAAAAATATACCCTCAAGTAGCGCAATACCCTATTTACGCCGCAGGCCTTGCACAACAATCGCCGCAATTTATAGGTGAAAACCTCGATGGATGGTTAGCGTACCCAGGTACACCTGACGATCATGTAAAACGTGTAGCGCTATGGCGAAGCGTTGCAGGTGACAAACCTTATGTAAGCTTTATCCATTTAGATTTTGTAGACAACCCAGACGCCCCCATTGAGAGACACCACTTTGGGGTTAGAACCGGAGTCAATGGCTTAATAAAAGAGCTAAACAGCATGAAGGCTGCTGGCGTAGATCATATTGGCCTTCATTTTAGACGCAATGAAATAAATATCGAACAAAGCATGGCAGACATAGCAAAAAATGTCTTACCCGTTTTTCATAAATAAAGGACACGTAATGAACATAAATTTAAACACAATGCCAAAATTAGGTATGGGTACTTTTCGCTTAGAAGACGAAGTGGCTTACAACTCTGTAAAAATGGCGTTAGAAGTTGGGTATAAGCATATAGATACTGCACAAATTTATGGCAACGAAGCGCAAGTAGGCCAAGCTATTAGTGACAGCGGCGTAACTAGAGCCGATATTTTTATCACTACAAAAGTATGGAATGCTAACTTAAACAAAGCATCATTCATTGATAGTGTTAAAGAAAGCCTAAATAAACTGCAAACTGATTATGTAGATTTGTTATTGATACACTGGCCATCTCCAGAGAACGATGAACCGATGGAAGAATATTTAGGTGAGCTAGTTAAAGCTAAAGAGCTAGGCCTTGCTAAAAATATTGGCGTATCAAATTTCACTATTGACTTGCTTAAACAGGCTATGGCTATTTTGCCTAACGGTGAAATTTTTACTAACCAAGTAGAAGTTCACCCTTACTTAACAAACGAGTCATTACGCGAATTTTGCAGTGAAAATAACATTCATGTGACAGGTTATATGCCATTTGCTGTTGGTAAAGTTCTCAAAGATGAAACCATTATTGATATTGCCAATAGTCATAATAAGGCGCCTTCTGAGGTTGTTATTGCGTGGGCACTTGCGAATGGATTAACAACGATTCCTTCATCAACTAAAAGAAGTAATCTAATAACTAATTTAGCTGGCCCTGATTTAACACTTAGTGCTAAAGAAATAACCGCGATTGATCAATTAAATAAAAACGATCGCCAAGCATCACCTGACTTTTCTCCACAGTGGGATAACTAAAATGAACAGCTGCGATTTAGCGTGGCAGTTTGAAGAGGCAGGCTCCCCCCTGCTTCTATCTTCAATTGCACCACCTTTAAACATAAACGAAAATGAAATTGTTGTTTTAAACAAAGCAATGGGTATAAACCCTGTTGATTGGAAATTTATAAAAGCCAACCCATTAGCTTGGCCGTCAGGCTTTATACCTGGTGTGGATGGCGCAGGAATTGTTATTCAAACAGGCGCTAGCGTACCTAAAGAGTTTATAGGCAGCTCGGTTTGCTATCATCAATCGCTGCTTTTACCTGGCAGTTTTGCAACATACACAGTGTTAAAATTTCAACGAGTAATGAGACTCCCACAAAGCTTTTCTTTATCTAAGGCTGCAAGCTTACCGTGCCCTATGCTCACTGCAATACAGGCATTTAATAAAGTGCCAAGCATGCAAAATAAAAAGGTGTTGGTTTCTGGCTTTGGTGCAGTTACCAAAATCCTTATACAGCTGCTCCATAAAAATGGCGTTAAAATCAATTTACTCAGCCCAAGTGCGAATAAAACAGAGGCCTTATCACTTGGTGTAAATAAAGTGCTGAGAGAGCAAAGCCAATGCCAGCAACAATACCGCGCCGTATTTGATGCTAAAGGCCAACAAAGTGCTACTAAACTTGCAAGCTACCTTAAAGCTAACGGCCACTTAGTCTGTATTCAAGATAGAATTGAGGAACCGCTGTTCCCTGCATTTACCAGCTCAATCTCGTATCATGAAGTTGCTCTTGGCGCGTTGCACAACTATGGAGATGAGCAAGACTGGGCTGAACTCATAAAAGAGGGAGAGGCATTAATTAACCAGTTAGATAACCAAACCCTAACCACTGATACACCTAAAGTGTTTCCATTTGAAAAACTTAATGAGGCACTTGCTTTTAGTGAACAATCAAACGCTAAAACCGTAGTTAGCCAAAGTGCGTTATAACGCTTTTTTATGGAGCTCGCTTTAAATGGTGAACTCCATAAATCACATCCAAACTAAGCCTAGTAATTTAAACTTTTTTATTCGCTTTAAAACTCTGCGCTTGCTCAAATATTTCTTTATACACTTCATCGCGGCTGATTGGTGGGTATTTAAATTTAGCGAGTATTAAAATCAGCTCGACTTTGAGCGATGATTTAATGTCGTCTCGGTTATTCCAATCTACAAATTTTACCTTGTCATCTACAATTACTTTTACCGCTTGGGCAAGCTCAATTAGCTTATCTTCGGGGTAGTCAAAGTCGTATTTAACCGCTAACATTTTTAGGGCGTCGTAAAAGCCTTTTTCTTCAATATCAATGCCTAGCTCGTCACCCGCGTTCATTTCGTCGCGTACGCTGTAAATCATATCAACCATGCTTTCTGAAAAGTCATCCAGTACGCTACTTACCAGTACATCATCTTCTTTTCGCTCGTTGTAGCGCTGTACTAGCGATTCAAAGCGTTTGGTAAAGTCGATACCTTGAGTTTGGTTTACTTTTTTAAGCTCGCCTATGGCTTTAGCTAGCATTTGTTGCAGTATTTTAATTTTGGTATTGGGGAGTTTTATTTTTTCTATTTTGGCAATGTAATCGTCATTAAAAATGTCGATTTCGCCGCCATCTTCATTGCCGAGCTTAAATACTTCCTCAACGCCGTCGCTTTGCAGGGCTTCGCTTATCATTTCGCGTACTTTGGCGTTCATTTGCGCAGTATCGGGCGCTTCGCCTTTGGTTAGCTTGTAAATAATAGAGCGAATGGCAAGGTAAAAGTGAATGTGGTTACGCTCATTTTCGTTAATTTTTTCACTACCGCAACACACATCGTAAGCGGCTTTTAAACGCTTAACTAAATCCATAAAACGCTTTTGGCGTTTTTCGGTAATTAGTGCAAACTCGGCAGCGTGGTTTAAGCAGTTTAACTGGGCAACGGCCTCACCGGTAAAGTATGGGCTGCTGTCAAATTTATGGAATAACTCGGCAAGTAGCGCTAGATGGTTTTTGACTTCAATAACCGAGGCGGTAATGTCTTCAAAATTAGTTTCGTCAGTTTTTGAATACTGCGCTAACGCTTTATTCATCTCAGATTTAATACCAATGTAGTCAACCACTAGGCCTTTATCTTTGCCTTCAAACTGGCGATTAACCCGCGAAATAGTTTGTATTAAGCTGTGCTTTTGCAGTGGCTTATCTATGTACATGGTATCTAAAAATGGCACATCAAAACCGGTTAGCCACATATCTACCACTATGGCTATTTTAAAGTTTGAGTTTTTGTTTTTAAATTGCTTATCAAGCTCTTTACGCTCGTCTTTACTGCCAAGTAAATTATATAGGCGTTCAACGTCGTCTTTGCCACGCGTCATCACCATTTTTACTTTTTCAGAGGGCGCAGCAATACGGCCTTCGCTAATGGCACGCTTTCGCTCGGTATCAGATAGCTTTTGCGCGTTGTCGGTATCGACTACATCAAACCAATGTGGGCGTAGTTCTTCTAGTTCTTGATACAGCTGATAAGCAATACCACGCGAGCTACACACAAACATCGCCTTTCCTGCAACGGTAGAGCCTTCCTCAACGCGTTTTTCGTAATGTTCAACAAAGTCTCTTGCTAATACACGAATGCGGTCAGGATCGCCTAGAATGCTATTCATGTTAGCGGTGGCTTTTTTACTGTCTTCTATTTGCAGCTCGTTACTGCCTGCATCAGCGCATTCTTTGTAATAGGCTTCAATTTCTGCCAGTTTGCTGTTGTTTAAACACACCTTGGCAGCGCGGCCTTCGTACACAATGCGTACGGTTATTTCATCTTTAACCGACTCAGTCATGGTGTACGAGTCAACTACTTCACCAAACACATCAAGCGTGGCGTCTACTGGGGTGCCAGTAAAACCAACGTAAGTGGCATTGGGTAGTGAGTCGTGCAGGTATTTTGCAAAACCAAAGGTCTTTTTTACGCCTTTTTCGGTGATAGTAATTTTTTGATCAAGATTAACTTGGCTACGATGCGCCTCATCAGAAATACAAATAACGTTAGTGCGGTCGGTTAATAACTGGGTGTCTTCGGTAAACTTATGAATAGTCGTTAAAAATACACCGCCACTGTTACGCCCTTCAAGTAATTCACGTAAGTGAGTACGGCTGGTAACAGTTTTTACTGTGTCGTCGCCAATGTAGGTTTTAGCATTACCAAACTGCTGAGAAAGCTGATCGTCTAAATCGGTTCGGTCGGTAATTAAAATAATGGTTGGGCTTTTAAGTTCAACGCTTTTCATCAACAAGCGTGTTAAAAATTGCATGGTGTAACTTTTGCCACAACCCGTTGCGCCAAAGTACGTACCGCCTTTACCATCGCCTTGTGGCTTTAAATGCTGTTTTATAGTTTCGAACAGTTTATTAGCCGCATAATATTGCGGGTAACGCGGCACAATTTTTATCTCTTTTTTACCCGAGTCAGGGAAGAACACAAAATTGCGCATTACATCGCGCAGGCGCGCTTTATCTAACAAGCCCTGCAATAAGGTATGTAACGAGTTAATCCCCTCTTGCGCGGTTAGCTCTTGCCCCGTTACTTTTCCCCATGAGTAAAAAAACTGATAAGGCGCAAATAAGTTACCCATTTTGTTGTTTACGCCATCACTTATAACGCACAAGGTATTAAATACAAATAACTGCGGGATAGCGCGGCGGTAGCGCACCGTTAACTGCTCATACGCTTCAAATATAGGAGCTTGTTCGCGTATCGCGCTTTTAAATTCAAACACCACCAACGGCAAGCCGTTTACGTATAAAATGCCATCGGGAATACGCAGCTCAATATTGTCGTAACTTGTGGGGCTTTCTATTTCTAGCTGGGTAACAAAGCGATAGATATTATCGTCTTGCTGGTAGGTAACGCTGGCTTCATTCACGTTATCGAGAGCCATATTATCCAAAGCAGCCATAGCATTCCCTACTATTAGGCTACTTTTAATACCTTGCTCAACGTTATCGTAATCAAGCAGCTGAATATACAAATCTTTTTGCGCTGCACTGCCTGCTACCCTCCCACGCTCGCGGCTCAGTAAAAAGCCGTCACTTAGCCACTTACAAAAGGTTTTATTGCTCTCGTATAAATCACTTGCTGGCAGCTTTTCAAGCTTTGCAATTATTGAGGCTACCTCACCCGCTGTAATATTATTTTTAGCGTAACGCTTAGTTAAAAAAGCACGCAAGTCTTCTTTTATCAGTACATCGCTATTATTGCGGCTAAGCTCACCGCCCAATAAATGCGGATAGCCTTGCTCGCCTAATAGCTCAACCACCGCTTGTTCTAATTTGGCTTCAGTAAATTTCATCAAACATCCTTATTCTTTTTTATTTTTATTTTGGCCTTCAAACACTCAGTTAAGTTTAATCTACTACTTCTTCATCAATGGCTACATCGGGTATTTGTAATTCACCAGAAATGAGTTTGGGTAATAAAGTGTCGCGGAGTTTTGTTAGTTTGTAACACTCTTTTCTTAGAGTAATTTTTCGCTCATATACATCTTCTAGTAAACGATTGAATATCTCTATAGTTTTTTTGCTTGGTACTAAAAGCTTTGTAGCTAATATTCCATTTGCACTAATATTTGGCTGTGCACTTCCTTGAGCGGCACTTAAGATACCTTCCTCTACTCCAGGCTGATTTAACGCACTAAATAAAAAAGGGTTTCCTTTTTCCATCTTTGGTGTAAGTTTACAAACACGTTGGTTTAAATAATAAGCTTCATTATCCTCGCTAACTAGAACTCCAAATTTACCCACAGTTGCTCCAGTCATAGCCATTATAATATCGCCATCATTGAGCAAAAACCGCTGAAGTTTATCGATTACTTCGGGTGAAACCCTATTAACATCATTAATAACTACAGAGCGAACTGTAGTTATGTTTTTAATCTTAAGAACAGCAAAACCTGTCTCTGAAAAATCTTTTCCTTTAAATGCATAACCACTTAGCCCATCAGCAATGTCTTTAAAAGTGCCTTTTTCCCAGCACTTTGGTATCCAACCTAGTTGTTCGTTGTGCTCGAACTCACAGGGGAAGTGGGCGTGGGTGTTAGCGTGTTGGGCTAATATATTAGGGTTGGCGTTTAAGTTTGCTTTAACGGATGTTTCAGCGGCTTTTTCTGATACTTGCACTGCTGCTTGTGTTGCTTCTTTTGTTGGTAGCTGTGCTTGTAACTCGTGAGCGAGTGCAATGAGTGACGCTTTGCATTCGGCCGCATTTTCTAAACTGTTCAGTACCGCTAAGCGACGCTGCGCTTTTAGTTTTAAATTGTCAGGCAAGCGGTTTTCAAGGCTTTCTAACTTAAAATCAACGCTCGCAAGTAGGTTGTCGAACACAGGATCAAAATCAACAAACCAGCTTTTAAATAGCGCCTGCGCCATTTGTTCTAAGGTGTTGTTGGTTTTTTTGTTTAGTTCTATTTTAGAATCAATTTTATCCAAAATTTGAACAACATTATCTTGGTAAGCTCTAGGGACTTTAGGGATCTCAAGCGACTTAATATTATAAAGTGGTAATTTACCTTGCGCTGAGCCTACTTTCCTTGAGATTATTTCATTTTGTCCAATAGATGAATTTAAATAATAATAAATATAACGTGGATTAAAATCAGAACTAACATTAGTAATTCTTGCAGCATTTTCAGTTAAATTTACCCCACTCCATTTCGAATCAATATAAAACACCATACCGATTGTATGTCCTACAATAGCAAGACATATATCATCAGTGTCTACAATATACCGACTGATTTTTTCCTGAGTCTTTGGTAGTAAAAACTTTAGATTTTCAGAGTCAACTCTTCCATTCGAAACATCTACCAAACGAATATATGGAAACTCTGTTCGATGCTCAACTAACTCATTCCCTTTCGGTAATCTTTTTCCACTTTTAACTTCTGCAATATCTTCAATTGAAACAAATGGCCAATCACTCCCCATAACCCAACGCCTCCAAATTCTTACGAATCGCTTTATCAAGCTCATCGCTTTGGTTCATTTGGCTATAAAGGGTTTGACTAAGTTCAGTCATTTTGGTTTCGAACGGGATGCCGTCATCTACAATATCGGCAGCGCCGACATAGCGCCCAGGGGTAAGTACGTAGTCGTTCGCTTTAATATCGGCAAGGGTGGCTGATTTACAGTAACCGGCGATATCTTGGTACTCTTGATCTGTATCTAAGCTTAGCTCTTCGCCGCGCCATATATGGTAGGTTTCGGTTATTTTAGCTATGTCGTCGTTAGTTAGCTCTTTTAGGGTACGGTTAACCATAGAGCCCATTTCGCGAGCGTCTATAAATAGCGTTTCACCTTGGCGGTCGCGGCGTTTTAGTAGGCCTTTTTCGTTATTACCGCGTTTATCTTTGCTTATAAACCATAAACACACCGGAATTTGTGTGGTGTAAAACAGCTGCCCTGGTAGGGCTATCATACAATCGACTAAGTCGTTTTCGATTATTTTTTGGCGAATATCGCCCTCGCCACTGGTGTTTGAGCTCATTGAGCCGTTAGCCAGTACAAAGCCTGCGGTGCCATGCTCGCTGAGTTTTGAGATCATATGCATGATCCACGCATAGTTAGCATTACCGGTAGGCGGTGTTGGGTAACCTGCCCAACGGGCATCGTCGACTAATTCGTTATCGGCGCGCCACTGTTTTTGGTTAAACGGTGGGTTTGCCATTATGTAATCGGCTTTTAGGTCGGGGTGTTGGTCTTTAAAAAAGGTATCGCCTGCTATATCGCCTAAGTTGCCCGAAATACCGCGAACGGCAAGGTTCATTTTAGCCAGTTTATAGGTGGTGTTAGTGTACTCTTGCCCGTAAATAGAGACATTTTTTTGGTTGCCGTTGTGGCTATTAATAAATTTAAGCGATTGCACAAACATACCGCCCGAGCCACAACAGGGGTCGTAAATTTTACCTTCGAATGGCTCTATCATATCGGCGATTAGGGTAACAATTGACTTAGGCGTGTAGAACTCGCCCCCGCCTTTACCTTCAGAGGCGGCAAATTTACCTAAAAAGTATTCGTAAACACGACCAACTAAGTCTTCTTCTGTTTTTTCGTTTTGGTTGGCAATGGTGTCGATATTATTAATGGTATCGATAAGCGCAGAGAGCTTACTGGCATCAAGCCCTAAGCGTGAAAAGTAGTTATCGGGCAATGCGCCAGCGAGTGATTTATTGTTTTTTTCAACCGCGTGTAGTGCGGTATCTATTTTAACGGCTATATCGCCTTGCTTGGCGTTAATTTGAATGTACGACCAGCGTGCGTCTTCTGGTAGGTAAAACACGTTATCCATCGCATAAAAGTCAACCATGTCGATGTATTCATCACCGTACTCGCTGGCAATGGCTTTTTTACGCGCTTCAAACTTATCACTAATAAATTTAAGAAAGATTAAGCTTAAAACAATGTGCTTATATTCGGCTGATTCAACACTCCCGCGCAGTTTATTGGCGGCATCCCAAAGGGATTCTTCAAACCCGACTTGTGTTTTTTTTGCGGCTTTTTTAGTTGCAGGCTTTTTTGATGCAGCGTCCATGTGGTCTCTCTTTGCAAGAATATCAATATAATTTATTGGCTTATCATACAGCAAAGGTCGTGGGTTTTTGAGTTTTAATTAGTAATAAATTGGTATTAAAAAGAGGTTTAAAGCACTAACTAAGCAACGATAATTACGAAGAGGATTATTAAGGTTTTTGGATTAACTCCGCCTCTGCTAAACACTAAAAAATGAAATAGCTTTTTACTTATGATAAAACATAGGGCTGGGTTTACTTTAACGGGTATTGTTAAAAATGGAATTTAAAAAACCAAACTTATTAAGCAAAGAAGCTAGTGTAGCTCTATGGCTTCAGGGGAAAGATGCTTGGAATGTGTGGGCAAAGAACAATCCGGACATAGGTGTTGACTTTAGTGGCGTGAGATTCGCAATACCCGACTTGCTACAAATCGCTCCCAATAATAAAGTTTTATTAAAAGCAAATGCAGAAGGTGATTTTTCAGCTCTAACATTCGTTAACTACACGTTCCCTCATTTAGCTGATTTTTCAAATACTGAATTTAATATTCCTGCAATATTCGACAATGGTACTTTTAATGGAACAGCTGATTTTTCAAAAGCTATATTTTCCCAAAATGCCTCCTTCAATGGTATTACGTTCAATTGTATTGCGTCTTTTTACAACGCTGAGTTTCAAAACTCAATAGTTTTTAGTGATTGTAATTTCAAAGGAAATACACTATTCACTTTTTCGCATTTTGAAATGCTGGCTTACTTCCCAAGTACTACATTTCACGAAGTTGTAGGTTTTGATCATTCAACTTTTGCTGGCGGTACGCACTTTAAAAATACTAAATTCTTATGCAAAGAGGTTTATTTTGAGTATATAAACTGTACAGACACCTTCGACTTTGATGAACTTGATGCAAAGAAAGTAATAACTCTGTCTTTCAAAGGAAGTGTATTTGAAAAAGATTTTAATATTAGTGGACACTTTAAGTGTGTTCCAGATTTGAGAAGTACGAAGCTCAACCATCATACTGACTTAACCTCTATGATATACACCCTAAACCGTAAAAAGGTATTTTTTACTCCAATAAAAAAAGTTACTGACACACTCGATATTGGACGCCTATGTAGACTTAAAGAGCTTGCAGAACAAAATAAGAGTCATGATATGGTTTTGGCTTTTCATGCGGATGAACTTAGAGCTAAAAGATGGGGTAGGCTCAATATTGTACAGTCAGTTATGGATATAATTTATTCTGTTACCAGTAACTATGGGCAAAGTATAATGCGCCCCCTGCTGCTCCTAGTTATATCTTTTCTTCTTTTTAATTCGTATATAATTTCAAAGTCAGATATTGAGATAAAAAGTGCTTACAAGCCGGCTGCAACTTTATCTATCGCTACAATAACTCCTTTTTTATCGATATCAAAGGAAGCTAGAGGGCACAGTGCACAAGTGCTATTTGAAAAGCAATTACCTGAGAACTTTTATCTTTATAGCTATGCTTACGCCAGCTCGTCATTTTTATTTCTATTCTTAGTTGGGCTTGGTCTGCGTAACCGCTTTAGAATTTAAAAAACTTATAGGAATGAAGCCCCCATATGGCTACTTTTAAATTTTATAACCTTGATTAAACCAGATTAGAAAATACTATTGTGATTCTAGTAGTTGAATTAGCTTACGCTTACCTTCATCATCAAGCTTTTCGATTAAACATGCCAAAGTTGCGCTTTCCTCTGATTCACAAAAAAAGTAATTTACGGGAACATTTAGCTCGGTTGCTAGCTTTTTTAAAGTAGTTAAGTCGGGCATATGGCGACCCGTTTCGTAATGGTTCATTCTGCCACTGGCTGAACTTGGATCCATCCCCATTTTAATACCTAACTCTTTTTGGCTTATTTTCATTCGTTTTCGAGCCTCTTTAAGACGCTCTGTAAAAAAGGATTTAACCTGCACCGTTGCTTCATCTTGGTAACTCTCACATTTAAATGATTGTCTAGTTTTTACATGAGCATGTATACTTAGGAATCCTAAGTTTATGGTGAGTAGTAAGGTTTAGCAATGAGTAAAAAAGCGAATATGAATGTATTTTTACATTTTCTTTTGGTAATCAAACAGATGAATGATTTCACTGTGACGCAAGCGAAAGAGGCTTTATTGCGTGAACAATCTGAGTTTACTGATCCAGTAGAAACCCGAAAGTTTGTATATCGCCAATTAACTCGCAATGTTGCAAATGGACTCTTAAGACGAACCAATAAATTAAACAAGGGAGCTAAGGAGGTTATATATTCAACAACAGAGCTTTTTTCAAGTTTAGAAATCGTCCCTACTTCAAGGCGAGGCAAAGTAAAACAAATAGATACTGCAAATATTGGCGCTTCTGATATTTCGACCGAAACTGTTAAAGTTATTGAGTACCAAGAAGAACTTAAAAAAGATTTATTAACATACGAGATTGATTTAAATACTGTACTTGAAGAAGCTAAAGAGTATCAGCGCCTTTCTGCACGCTACCCTAAGCTGCAAGTACAGTTGCAGCTGCATCACACTCAAGCAAAGGAAAAGTCGATTAAATTACTTGGCAAAATAAATGCTTTGCAGACTTTATTGGGTAATAAAATAAAAGAAAAGCAACCATGCTAAGGGATTGGCAATCAGCCTGCTTATCGGCAGTTAAAAAGCACCACTCTCAAAGCCATAAGCACTTTTTTTGTTTAGCTACACCAGGGGCCGGTAAAACTGTATTGGCGGCAGAAGTTGCAGCGTATTTATTTGAAACTAAGCAAATAGACTTTGTGATTTGTTTTTCACCCTCTAGTGAGGTTGCAAATGGCATTAGAAAGACGTTTGCTAAACGGTTAAATTGTAATTTTGACGGTGTTATTGGCTCAGTTGGTTGCTCGTATACTTATCAAAACATGCGTTTTTTTAATGACGACTACTGGAAACTATTAAAGAACAACCGCGTGTTAGTGGTGTTTGATGAAATACACCATTGTGCTGGTTCGAGCATTGAGGATGCCAATGTATGGGGGCAAGATATTGTTAAAAATATTCAACAGCACGCTGCTTTTACGTTAGCGTTGACAGGCACACCTTGGCGCTCTGACCTTCTTCCTATCGCGCTGGCAACTTATAGCGACCCTGATAATAAAATAATATGTAATTACACTTACTCGCTGCAACAGGCGGTAAATGATGGCGTATGCCGTAACCCTAAAATTGTTTTAATTGATAATGAAGAAATTTCGGTAACAACCACGAAACAGGAAACCAAAACCTATAACTCATTAAAGTCTTTGCTAAAAGATCCATCGATTTCCTATCAGGATTTGATTAAGCACGAAGCTGTAATCAATTATATTATTGCTCAAGGAGTAAGTAAGCTCGCCACTATTAGGCAGCAGAATAGCAATGCCGCAGGGTTAATTGTTGCCTCTTCGGTTGAGCATGCAGAGCAAATAGTGATCGTTCTTACAGATATTTTTCATCAATCAGCAACCATAGTTACTTACAAAGAAAGCGATGCTGGCGATAGAATCAGCCATTTTCGCTTTAGCAACACACAATGGATTGTAAGCGTTGGAATGGTGTCGGAAGGTACTGACATACCAAGACTTCAAGTGTGCTGCCATTTAAGCAGAGTTAAAACCGAGCTTTATTTTAGGCAGGTACTTGGACGCATATTAAGAGTAAACAGTTCCCCCAACCAAGAAGCTTGGCTATTCACCCTAGCCGAAGAAACACTAACCACCTTTGCAAATAGAATCGACCAAGAGCTACCTGACACTTGTGTACTAATAAGAAATAACGCCATAGCGAATGAATATTTTAGAGCAGAGACTAATAAAAAGACAAGCTCCACTAGGCCCGATAGTCAGCCGATTGCGGAAATTGATGATTTATTATTTTCATGGGGAGCAAATGAATCAAATCAGCTGAAAATTGAACAGAAAGAAGCAAGCTTTTTACAGGCCTTTGGCGGGTTTAGAGAGCGGGTTATTGAGGCTTTTGTAATAGGGTAATTTAGAGTGATTTATATATCACAATAGAGTTTTAATGGTTAGGCTTAGGTTTCATCTGGCAGCCCGCTATGAGCGATAACCGGACACTGAAAAAGTTAAATTTATTCCTGTGTTTTAAGTAGAAATCTAATTTTGTCCAATAACATTATTAAACGCCGTTTTGGGGCAAAATAACATGCTTAATTCCTAGCTGTTTTAATTACTTGTTTACAAAGGTAATTATTGGTGAAATTATCAGGGTATGTAATATACGCCGTTTCGGTGTGTTATAAACCACCAAAATGGTGTTCAATAAGCTGTTAGCTGTTTTGCTATGTTCTAGGCTTTTTTCAAATAAAAACATCGACTTTCTTTTTGTCGGTTAACAATAAAGCAGCCTTTTCTTGATATAAATCAAAAGTATCGTCTGATATAAATTTATCAAACGTATTAATTATTTCTTTCATGTAAGAGGCTCTTACTTGATAAGTCTGACGTTCAGGATATTCTTTAGCAAGTCCATCTAATTTCTCTGAACTATTAGAAAAATACTCCATAACATTAATTTTTTTATCAGGATCTACATCCCCTCCACCATAAGAAAGGATCCTAAGTTTAGACTCTAAACTATTCATATCTTCTCTTTTTTTGGATATTATGGGGTTTCCTGACTTACCTAATCTAACTGGTTCATCACTATCGTATTTTTGTGTGTATTCTCGTTCCATTTCATTCACATTTTTAACAATACTATGAAGTTCTTTTATACTCATATTAGAAAAGTTGAGCTCTTCTTTTTTAAATACTTTTTCATATGCACTTCCCTCAATTAATGATGAATCAAAAGCATTATTGTCTTTTTTTTCTTTAACTTTAGGATCAAGGTGAGTTGTGTTTATATTAATTTTTAAGCCACTTTCGCTTGTTTTAGTAGAAAAGCTTTTTATTTTTTCATCATCACTGTTTGTAAAAATAGATATTTTACTTTCAAATAGAGTAGGTAGTAGATTGGTGCTGATTTTCATAAAAATCCTTTTTCATATGTCGTTTTCTTTTATCGACATAATTTTATAAAACTTAAGCTTTTATTTTAGATTGTTTTCTATTAACGACTCATAGGGCTGAGTCGTTAATAGAAAGTTTAACTAGCCACCAGATCTTACTTCATAAGTAATTCCACCATAAGTAGATCCAGTTGTTGTTTTATTTTCAACTTCCCAATAATAAGTGCCTGCATTAAAGATAGAAGTGGAAACTGCTACGCTATATCCGCCAGCAACTCTATCTCCATTGCTATCAACCAAAGTCACTTTGAAATCATGTCCGTCATAGTTTCTTAAAATTGCAAAACTGAATCGCCCCGTGTTTGCCAGAGACTCAATAACTTGAGAAACTGGAACTATGAAAAAATCAAATCGCTATACATCAGAATTTCGTGAACGTGCAATTAGGCTTGTTACCACACAACAGCATGAATACCCTTCTCTTTGGGCTGCGCTAGTATCGATTTCAGATAAACTGGGATGTACCCCAGAAACACTTAGAGCATGGGTCAAGAAATCTCAAGCTCAACCGTCTAAACCCTCTTCTAATACGCAATCAACTGAAGAACGCCTTGCCGTCTTAGAGCGCGAGAATAAAGAGCTCAAGCGAACGAATGATATCCTGAGGCAAGCTGCCGCTTTTTTCGCCCAAGCGGAGCTCGACCGCAAACAGAAGTAATAGTGGATTTTATTGATGCTTGCAGAGAGCATTACGGTGTCGAGTCAATTTGCAAGGAATTGCCGATTGCACCATCAACGTATTATTCTCATAAACAGATACAAAGAGAGCCTGAGCGACTGTCTAACCGCAAAAAGCGTGATGCTGAGCTGATAATACTCATTCGCGAAGTGTGGGAGGATAATATGTCAGTTTATGGTGCAAGAAAAATATGGAAGCAGCTACAGCTTGACGACCATCAAGTCGCCCGCTGTACAGTCGAACGATTGATGCGAGTTATGGGAATTCAAGGTGTTCGTCGGGGTAAAGCACATAAGACAACGATACCTGACGAGCAACAAGATAAGCCACTTGATTTAGTTAATCGTCAATTTACTGCTGAGCAGCCAAATCAACTTTGGGTAGCTGACATCACCTATGTTGCCACATGGAGTGGGTTTGTTTATGTCGCTTTCGTGATAGATGTTTTTTCACGATACATTGTAGGTTGGCGTGTATCAACGACAATGCACACAGAGCTTATTCTTGATGCGTTAGAGCAAGCTATTTGGCATCGTGGCAACCCCGAAGGGTTAATTCACCACAGCGACAGAGGCAGCCAATATTTGTCTATACGATACACTGAGCGACTTGCTGAAGCTGGAATTCAAGCGTCTATAGGCAGTGTGGGTGACTCTTATGACAATGCATTGGCTGAAACAATAAATGGATTATTTAAAACAGAGATTATTCGCAGAAATGGCCCGTGGAAGAATGTTGATGCTGTTGAATACGCAACGTTAGAGTGGGTCAATTGGTTTAATAATCAACGCTTATTATCTTCAATTGGGTATATTTCACCAGCTCAATATGAAACAGACTACTATGATAATTTAAACGAGTCAGGTAAAGTGGCCTGACTTAAACAAACTGGTCTCCGATGAACTCGGGGCGATTCATTTGTATACATTCGACAGCGTGCCTATTATCTCATTTTGTCATACACAGTTTTCATCTAAAATAACCTGTTGCGCCTTTAAAAATAGGCGTATACGCTTTGTTTACACCCGTATACATCAGAGGTATTTTAGAATGGCTATTCTAAGCATCCGAATTGACGATAAATTAAAAGAGTCTTTAAGTAGTGAGGCGCAAAAGGAAGGTATTTCTTTATCTGAATATGTGAAGAAATCACTGGAAATTAAGAGCGTTGATACTCATATACTAGCAACAGAGAAAAACTTAAAAAGCTCTGTTGATAGTATTAAAGATTTAGCGCTCGTCTCTCAGGAGACTGTACACGAAGTTGAACTAAATATTCAGCGGCTAAATGAATCGCTTAAAAATGCAAATCACTTAAAAGAAATCAAAAAATTGAAATGGATATTGATTTCTATATCCCTCATCTTTGTATCAATCTCGATCCCAATATTTCACTTTAATATTGCTTATTTCAAAACCTTCTTTTATTAGGCTTTATCCTGAATAATTTAAGGCCTATGAGCCAAGCCTATTAGTAAATATTCCAGTTACCGGAAAGCCTTTGCCGTCCAACACCTCTGTATTAAGCTTTTCACTTTACGATGAATTACCTTCAACAACTTAATTTAAATAAACTTTTTAAAGGCGTTTTCAAAAGACTATAAGTGTATAATTATGGCGCAGGTTTTGCAGTTAATATCACTCATACGATCATACTAAGGAAAAGAACCTATGCGAGTTGATGCAAACGTACATTATTTTAATGGGAACCAGCGTACCAAGCCTTCAACAGAGGCCTCAACGTCATTTTCGGCTGCATTAACAGCAGCACAAACAGACAATGATAAGACTGACAGCAGCACAAAACAGGCGGATTTCACTAGTATGACCCGGCAAGAAATGCGGGACTGGGCCAACACTCAAATCCGCAATGGAGAAATGTCTCTCGATGACGGCAGGCCTTTCATGGCTATGACTATGAAAATACCCGTAAATGGAGGCGAACTGGCAGGTGCACACAGTGATGAAACACGATATAACTTCATTCAAAAAACGCGTGATGGCATCCAAGGCGCACTGTCACGCAATGACGAGACTACTTTGAAGATGTTAGAATCAGCTATGTCTATCATGCAAGACAAAAGTACTGGTGTTAACATTCGTATTTAGAAATATAAAAAGGCCAGAATGTCTGGCCTACATCATTAATAAATCAAAGAATACTGATCTGGACTGACATAGTATTCCATGGCGAATTAGTCGAAGTATTTTGGTATTTGAATAATCCGTTTTGATGACCATCGACATTGTATTCATTGAGGAAACCCACGACAGTTTGCCCAGCGGTACAAGGCCATGTGTAATTACTACCAGTCACACAAACAGGCGTACTTGAGTACATTGTGGAACTCGGAAGTAACCCACCGTTCATCCAAGCAATATGATTATAACCATAACCAATTTCTAAAACAGCAGTACGCAGCTGCTCTCCCCCATGATCACATGCAGTTGTTGTCATACCAACAGTGGACTCCCACCCACAATCAGTTGAACCAACAGCATATACCCACATTGAAGATAGCGGCGGAGCTGATGCTCGAGCCATTAATTCAGACTCCATGCGGATGTTTTTGATTTCGGCAGGAGCTGGAGCATTCTGACTAGTGAGTACAGGAAGGGAGGTAATTACTTGTTGACTGCGCGGAACTTCCTCAGCATAACTCATATTACTTACACCAGTTGCTATGACTACAGATAGCAGGCAATTAATTAAATTTATTTTCATAGTCCTTGAATTTCCCTTTTAATATCAATTGAAAGGTATTCATAGTTCACGCCTTTAGCATTGTCAAAAAATGAAAACATAATGATAAATAATTAATTTTTATATTTGTTAACTGATAGCAGAAAATCAAACACAAGACCTTCATCCAACAACTGAGTTTCACCGGTGAAACTTTAATTTTAGCGGCTAAAATAATGGGGTATCACACTTTGACCTGCAATACCCCCTACCTAACAATTAACCTATTAAACTTATAACCAATTGGGCTACAGAAATTAGGGAAATTAAATTAATAGAAAACCTTCCTTCTACTTTCACTTTATAATGAATATCTATTTTCATTCGCGTGCTCATTAATATTGATAGTGCCCCAACCGCAGTGTAATCTTAAATTGCCGTAAAAGATTGGCGGTTAGAACGTGGCATCCATGCCATTTTACTATCGTTGATTTTCAACCAGGCCTCGTGCCTGGTTACCTTCATTTTTTATGTTTCTTTGATACTAACAAAATTTTTTAACTATCTGCGGCGCTGAAAAAATTAACCTGTCGCCTTAGTTCCGCTTAATCATAATTTAACGCATAGCACTTTTACGAATAAGCAAAAGGTGAGTATTTATTAAAATAATTGCCGGTGTATCTACCATTTCACATTAAAAACAGGTGCGGCGGCACTCTAGGTTACACTGTCGTATTAACCTAGAGGCCTTGCCATGTAAGCGCTAATAACGAATTGCACACGGGAAAGTTACACGCGTGATGTGAACGGTACTTTTGAACGGACTCGATAAAGTTATTGAATAAACAGGTCTGATAAACACAGCCGTACGTATTGCTATCTGTGCGTTGCTAATTTAGAAAAGTCCCTGACACGTTTCTGTCCAAAAACGAGCTTAACCGACCGTCTGCTTCTCGCTCTTTTGAGGCATTCGCCTCAACACGTTTTGGGGCATAAACAAGTTACGCTTGAATAACCTATCAAGACACATATGCGACTGTCAGGCTTGTTTTAATCACACGAAGCTAATCTGATGACTTACCGTTTGAATCTACACTTTAATACTCTTAATTGAGCCTAAGCTCGTGCAGCTTACTTTACTATTGCGAATTCAGGACCTATTAGCATATCTTCAGGATCTAATGCATTTGGGTTATAGGATGAGCTTTTAATCACCTCATAAATAACAATATCTTTAGCATCTTGTTCAAAAGGGTTTTTTAACTCCAATGGCTCTTTGTCATTAAAAAAATCAAACTTTTCATAAGCAGTTATAAAATGTTTATTTTCAAGATACTCGTTACAACTCAATGCTAATTTTAAAGCTTCTGATAGTAGGTGTTTGAGAGCTCTATTCTGCCCTCGACATGCAGCAAATAACGCCATTGTGGTATGCCTATTTTCAAGCTTGGGAGGCGTATCAAATGGCATTTTCTTAGCTAACCCCATCAAATATTGGCGAAAGTACTTGCTGTCATTTTTTAGGCTAAAGTATTCAAGTTTTCTTTTTCTAACTAAGCGAGAAGCCCATTGTGGTTCTTCAGCTATTTTTGCAGCCCAAGGCATACCAACCAGTACTATTGGCACTTTGGCTTCTTCACTAACAAACTTTAATGCATTCGCAATTTGTTGCCGCTCTTGTATGCTTTTAAACTCTATTAACTCCTGAAACTCATTAATGATGAGTAACTCAACTTGAGCTTTAATTAAGCTCTCTACAAGCTTTTTAGTAAGGTCTGTTTTGTAGCCTCGCTTTTTAATTTGACTAGTTCCAAATAGCTCCAGATCTGCCAGCATTTGGACTAAAGTAGCATCTAAGCCTTTCCCCCTAAATATACGACTTATTAGCACTGGCATAGTGTTTCGGCTATAACTCTGTGTAGCTAGAACTCTTTTTTTGTAGTGATTAATGGTATGGTTTTTTCCAACTCCTGTATCACCAATTAATAGCATACACTGTTGGTCTGTTTGGAATTTACGGTTTAATCTCAGCTCATCAAAGTCATTAAAAATTGTTTTAATTTGCGTGTGCATAACAATGCAATCGCTAAAGTTGTGCGACTGTTCTATCTGTATTTCTGTTAAGGCATTCATTCAAATGCCTCTAAGTCATCATCCCAATCATCAAATAAATCGTTACCTATATTTTTTTGTACTGGGTCTGCACTTTCTTCAGAGATTTTAATAGTCCCTTTGCCTGTATTACTTACATCGGCTATTTGAGCTTGCTTTTTGACAGTTGTTATTTTTGCTTTAGTTTTTGATTCAATGAAAGCTTCTTGCTCTTGTTTTACTCGCTCATGAATAGCCATGCGAGCTTTAGCTAAGCCCAGACTATCTTTAGATTCCCTAATCATTTCTCTATTAATTTTTTTTATTGTTTTATGCTCATAGATACTTAACCCGTCCGTATAACCGGTAGGGTCTGTACACGGTACTTCTAGGTAGCTTTCCAGCTCTTCTAAGTAAACATAAATTTTTGAAATATCATCAGGATCAACTTTAATCAGTTTTTTTATAGTTTCTTTTGTTTGCGGATAATGTTTACGATAATCAGCCAAAGCTGTTGAGTCATACATTAATTCTTGATATTTAAACCCATTTCTCGTTAAAGTTCTTGAGTCGGAGATGCGCATTAACATATCAAAGCGCGCTTCATCTTCTTCACTCATAGTTAAAGGGGGATATGCATCAAACCCTTGTTGCCAACGTTTAATTGGGATTCGAGTTTCACGTGAGTTACTATCTTGATGGTAAATATCCACAATCCAGCGGTGAAATTCTTCTACAAACGTTGAAAAACGCATGATCGCATCTTTCTCAGGTTTATATTCTTCTTTTTCTAAAATATTTGAGAATGTTTTCCCTGGCAGTTCTGGTAGGAAATATTCATTAACCACTCCGAAAAAGCGCTCTATAAAAGGTTTTAGCCAGGGCTTGCGTACCTGATTATATTGAACGTTTATTTTTGATTCCTCACAAGCATGTTCTAAGTTGTAGGACCAAAACTCAGCCCCATTATCTACAACTAAATTTTCAAATTTACCAAAGCAAGGCCAATCATTTTGTAGTTCTATATTCAGACCATCAAGTGATTTTGGCTTAATTGCATGAGTAATAGCCTTAGCAGCAGATACGTACGAAGGAGATTTATAACTAAGATGAAAACCAAGAACACAACCGCTAAATACATCGATAAGTAATGTTAGGTAAGGCCTTCCTATAGGGATAAGTAACTCATCATCAAGTAGGATCAAATCAAGTGGTGTATGATCAATCTCTACACGCTCTAGAATTCTTGTCGGAGGCACGTGTGCTGAACAATAAGCAAACCATTGATCTGCTTTAAATTTACCATGCCTTGCAACCGCAACCGCATATGGTGGCATTGCTTTGATTCTTTTATTAAAGGCATTGTAGGATATTATTGGAATCTTGCCTTCAACAATACTCTCATTTTCAATAATAATTAAGTCTTTGTAGTACTGGTATGCTGTTGCAACAGTAGGTCTTTTAGCATCTAAAAATCGCTCTAATGCTTTATCAAAAAACGTATCATCCCCTTCTATACGGTTGGTTCTGTTTCCCATTTTATGGTTTTTATCAGCAAGGGAGGCAATATCCCCGTTGCTTTCGATGTATTTTTTACGCCAACGAGCAACAGTCCGCCAATTTGGCCTACCTTGTGTATTCTCTTTAAAAAGCTCATCTAAAATAGGATCTAAATTTCGTTGGGTCCACCCACGTGAAAGCTTTTTATCGATAGAGCTAATTAGCTTATACCTTTGTAACGCTTGGTTTTTTAAAGCAACAGTAAAGGTATCCAAATCACGCTTGATTAAGTTGGCATCATCTAATTTGACATATTGAGTGGGCGTTTGTGGTTTTAATGGCGCTAATGATTCATCAAATTCATTAAAAAAGTCAGTCATGGTGTAGCCCATAATGTTGGATTATTAGTTAAATCATCACACCCTAGATCAGCCTTAACCAATCCTTTATGCATTAACCCAAATATAAAGGAGCGTGTTTTACCAATTGGTAAACCAATCTGAGAGCTTATATCATTTAACTTAATTACCCCTGATTTATGAATAAAACTGAGCAACTCATTTTGAATGCTACTGATACCATAAACACCTGAGTAGCGGTGTAATAGTTTTAAGTTGTTTAATATTGGGTTTACCCTAATTTGCCTATCAGTTACTAAAATAAGATCAATTCCCATTTTTAATGATGCAGCCCTTTTAGCCGCAAATTCAGCTCTAAATAGTGGAGAAGCAATTTTAGAATAGGGCTTATATTCGTGGTATTTTTGGGTTTTATCTGTATATGAAATCAGTGCATCTGGTGTGTAAGGTAAGCTTTTACCCATAAACTCATATTTAAAGCCTTCAGGCTGACTCCCAAAACTTTCTATCAAGTCGTTATATTCATGATGAAAACATGCATCAAACTCTAATGTGCTCTCACACATAACTACACTACTAACTTTAGTGCTCGCAAATTTAAATACATTTTTATTTGGGGATGGCTTTCTTAAATTGCGTATATACATGGCTGAAATAGCTGTTTTTATTTTTATTGTATACAGACTATACAAATAAAAATAGATTATGTCACACTATGGTTTAATATAAATTCAACACATTGATTTTAATACCATTAATTATTATTATCATTTTTAATAAGGGGCTTTATGTCAAAGTATGGCTTTAATTATGTCAAGGTATGGTTGTATTATGTCAAACTATGGTTGCAGCGACAAAACCTCGCGCAGGTTTACCTAACGCTAATAACGCTTTTTAAACCATTGCTGCCTTTACATAGACATCAAAACGGTTCTTTTTGGTTTTAATTTGCATACTTGGGGTTTTGTCATTTAAAAATGGGGCGTAATCGGGGCGTTTTACTACTACGCGCTTACTGGCGAGTGGGTAGGCGAATTCGAGTAAATCGTCAGCGTCGGTATCTGCACCAACAAGCTCTTGAAATACACGCATTTCTTTTTTAACTAATGCTGATTTTTCGCGGTGCGGGAACATAGGATCTAAATAAACCACATCGGGCATGCTTTCACATTGCGATAGTAGGGTATGGCTTGAACCAAATATTAGGCTCATATTTTCTTTCATCCACAAACCAATTTCAATATCGCTATAGGCTCGCTTTAAGCCATCGTATAAAAGTGCAGCTACAACCGGGTGACGTTCATGTAATATAACTTTGCACCCTAGCGAGGCAAGTACGAAGCCATCTCGCCCAAGGCCTGCGGTAGCATCAAGTACAACAGGCGTTGCACCTTTATTTAAACCAACCGCTTTGGCAATAGCTTGCCCTTTACCACCGCCAAACTTGCGCCTATGGGCAGCAGCACCGGTTACAAAATCAACATTAATTGCACCTAGTTTAGGCTCATCGGTTTTAAATAGGCTCAACCCTTTATCGTCGTAATGTAAGCTAAAGCCACAGCAATTTTGCGCCCATTGGGCTAAACCAAAGCGTGTTTCTAATTCATTTAAATAAGGACGTAACTCTTTAAAAGCACACTGAATAACCACAATAAACTCCGACGATAAAATACGCCTGTAGTATATCAACCGCTTTACTTTAAAGCACTAAAATAGCTCTATATCACTGTGATGATTCGTATTGACCTTTGCGGCTTCCGCTTTAGTGCGTAAATTAGATATAAGTTCATTGCGGCTTTCGGCAACTTGTTTAAGCTGATATTTGATAAAGGCTAAATCGCTATTAGCCGATACAAATAACTGCATTGTTTGATCTAATTGAGATATATATAAAGTGAGATCGGCAGGATTTGCTTGTGTTTGTTGTAGCTTAATGGCGCAGTCAAGCTCATGTAGCTGCTCTATAAACACTTTAGTACTTTTGTTTTGCTCTATATTTTGTGTAGTTAACTGCTTAACAATATCTTGAAGGGCTGTACTTATTTGAGCTGCCTGCTCATAACTGCTTTCGCTTCTTTCCATGGTAATAACCTTCTCGTTAGTTACTTCTAATATATGCGGGAACAGATCTTTATAGCGCCCGTACAAAGCATCGTTATCAACTGGCATATTTTTTATTAAAAGGGATACTTTGGGGTAATTAATTATAGTACTACTACCAATATCAACAAATCGTTGAGCTTGTCTGTGTTGCTCCAGCAGCTCTTGCTCTAACGGGCAAACACCGCTTTGCTGGCTATAAAAAACACCTGTTCCTTGATACCAAAACACAACCACAACATCTAAATTTAAAGGAGCAAAAAAGGCAAAAAAGTGTTCACTCAACGATTGAAAGTTATTAGCGTGATAGCTTTGTCCAACGTAGCGCATTATACGGCCCATATCGCCCGACTCTGTCATCGCTATTTCCGCTGTTTTATTCGCTTTTGCTATATCCAGTTTTAGCTTTGCACATTGCTGTCGATATTCGTAAAGCACTTTTATACGCGCTATTAACTCTTCTGCGTTAAAGGGCTTAGTGATGTAATCAGATGCGCCAACACTATAACCTTTTACCCGATCGCTTAACTCTATTTTAGATGAGAGAAACATAACGGGAATATCTTGAGTGCTTTCACTGTGCTTTATCGCTTTACATACGTCATAGCCTGACATACCTGGCATTTCAATATCGAGTAAAATAATATCAGGGTTATATTTATTGGTTAGCCTTAATCCTTCATCGCCATCTTTTGCATGAATTATTTTACAAAACCCTGCTAAAGACTCTTCAATTATATGATGAACATATTTGTCGTCATCAATTGCTAATACCAACTTTGCCATGCCTTAATCCATTTTAATAGGTGTGCTAAAAGCATAGTACGACAGGATGAAATTACTAAAAATTATTAGATAATAATTTACAAATAATAAAAAAGCGCCATATAGGCGCTTTAATTTAGTTTGTGCTAAATATTAGTTTTTAAGCTGCAATACCGCTGTGGCGTAGTAACGCGTCAACATTAGGCTCACGACCACGGAACTTTTTAAATAATTCCATTGGCTCTTCACTGCCGCCTTTTTCTAAAATATTTTGCATGAAGGCTTGACCGGTTTGCGGGTTAAAAATACCTTCTTCTTCAAATTTAGAATAAGCATCAGCAGAGAGTACTTCAGCCCATTTATATGAGTAATAACCAGCGCTGTAACCGCCTGCAAAAATGTGGCTAAAGCCATGCTGAAAACGGTTAAACTCAGGAGGCTTAACGACCGAGGTACGGCTGCGTACGTCATCAAGTACTGCTTGAATTTGACACTCTTCACCCGCTTTATAATCATTGTGGATTTTAAAGTCGAATAACGAGAACTCAATTTGACGCAGCATTTGCATGCCTGAGTTGTAGTTTTTAGCCGCTAGTAGCTTATCAAGTAGCTCTTTAGGTAACGGCTCGCCCGTTTCATAATGACCTGAAATAAAGCTCAATGCTTCTTCTTCATAACACCAGTTTTCTAAAAACTGACTAGGAAGCTCTACCGCATCCCACGCTACACCATTAATACCCGCAACAGGGGCAGCATCAACTTGTGTAAGCATGTGGTGAATACCATGACCAAACTCGTGGAATAAGGTAGTCACTTCGTCATGAGTAAACAATGCAGGTTTATCGCCAACCGCTTTATTAAAATTACACACTAAATAAGCCACTGGAGTTTGTAGTTCGCCGTTAGCACGTACTTTACGACCCATACAGTCGTCCATCCACGCACCACCGCGTTTACGGTCGCGTGCATATAAATCGAGATAAAAACGTCCACGTAAGGTATTGCTGCTATCTACAATTTCAAAAAAACGTACATCTTTGTGGTAAGTATCAAAATCAGTAACTTCTTTTACGCTAATACCAAATAAGCGGTTAACGGTTTCGAATAAGCCACTTAATACTTTATTTGCAGGGAAGTAAGGACGTAGTACTTCATCTGAAATAGCGTATTTTTCTTGCTTAAGTTTTTCGCTGTAGTAACCAAAATCCCATGCCTGTAATTCAGAAATACCATGTTTTTGCTCAGCATAGGCTTTTAACTCTGCCACTTCTTGTTCTGCTTGTGGTTTTGATTTAGCAGCAAGGTCTTCTAAAAACGAGAATACTTGCGCTGGTGTTTCGGCCATTTTAGTTGCCAGTGACTTTTCAGCGTAGCTGTTAAATCCTAGTAACTGTGCAAGTTCATGGCGAAGCGCAAGCTCCTCACTCATAATCTCTGAGTTATCAAATTCACCAGCATTAGGGCCTTGATCTGATGCGCGCGTAGAAAACGCGGTGTAAGTTTCTCTGCGGAGTTCGCGGTTATCTGCATAGGTCATAATTGGTAAATACGACGGGAAATCAAGGGTAAATACCCAACCGTCTAACTCTTTACTTTTTGCTGTGTCAGCTGCAAGCGCTAAAGCAGATTCTGGCAAGCCAGCTAAGTCGCTTTCATCAGTAATATGCTTGTGCCAAGCAAGTGTGGCATCCATTACGTTGTTGCCAAATTTTGAGGCAAGTTCTGATAAACGCGCGCTAATTTCGCCGTAGCGTTTTTGCTGCTTCGGCGCTAATGCAATACCCGATAATTTAAAGTCACGAAGCGCATTAGTAATTGTTTTTTGCTGTGCTGTAGTCAGCGTTTTAAATTCGTCGCTGTTATAAAGCGTATTATACGCGTTGTATAAACCTTGATGCTGACCTACAAATGTTGAATATTCAGATATTAACGGTAAGCACTGCTCGTAAGCTTCACGTAATTCGTCGTTATTCATTACTGAATTTAAATGCGATACAGGGGAGAACATACGCGATAATTTGTCGTCGGCTTCTTCAAGGGGTAATACTAAGTCATCCCACGTGTACGAACCTTTCGCTAACACGTCATCAATGGCTTTACGACAAAGCTCAATACCGTCTTTTAGTGCTGGTACTACGTACTCAGGCTTTATTTTTGAAAATGGTGGTAAGCCTTCAAGGCCAATTAGTGGGTTGCTCATAAATACTCTCTTTGCGTTAATGCATTACGTTTTAAATTGGGTCTAAAAGTAAAAAAACAACTCAGCCGCTTCTAAGTTGTTTAATTTTAATAGGGTTGCTCTAAAGCAAAACACAAATAACCCATTAATGAGTCGGCCACTTTATAACGTTCTAGTACCGTATCAACTAGGTTATTACTGCATATTTGCTTTTGAGTAAGTGGGCTAATGGCTATAAAGTCTTTTCGTTTGAGCTCATCTATTAAGGGATGCTCTTTTTCAAAACCTCTTGGTGGGCGTTTTAGCGACTCTCCTGACATTTCAAAAATAGATTTAAATTGCTCATCATAAATTGCTTTTTTATAGCTATTTGGGTTTTCATCTATGCAGGTTCTAATTGCATTAAGCGCCTTTGATTCTGGTCGCCAAATACCAGCACCTACAAAACATTCGTCATTTGCTAAGTGAAAATAAAAACCAGGGGCGTGTACGTCTTTTCCCATAAAATGGCGAAATTGAATTCCTACATTAATTTTATATGGGGTTTTATCTTTACTAAAACGCGCGTCTTTATGGATTCTCATTAAACTACCGCCGACTTTTTTATCTGATGCGACAAAATGGCTAGAAACCTCAGCAAGTGGTGCTTGCATTTGCCTAATGAAATCTAAAGCGGGCTCTCTTACGTATTCCTCATACTGTGATTTATGGTCGTTAAACCAGTCTCTATTATTGTTTTGATCAAGCAGAGCAAGAAATTCGAATGTTTTTTTACTAAACATAGGTCACCTAAACACTCTTTATTTTTAAAACTTAATGTTATGCTAATGCGCATAAAACTCAACGCCTAAGGACATAAAATGACACAACACTTTGATTATATTGCAATCGGTGGTGGCAGTGGTGGTATTGCCTCTGCAAATAGAGCGGCAATGCGTGGCGCTAAAGTAGCACTTATAGAAGCAAAACACATGGGCGGCACGTGTGTAAACGTGGGCTGCGTACCTAAAAAAGTAATGTGGCACGGTGCTCAGGTTGCTGAAGCAATTAATTTATATGCCCCAGATTACGGCTTTAATGTTGAAGTTAAAGGCTTTGATTGGAGCAAGTTAGTAGAAAGCCGTGAAGCCTACATAGGCCGAATTCATAAAGGTTACGACAGTGGCCTTGCTAGCAATGGCGTTACTGTAATTAAAGGCTTTGCTAAATTTGTAGATAATAAAACAGTTGAAGTAAACGGCGAGCACTACACAGCCGATCATATATTAATTGCAGTAGGTGGACGCCCAAGCATTCCGCATATTGAAGGTGCTGAACACGGTATCGATTCAAATGGCTTTTTTGAATTAAAAGAGCAACCTAAACGCGTTGCAGTAATAGGCGCAGGCTACATAGCCGTTGAGCTTGCTGGTGTATTACATGGTTTAGGTACTGAAACACATTTATTTGTTCGTAAGCATTCTCCACTTCGTAACTTTGACCCATACATAGTTGAAACACTTGTTGATGTTATGGCTGCTGAAGGCCCTACTCTTCATACAGAATCTGTACCTCATAAATTAGTTAAAGAAGATGATGGCTCTGTAACGCTACATTTAGATAATGGCAAAACTCATAACGTTGACCAAGTAATTTGGGCCATTGGCCGCCAGCCAACAACAGATGCAATTAATGTTGCCGCTGCCGGCGTAGAAGTTAACAGCGATGGTTTTGTTAAAGTTGATGAGTTTCAAAATACCACAGCTAAAAATGTATACGCGGTTGGCGATATTATCGAAAACGGTATTGAACTTACGCCTGTAGCAGTTAAAGCAGGGCGTACTTTATCAGAACGCTTATTTAATAAAGAACTACCTGATGATTTAAAAATGGATTACAGCCTAGTTCCTACTGTTGTATTTAGTCACCCACCAATTGGTACTATTGGCCTTACTGAACAAGAAGCTATTTCTCAGTATGGCGAAGAAAACGTTAAGATTTACCAATCTGGTTTTACAGCTATGTACACAGCGGTAACTAAACATCGCCAGCCTTGTAAAATGAAACTTGTATGTGCCGGCCCAGACGAAAAAGTAGTTGGCCTACATGGTATTGGTTTTGCGGTTGATGAAATGATTCAAGGTTTTGCAGTTGCCATGAAAATGGGCGCAACTAAAGCTGATTTTGATGCCGTTGTTGCGATTCACCCAACAGGTTCTGAAGAGTTTGTAACGATGCGCTAGACGCTAAACTCTAAGCGCTCAATTATAAAAAGCCCTTGTTAAGTAATTAGTAAGGGCTTTTTAATGTTTGTTATATTTTGCACAACAAACCACTTAAAACGTCACATTAAAAACATCCGTTCAACATTAAAAAAACATCTAAGCCATTATTTTAACAGAAAAAATTTTAGACCGATAAAAAGGTTAAAAGTTTAAATTTTGTTTTGGCTTTAAAGTATTTTAACGATTAGAATCCCGCGCATTTATAGTTTCTCTTGGTTATTTATGTTTTTACTGCGATCTTTTATTTATTTATTATGCCTAGCGGGTGTTGCTCATTTAATTCAACTTGAAGGGTTTGAATTAAAACAGGATGCACTTTACAGTGAAGAAACTCTTACCGAACATATGCAAGATGTTTTAACTTTTTTAAGCTGTATTTTATTTTTTTATGCTTCGCGAATTAACTTTCAACTCAAAATACCGGCTGTATTACTAGCTGCGTTATCGGCAATGATGTTTGTGAGAGAGTTTGATACCTACCTCGACTTATACTTTTTTGATGGCGCTTGGCAAAGTATCGTCTATTCAATTTTAGCTGGCGTGTTTGTTTATTTAATAACAAACAGAGGAAGTATTTTTAACGCTTTAAAAGCCTATAGCCTCACTCCTAGTTATGGAATTTGCTTATCAGGCATGGTTACTTTACTCGCATTTTCGCGAATGATGGGTAAAGGCGCATTTTGGCATTCAGTAATGGGTGATGACTATGTACGTGCGGTAAAAAACATTGTTGAAGAAGGTATAGAAACGCTTGGCTATACTTTGATTTTTATTTCAGCCATTGAGCTTGTACTCATATGCCGAAAAAGAATGGCTAAAAATCACAAGCATCGCACTGATCAAGTAACTCAATAACGTAGCTAAATTTTTTATTGGTTACTTTTTTACACTAAATTTGCTAATTGGTTTAATAAATCAATATACTGAGCCTGTTTTTATCAACTCACGTTTAATTGGATACCATGACTAAAGATATATTGCTGCATCCGTTTCTTCTTTCAATTGTAATGATCACAATTGCATTTGTACTAAAAGTGCTTGTTGATAAGTTTGCTAAAAGTCGCGCAGAAAAAAAAGAAAAAGACATCCGTTACATCGCACACAATATTAAGCACTTTATTAATTTTGTAATGATGATATCGCTGCTATTTGTGTGGTCGACCGAAATTCAAAACTTTGCACTTTCTATTGCTGCTTTTGCCGTGGCGATTGTACTTGCAACGCGTGAGTTTATTCAGTGCGTAATAGGCTTTTTTTACCTCGTAACAACTCGCCCGTTTAGAGTGGGTGATTGGATACAAGTAGGTGATTACTTTGGTGAAGTAGCTGAAACGGATTGGATAAAAACAACCATGCATGAAATTGATATACATACTTATCAATTTTCTAGAAAAACCATATACATACCTAATAATAAGCTGATCACCAGCTCTATTAAAAACTTAAACTTTGTAAAACGCTTTGTTACACATCATTTTATTATTGTCCGAAGAGAGAGCTTTAACCCTTACCCTATTCACGACACACTCACTGAGCAAGCTAAACTGTACTGCGAAGAGTTTCAAGAAGTAGCAAGCCGTTATAATTCGATGATTGAGCGTAAACTTGATGCAAAAATATCTGGCCCAGAGCCGGTAATTCACTTTGGTACAACCGATTTAGGTGAATTTAAAGCAAGCTTTACCTTGTTTTGCCCGACAGAAAAAGCGCTTGAGATAGAGCACAAATTAACAGAGTGCTTTTTTGCGTTATGGTACAAAGAGGCTGAAAAGAATAAAGAAGGTGAAGGAGAGGCATAAACCTCGCCTACACAAAGTAAAAATACAAATCGTAGGTGCGAATTTATTTCGCGCTCTATTTCTAAGTCTGTATTTAAAAAGCGAGGTGTAAAACCTCACCTACCCAAAGTAAAAATGCAAATCGTAGGTGCGAATTTATTTCGCGCTCTATTTCTGAGCCTATATTTAAAAAGCGAGGTGTAAAACCTCACCTACAATAAACATCAAGCACGTAGGTACGAATTCACTTCGCGCTTGAGTAATATTTAAGCTGTACCACCGACCGTTAACTGATCAATTTTAAGGCTTGGTTGGCCTACGCCTACCGGTACGCTTTGACCATCTTTACCACAAACACCAACACCTTTATCAAGTGCTAAGTCGTTACCAACCATAGATATTTGCTGCATTACTTCTGGTCCATTACCAATAAGCGTTGCGCCTTTAATTGGCTGGGTAATTTTACCATTTTCGATTAAATACGCTTCTGATGCGCTAAATACAAACTTACCTGAGGTTATATCAACTTGTCCGCCGCCAAAGTTAGGCGCGAATACCCCTTTTTTAACTGAGCTTATAATATCGGCTTGGCTGTGCTCACCACCTAACATGTAGGTATTAGTCATGCGAGGCATTGGTAAATGCGCATAAGACTCACGACGTGCGTTACCGGTAGGATTTACACCCATTAAACGCGCGTTTAGCTTATCTTGCATATAGCCTTTTAAAATACCGTTTTCGATGAGTACGTTGTAAGCGGCTGGTGTGCCTTCATCATCAACATTAAGTGACCCACGGCGATCAGCCATAGTGCCATCATCAACAACAGTACACAGCTCAGATGCTACTTTTTGGCCCACTTTACCACTAAAAGCAGACGCGCCTTTGCGATTAAAGTCGCCTTCAAGTCCATGCCCTACCGCTTCGTGTAAAAGCACGCCAGGCCAACCATTGCCAAGTACAACTTCCATCGTGCCTGCAGGTGCATCAATAGCTTCAAGATTTACTTTAGCTTGGCGTACAGCTTCTTCAGCAAATTCCATCCAACGCGGTTTACCATCAACAAGCTCTTTAAAATAGCCATAATCTAAACGTGCACCACCGCCTGCGCCGCCGCGTTCACGGCGACCATTTTTTTCAAGCAGTACTGAACAGTTTAAGCGAATAAGTGGGCGAATATCGGTGGCAAACGTACCGTCACTAGCTGCGATTAATACTTCTTCGTATACCGCAGACATTGAGCTAATTACTTGCTCTGCATCTGGTGCAAGCTCTCGAATGTAGTTTTCAAGTTCGCGTAATAAATTAACCTTGTCGGTATCGCTCATACTCGAAATTGGTTGATGCGGTGCAAACTGCTCTTTAGCTTTAACATCGCTAAATACTTTAATTGCTCTATCTTCGCCAGCATCGGCAATGCTACGCGCTGCTGTTGCCGCTTTATTTAGCGCTTCAAGGTTTATTGCATCAGAGTAAGAAAAACCTGTTTTTTCGCCGCTTACAGCACGTACACCAACACCACGTTCAACGTTATAAGAACCTTCTTTAACTAAGCCGTCTTCAAGCACCCATGATTCGTGGTGGCTTGATTGAAAATATAAATCGGCGTAATCCACTTTATGCTGATGTATGTAAGCGAGCGTTTTTTCGAGCTCTTCTCTATTTAGCTGGCTGTCTTGTAGTAAATGCTGTTCAACCGAATTCATAATAAATGCTCTCTAAATCGTTGATGAGACTGCACGGGCATATCTCGTCTAATTTTTTGTAACTGGTCTAAATCTGCGTTGCAGCTTATAAAACCGGTGCCTGTTGGCAATTCACTCAGGGTATTGCCCCAAGGCGAAATAATAATACTGTGGCCAAATGTTTGTCGGCCATTTTCATGTGTACCGTACTGAGCAGCTGCAACTACATAACATTGTGTTTCTATTGCGCGAGCTGCTAATAGCGGTTGCCAATGCGCTTGCCCTGTAGGGACTGTAAATGCACTGGGTACTAAAATAATATCGGCGCCTTGGCGTACTAGTTCGTTAAATAAGCCACTAAAGCGCAGATCATAACATACTGTTAAGCCAATTTTACCAAAGGGAGAATCAACAACCACTACATCGCTTCCAGCTTGGGTAAAATCTGACTCTCGATAGCTACCTGTTTTATCATCAACGGTTACATCAAATAAATGTATTTTGTTATACGTTGCAACCAGCTTGCCTTGATTATTATATAAGTGCGATGCTGCGTAATACTTATGTTCGTTAAATGGCTCAGGCATTGTGCCTGCATTTAACCAAATATTATGGTGTTGGCACAATTCACTAAGTTGTAATTTGTATTGCTCAACTTGCTTAGCAACACGTAACGTATCGTTACCAGTTTTACTAAACACTAAAAAAGCCTCAGGCAAGCAAACAAGTAATGGTCTTGTTGCTGGCAGGGTTTTAAGTGCGCGCTTTAAGCTTGTTATGTTGTCATCAGGGCTTAGCCCTGAACACATTTGTAGGGCAACTATTGTGGGTGTGCTTATGCTTGCTGTTTTGTTCATTGCGTTACTGTTACTTGTGCATCTTTAAGTTTTAAATCGACTGATGCTTGTGGCTGATTTTGCGCAGCTTGAGGTAGTGTAACTTCACGACTTTTTCTGTCGAGTTCTTGAACAATAGGATCGTTCATTTTACCCGTTACTTTAAAATTGATCTCTGAGATGACGCGCGCAGAATGAATAACTTTATCAAGTGCTAAAGCAGCAAGCCCTGTTACTGGATTAACCATCCATGCCACTATAACCGGAATGCTTGAGGTTACTTGTGGCGCTACAGCAAGGTCGTAATCTATATCTAGCGTATTTAAATTTGCGTAGCCTTTAATAGTTAAATCGGCAGGCACACCATCCATTTTAGTATCTTTAGTGTAAGCGATACCGTTTTCTAACTGCATAGAGCCTTGCATGCTGTTATAAAAAAAGCCCTTTGAAAATACATCTCTAAAATCAAGTTTCAGTTTGCGTACGAGTGAATCAAGGCTCAACAGCGAAAATACGCGTGCACCACCATCACTTATTTCAGTTAAGTGACCTTCCCCTAAATCCCAAGTAACCTCACCACTTAAAGTTTTCACATCAAAATCATAAGGTGCTGCTTGCCAAGTAAGATCATAATTTAGATCAGCTTTAGAATCCTTAATTGCAGAGGTAATATCAAACTCGCCAAACAATGCGCCTATATCATCACTTTTAAGCTCACCACTTAGCGTTGTTAAACCATTTTGCCACTGCCCTTTAGTGCGCAGTACATGATCTCCTTTATCGATTACAAGTTCTGATATCGATAAGCGCTCGCCATCTCCTAATAATGACGCACTCACTTTATCAAGCTGGTAGCGATCAATTTTGCAGTCACTACATTCAAACTCAATGGCAGGTATTTTAGTAAGCCAGCTCAAGTCTTCCTCAGGAAGTACATCTGTTATTTCAATTAATTGCTCGCTAGGCTGTGCAAAATTAAGCCTTAAGTAATCGGCATTAATTCGTATAGGCTGGCTAGGCTGTGATGTAGGAATAAAAACCCCAGCTCTAAGTTCTTTAGCATTTAGCTTTAGGTATAAATCGTCTTTTGATGGTGCTAAACGCATTTCAAAATCATTAAAGATGATGTTACTCGCATCAAGCATACCTATATTTGCGACCACCTCATTAAGCGGTGGCATAATCCCTTTTGATTCTTTATCTGGATTTGCTTTACCTGCTTTAATTATTTGATCAATCAGATCAAACCAAGGCACTAATTCACTCTGCTCAAGATTTATATTTACGCTTAAGTCTTTTTGGTTTAATCCTAAATCTTGTTTTCCGAGCACAAAATGGGCATTACTAAACTGTGATTTTCCATTTTCTAAAATAGCATTAAAGTAAAACTGTTGATTAGCGTTTGCTGTAATGAGATTAGAAATATCATCACCTTGAACTACTGCATCAAGCGCCCACATTTGTTCGCTATTTTTATTATAAGGTGCGGGTAAGTTACTCGTTAAGCCAAGTAGTTCTGAGTTTACCTGTGCACGATAATTAAAGCCTTGTTCGGTAAAATTAAGTACTAAACCAATATCAACATCGCTTTGCCCGCTTAAATAATTTTTTAATATACCTTGCCCACTATCAATTAGTGTATCGGCGTCAATTTTGGCGTTTATATCTATGTTTGCTTGGTAGTTTTTAGCATCACTTTTACTGCTGTAATTAATATTTAGTGGCATACCCAACCACTTCGCAGTCGCATTTTTAAGTGTGATGTTGTCGTTTTTAAAATTAAGCTCGCCAGTTAAGTTTTTAAGCTCAATGCCTGGCGTTGCTATAAATACTGGCAAGTCATTTAAATTAACTTTGCCGCTAACACTGGCTCCGCCTTTAAACTTAGAGCCTACTAAAAGCTCAATACTGGCATCGGCTTCGCCTTTGCCCTGTACAACTTTAAAAATTTCAGCAAGAGGTTTGGCAATAGGTGTCGCTGCAAAAAAATCATGTAACTTTTCCATCTCTGCTTTTTTATCAATTTGCACAATAAGTTCATCAGCATTCATTAAATCTGCAATGCTCACCTGTACACTATTACCAATATCTAAATTAACCAACTTGCCTTGCTGGCTATATATGTCCATCCGCTCATTAGCAAAATGTAGCTGTACATTAGCATTAGTGACCGCTGGCCAATCAGGGTCAAACTCATAGGTTGCATTATCTATTTGTGCTAATACATCAAACTGACCACTACCATCAGTAAATGGGAAACCAGACAAAGGCCCTGCAAATAAGACCTGTGCTTTAGATACTTCTCCGCCTTTAATTGCACCATTTAAATAGCTAACAAGTTCAGGGCTCATCGCTTTTAATGGGAAGTAATGATCTGCAATATTGGCATCTGGAGCGAACGCTTCTGCGTAAAGATCTAATCGAGGATCATCTGTTAGACTAATTTGTAATTCTGCAGCAAGAGTAACTTCATCATTATCAAACCAGATATTGTCACTACTTATATGCCAGCCATCATCTCGCTTAGCTAAATCTAGCTCTACATTTAGCTGATTATAATTTATGTCGTTACTAAAGCTTTCGCCTGTGACTAATGTGCCACTTTCGCCAAATAAATTTATTCGACCAGTACTTTGGGTAAGTAAACCATTTACTCTAAGCCCTTGCGCTGCTGGTACCGATCTTAATTCTTGCCAGCCAATATTGTTAGCCTCAAACCATAATTGCCATTGCTGTGCATTAGAAAAACTTAAATAAGCTTGATCTATTTGCCCACTAGGTTGGCGTTCTAAAAATGGTTCAAGTGCATTAAAATTACTTAGCCCGGCTAGGTTACTCAGTAATTCAAAATCAACTTGATGCAGCCACACTTTATTTTGCAGCCCTAGTTGGGCTTCAAACTCTAAACTTGGCCATGCTTTATCGTTACTATTAAATGTTAAACCGGTACTTTTTAAGTGCCAGCTATTTTGTTCTGGATATAGATGGAATCCACCTTCACTCAAACTAACTTGATGGCTTTGCTCTTCTCGCTGCCAGCGTACAAAGCTTGGTAACCACTGCATTTTCACATCGCTTACAAAACCTTTATCTAGTTTTAGCCATGCTTGTAAATTAATATCGCTATGTAGTTGTTGTTTTTGCGTATTTATATATTGCGCTAACCAGTTAGATACATCGACCTTATTAGCCTGCACATAGATGTCGCCCGCAACCTGCTCTAGAGTATCCCCGGTAAGTGCTATGCGCGCGTCAAAGTCTCCGACCGAAATTCCCGGTAGTGCTAAGCTTCCACTGCCAAGGTGCTGCTCATCTTCATTTTGCCAAACAATGTTTTGAAGAAGTAATTTACGTTCTTTACCATCTTCTAAAATAAAGTTAATACTGGAATTTTCTATTGCAAAATGACCCGTTTCACCCAAAAACAGTTCTTCAATTAGCTCTTTTTGCTCAAAAGAAACTTCGTCGTTATCACCGGTTTTAAATAAGTTGGTGATATTTACACTGGTATGAAAACCATTAATAACAAAATAATTAGATCTAAGTTGCAGTGCTTTTAAGCTTTCCCATAGGTTTAGCTCTAAGCTGGTTTTAGCAATGGTGAGTGATATTGGCGCGGTTTCGTTATCTTTAAACGATAAATTTTCTAGCACTAATGCAGGACCACTGCCCTGCCAACTAGCTGATATTTCGCCAATAGATAAGCTTATTTCAAACTTTTCGTGTAAATAGCTTTCTATGTCACCTTTGTACTCGTTTGCATACGGGAGGGTATATTTTAAAATTGAAACAATAACGGCCAGTAATACCAAAATTATGGCGCAGGTCTGCCATAACTTTCTAAAACAAAAAAAACAGACCGCTTTTGCTTTCATTACATCATTACCACATCAAACTGTTCTTGGCTGTATAAGCTCTCGGTTTGAATATTGACTTGCTTACCAATAAATAGTTCAAGCTCAGCAAGGTTATGATACTCATCGTTTAGTAGGGCCTCACTTACAGCCGGCGCTGCATACACCATAAACTTGTCTGCTGCGTATGCTCGGTTAACACGCACTATTTCACGTAGTATTTCGTAGCAAACCGTTTCAACTGTTTTTTGTGAACCACGACCGGAGCATGCAGGGCATACATCACATAAAATATGTTCTAAGCTTTCGCGTGTACGTTTACGCGTCATTTCAACAAGGCCAAGCGCTGAAAGCCCATTAATATTCGTTTTAGTGCGATCTTTTGCAAGGGCTGATTCAAGTGAATGAAGCACCCGCCTTTTATGATCCTCACTTACCATATCGATAAAGTCGATAATGATAATACCGCCTAAGTTACGCAGCCTGAGCTGGCGGGCAATTGCAGAGGTTGCTTCTACGTTGGTATTAAAAATGGTTTCTTCTAAATTACGATGTCCTACAAATGCACCAGTATTAACATCAACAGTAGTCATTGCTTCTGTTTGGTCAATAATTATATAACCACCCGATTTTAGCGTAACTTTACGATGTAGTGCTTTTTGAATTTCGTTTTCAACATCAAACAAATCAAATATAGGCCTCTCGCCTGGGTAGTATTCAAGCACTTGAGAAAGCTGTGGAACAAACTCTTCAGTAAATAACTTTAGTTCTTCATAGCTGAGTTTAGAGTCAACGCGAATGCGCTCCATATCTTCGCCTACGTAGTCACGCAGGGTTCTAAAGGCAAGCGTTAAATCTTCGTGTAGGATACTGGCTTTACTCGTTTTTCTACGACGTGATGTTATTTTTTCCCATAATTTTCTTAAAAAGCCAGCATCGTGTCGTAATTCAGCTTCGCTAGCACCTTCGGCAGCTGTACGTACGATAAAGCTGCCATTTTCATCGCCATATTCTGCGACTATTTTTTTAAGACGTGAGCGCTCTTCTTCAGTTTCTATACGCTGACTAACCCCTACATGGGTCGCATCAGGCATAAACACTAAATAGCGAGAAGGAATAGTTATATCAGTGGTGAGCCTTGCGCCTTTAGTGCCTAGCGGATCTTTTACCACTTGCACCATAATGTATTGGCCTTGACGAACTAACTCTCTAATATCTTGTACTTTTTTTATTGGTACGTCGTCTACGCCTTCAACAATAGAGGCACTATTTACAATATCGGATGCATGCAAAAAAGCAGCTTTTTCAAGGCCGATATCAACAAAAGCAGCTTGCATACCCGGAAGTACACGGCTTATTTTTCCCAAGTAAATATTGCCTACAATACCTAGATTACCGATTCGCTCTAGCTGTATTTCTTGCAGTACACCGTTTTCTATTAGGGCAACACGGCTTTCGCTCGGTGTGACATTGATCAGTAATTCTGTACTCATGTTACCTTCTTAAGAATGTTTTTAATAATTGTTCGGTTTCATATAAAGGTAAGCCTACAACAGAAAAATAGCTACCCGCAATGTGAGTTACAAAGCGGCCGCCTAAACCTTGGATACCATAGCCACCGGCTTTATCTTGTGGCTCACCTGACTCCCAATAAGCATTAATTTCTTCATCTGTTAAGGTTTTAAAAGTAACATCTGTGCTTACAACACAGCTAAGCACATCATTTTGCGTCGCAAATGCAACTGCGGTAAGAACTTGATGCGTGTTACCCGATAGGCGTTTTAACGTGTGTGTAAAATCGTTTTTATCGCGAGGTTTACCCAATGACTCGTTGTCTATAACAACCACGGTATCACTACCAAGTACAGGGCGATCGGTATATCCAAGCTCTACACCGCTTTGGGCTTTCAAGCGCGCTAAACGCTCAACAAGAGCTCTAGGTTGCTCGTTTGGAAGTGGGCTTTCATCTGCATCAACACTAAACTGTGTAAATTCGACACCTAATTGGCTTAATAACTCTTTACGACGGGGAGAGGCTGATGCCAAATATACTGCGGTAGTCATTACCTGATCCTAAAATGTCTGCGATATTTACGAAGTAGTAAAAAAACCCAAAACCAGCTAACCATTCCGGTTGCTACTGGCCATAAGTACTGTGGATTAAAATAAACCCCTAACAAAAAGTGATTTAGCCAAAACTGCATTAAGTGATACAGCGTTAAAAATAAACCAATTAGTAGGCTTTGTTGCCAAAGCGAAAAGTTACGAATTTTTTGAAAGTTGCTCGCGGTTACAAAAATACATACCGAGAATGTAAGCGAGTTCACGCCCAGCGGTGAGCCAGACGCTAAATCTATTAATAAACCAACGACCCAAGCAGTACCAATATTTAAACGATGTGGTACTGCTAGCGACCAATACATAAGTACAAGTAAAACCCAGTCAGGTCTAAATGGTTCAAACGAAAATGGAAGTGGCATCAGTGCCATTATTAACGCAAAAAAGATGCTTAGCGCAATTAACAATGAATAACGGTTAATCATCGCTGATTTGCTCCTGTTGATTACGCCATAAAATAACCAGCAAACGAATACGATCTAGTTGCGCAATAGGTTCTGCAAAAACTTGTGCAAACGGTCGCCCTTCATCACGATTTATTTCAGTTACTACTGCCACCGGGTATCCTTCGGGGAATGTGCCCCCTAAACCCGATGTAACAAGTACATCGCCAATTCGCACATCTAAACTGTGTGGAACGTGAGAGAGCTTAACGACGTTAATTTTACCTATGCCTTCAACAACCGTTCGTACATCGTTACGAAGTATACGCACAGGTGTGGCATGTGTGGTGTCGGTCATTAGTAGCACGCGTGAAGTTGTTGAACCAACCTTTGTAAGCTGCCCTACTACACCCATTTCATCAATTACAGCTTGGCCTTCACTAAGCCCGTCAGTTGTACCACGGTTAATAACAACCTGATGACTATACGGGTTTGAATGTACAGAAAGTACCTGAGCAATAATTTTACGATTTGATTGCTTTGCAGATGAGCCTAATAAGGCGCGCAGTTTTTGATTTTCTCTGGCTAGAAATTGATACTGCTGAAGTTGCTCGCTTTGTAGCATTTGCTTTTTTTTCAGCGCTTCGTTTTCAGTAAGAAGTTGATCCCGCGTATGCAGGCTTTTAGCACTTAAGCTAAATAATTCGTAGGGTAAATTAGCAACATAGATTAGTGGGCTAACTAGAGTATTAAGGCTGGTACGAACAACGGTACCACCTTGCGTATATCTGTCTCCAACTATGAGTACGATACTCAAAAGCACTGCGACAAAAAGTCGCAGTTGCAAAGAGACTGTGCGTCCAAACATTAATTTCATTAGTCGTAACTAAAAACGTCACCACCATGAACATCGATCATTTCTAATGCTTTACCACCACCACGCGCAACACACGTAAGTGGATCATCAGCTACAACAACCGGAATACCCGTTTCTTCCATTAATAAACGGTCTAAATCTTTTAACAATGCACCACCGCCAGTAAGTACCATGCCGTGCGCAGAGATATCTGATGCCAGCTCAGGTGGTGATTGCTCAAGTGCAACCATTACTGCACTCACAATACCCATTAACGGCTCTTGTAGAGCTTCTAGGATTTCGTGTGAGTTAAGCGTGAATGAACGCGGAACACCTTCGGCAAGGTTACGACCGCGCACTTCAATTTCGATTGGCTCATCAGTTTTGAACGCAGAGCCAATTTGATGCTTAATATTTTCAGCTGTCGCTTCACCAATTAAGCTACCAAAGTTACGACGTACATAATTAATAATAGCTTCGTCAAACTTATCGCCACCAATACGAACAGATGATGAGTAAACAACACCGTTAAGTGAAATAATAGCCACTTCAGTTGTACCACCACCAATATCAACAACCATAGAACCTGTTGCTTCTGATACTGGTAAACCTGCGCCAATAGCTGCTGCCATTGGTTCTTCAATTAAGTAAACTTCACGAGCACCGGCACCCATTGCAGATTCACGTATTGCACGTTTTTCTACTTGAGTAGCACCACACGGTACACAAATTAGTACACGCGGACTTGGGCGCATAAAGTTATTGTTATGCACTTGCTTAATGAAATGTTGTAACATTTTTTCAGTTACATAAAAATCAGCAATTACACCGTCTTTCATTGGACGGATTGCTTTAATATTTCCCGGTGTACGGCCTAGCATTTGTTTTGCTTCTGTACCTACAGATGCAACACTTTTAGGTCCACCAGCGCGTTCTTGGCGAATAGCAACAACAGAAGGTTCGTTTAATACAATACCTTCTTCTTTTACATAAATTAGGGTATTGGCTGTACCCAAGTCGATCGATAGATCGTTAGAAAAAATACCACGGAGTTTTTTAAACATGAGGCTGGATGACCTTTGAAATACGTTCTTATATTAGCTGCCTCACTTTAACATGCTCAACTATATGAGCAATATAAAGCGCAGCGCCTTTGTGAATTTGTGAAAAAAGGAAGCAAAGCTTCCTTAATTGAGTTTATCGTTCGCGAACTAAGCGAAAACCAATGTAGTTAGATCTAAAATCAGGCGCTAAAATTAAACGCGTAGATGCACGAGCAAGGCTTGGTGCAAAATTCCACGCTCCGCCTCTTACTGCTACATCAGACTCACCTGATTCTTTATCGGTCCATTCCCATACATTGCCTACGGTATCGTATAATCCAAATGCATTTGGAGAAAAAGAACCTACTGGTGATGCACGTCTATTTGACCATTCACTACCACACCAACCACAGTTAGCTAGGTTTTTACCAATTTCGTTACCCCAAGGGTATTCTGTTTCGGTTCCTGCACGTGCTGCGTATTCCCACTCAACTTCGTTAGGTAAACGAAATTGCTGCCCTGTTTGACCCGATAACCACTCAGCGTAAGCTTTTGCATCGTTATAAGTTAAACATACAGCAGGAAAGTCACTGCCTTGCTCAAAACCAGGATTACGCCAATTTAAATTTGCTTCCCATACTGGTTCGCCATTTAAATAATACGCACACCCTTTATTTTTTTCCGCTTGAGTTTTATAACCTGTATTTGCTACAAATTTTTCGTAGGCACCTACGGTTACTTCTTTACTTTGCATAGCGAAAGAATTTGCTATTACTTTTTCAATTACTGGACGTTCATTAGCTAAACCATTGCCATTGATATCGCCCATTTTAAATTTGCCTGCAGGAATAACGACAACCGGCGTTTCAACGTTTGCATTTAATACATTAACGTTTTCACTAACCTGGCGTGTTGTTACTTCTGGTTGCTCTCGAGTATAGGTCGGTGCAGCAATCGACTTAGGCTTTTTTACCAAATTTGCATTAATTGTTTGTGCTTTATTTAAATCAACACGAACTTGATAAGGCTTATAGCCTAGTTTACGTATTTCAATGTTGTGAATACCCGGCGGTAAACGTGTGATCAAGCGTGTTGAGCCGAAGCTTACACCATCGATAAACACTTCATCGTCGTATACGTTTGATCGTAATGTCAGCTCTATTGATTGATCCTTCTTCTTATTAAGGATAGAAGGGTAATCTTTTTTCACCGATGCAGGTTTAACTGAATAATCACGTACTGGCTGCTTTTCTAAACGAGAAACCGACACAGTGTTGCTATTATCCGCGCTATTACTGAATGTTAACTGACTATCAGTAAATGTATTGTTATACGCGGGTTGATAAGCAGCAGTAAGTGGCGTGCCGTACTCAGAACAATAACGGTTATCAATGCTTAATAAGCTACATAAACGGCTACTGTTTACTTCGCCGCGCATGGTTACGCTTAAGTTAACGTTGTAGTTACCTTGGCCGCTAAATGCACTGTTAACTACATGGCTACTTAATATTTGTACTTGAGCGCCCGCCAAATTACGTTTTGGCTCAACAATGCGCTCTTCTGTTAAGTTTGCAAATATTTGATCTACAAAGCGCTTAGTTGCTTTTTGTAGCCCCATTTGCTGACCGCGTTGCTCACACGCCGCTAGCGTTTCTGTTCGCTTACAGTTAATCGTATGGTTAACTTCAAGCGTGCCTTCACGTGTAAACTCGTTACGTAAACGCTCTACTCTGGCTGTAGTTAACTGCTCTTTTAAACTTTCTAAAGTATTTAAAAGCGTATGCTTAGCAACACGAATTTGCTCTATATCTTTACGGTGGGATGCAATTGCCGCCAACTGCATAGAAATATCATCTTTGTTTTGCTTATGATCAATCACCGCTTTTTGATAGCGTGATTGAGCCGCACTAATATTAATAGTGGGATCGTCAATTAAACGACGGTACATTTCGTTCATCGCATCGAGCGCTTGGTTTTTTTCTTTATCTAGCTCTGTAGAACGAGAACGAAGTAGCTCTAGTTGATTTTGTAACTGACTTTCTTCTTTAAGATGTTTTTCAAGTATTCTTGTCGAGTTATCGTATTCTGTCTGTTTAACACTAATCTCTGACTCAATTCCAGTTACTGTAGCTGTGTCTTGTGCAAATGCACTACTAGCTAACAAACTAGCTGAAATTAACAGAGATAAAGGAGTAATTCGCATATATTCCAGTCCCAAAAAGCGGCAATTATTTGGTCGTTATTATTTTTTATAATTAAAGCCTTATGCTATGTACTTGCAGCACAAAACACAAGCTTTGTTCAATTATTATCTTAGTTTACAACTATTCGCGTGTTTCACGCCAGTAAATAACCCGATCATTTCCTCGAAAGCGTCCAAATTGTAAAATAGTACGAGGATCAAGCTGTGTTTCATCCCCCTGCCAATCCCACTTTAACCAATCATAAGTATTATATTCTAAGGTAAATTCACCCAAACCATTTGGCTGCGCATAAATACCATTGTTTGCCGGATACACTCCCGCCTCTAACTGGCCAGATACACCCGTTCCATATTCATAGGCTAACTGCGGGCTGTTAGGTGATATTTGAGTGATTTGGGTATGATCAAATACACTACAGTTATCTTCTGCGTTATTTACAAATCCACTGCCGTTGTAATACTGAGCCTGCATAGGAATAAGTAAAGGGTCGAGATCGGAGCCTGCGTTATTACCAAGGACTAAGCGTCCAAATTTAAACTCTATTGGTAATGTATTTAGTCTTACGCTATTACAGCCACCCGAGCATGCTGCTTGTGTATTAGGTTTATCATTTGCATCAATGAGCGTTGCTCCTTCTATGTTAGAAAGCGTTACCATTAAACTCACCATAGCAAACGGTCCATCTGCTTGCCCTACACCTAATCTTTGAAGTGTGGTGTTTATTTGGCTCATTTGCCACTGGCCGTCACTTATATCTCCCCAGTTATTATTTCCTAGGTTTACTAATCGGCTAGCAAAATTAGTTGCGGGTACATAGTTAGCTACTTCATTATTTTCGGCATTAACCTCTACACTGGACTTATCAAAGCCCTCTTTATAATTAGCCATTAGCTCACCATTTTGATTTAGCGCTTGTACTGTAAAGCCAAGTTCAAAAGGTTGATCAAGGTAAGTTAAATTACTGCCGTATTGCGTGCATTGTGCGGCAGCTTGAACCCCCACTACCTGAAACTGCGAAGGTGCAAAACGACCAATATTATATAATTCACCTTTTACATCTCCCGCGCCAAAGTAATCGGCATCTTGCAGACCTGCTGTTAAATCAATGATGCCAACTTGGTCGTAATTATACTGCGATATAGATTCACTCAAACTGCCTGTGTCACTAAAGGCAACAGTGCTCATCGCTTCAAGCGTACCTTGAACGCCTGGCGTAGGCGCTTTAAGTAATGCCTCTACAAGTGGTTGCTCTGTAATAAAGTGCTTGGCAATGGTGTTATTTATTATATTGCTGTAGTTATCTGGGTAACCATCGTTGTTAGTGTCTTGCCCTGTTTGCCATTGCACCGCATTCATCTTTAAATCAAATGCTTCGCCAGTTAATCTAAATAAACTCCCATTGGCATCTGCTGCATAACCATCACTTGCAACTTCCATCGCTAATCCAAATGGCTTTACAACATACTCATTTGAACTCCCCGTTAAATTTACTGATAAATTAGTGACTGGGTCTAAAATTAAATTGGTATTTACATTTAAACTCAACTTTCCTGCATCGGGATAATTTATAACAATCGGAGCTTTAGACTCACTATCAAAGTTTAGTATGAACGATTTAGCTGCTTGCTCTACCGCAAAGGTATTATTGTTATTACTAAGTGAAACCGTATCAGAGCAACTTGCACCAGCACTGCATGTATACGATAAATCTAAGCTTACATCACCACCTGCAGGAAATGCCGCTTCACATACGCCCGTAGTGGTATTAGTTTTTACCGCCTGGATAGATAACGCTTTTGCATTAAAGCCTGTACTTGAGGGTTTTGCTGATAGCTGAGTTGGAATGGTAGTATTTCCATCTGTATCATTATTAAAAATAAATCCGGCATCAGAAAACGTAACTTTACAGCCACTCAAACCAACATTATTACCACCGATATAACAACGAAGAGGTGCTGAAGGTTCTGCAGTGTTGTATCCAAATGTAACACTGCCTGTGGTGCGTTTAGCAAATTCGACAACCGCTGATCCTGTAAAATTAATATTCTCCCCCGTAACCCAACTTTGCTGACCACTATTATCTGGAGAAAGGTTTAAACTAGACGGCTCTGCGAATAATAAATCGCAGGCGTCATTTGCACAGGCTGTGAGTGTCATTTCTTTAGCTTCACACGTTAGAGCATTATTATCGCTGATTGTTAAACGATAATGATCTAGGGTTTCTGGTATATAAATGCCACAAAAACCAGGGATACTTTCGGGTACTGGTAGAGCGTCAAACGTTGAGCTCCCTTCGGTAATAATTTGAGTAGCCGATGTAATTGACCCCTGATACGTCACATTTTGAGCGATTCTTACCTCACCAGTGGCAACAATATAGCCCGCAATATTTGCATCGGCTGCAATAGCAACCGCACCATCGACATAAATAGCCAAGTACGCGCCAGTTTCTACTACTATATTTGTTTTACCTATATTCAAAAATGAAGTTGATAGAAGTGAGGTTGTGTCTTTTAAAAAAATACGTGTAGGCGCTGTTACTCTGTATTGTGTTTCCAGCATACTTAACTGCAACTCATCGTAATAATAGTCGCCAGCTAAAGACGTAGGTACGGGCCCTGTTGAACTACCATCGTTTGTAACCGTTGGCACCTGCGCCGCTTGATTGGGCTCTAAAGAGTTATAACCACCAGCAACACACGTCTGACCATTACATAAAGGAGGGCTCGTCAGCGCTGTAGAAATTAAATTTGTGGTGGTGACAAACTGCGCATTACCATCGGTTATTTCTACCCCCTGCACCAGCTGTACTTCACCGTTGTTATAAGTAGAAATAGCGCCTGGGAATAACGTATCACAATCTAAAATATCACCATTAAATACAAAGGTACTGGTCATGGCGAGTATTGATGCTTCCTCGTTTACGTGACGGCGCTCGTTATCGCCATCACGGTCTTCGTCAACAACAAGCCCAAGCCTGTCAGTTCTTAGGTTACAGCTGCGTAGCCACCCGCCATCATCTTCTTGGCGTGAGTTTTTACTTGCAACCACCAAAGGAGCCACACTAAAGTTATTAGTAAAACTAAAGTAATTACAGCCATCGCTCCAACCGTCAATTTCAAAGCCTGTGAAAAAAGTTTCCCACGATACCTCAACGCCATTATCGTCAGTAAATGTGCGGTTACTTCCTGGCTCCACTGCCATGTAAGCAACAGTTTCGTTTTTTATGAGCCCAAGTGCTGTTTCAGATGCCTCTAAAGCAATATTAACGCCGCTGGCAGATAGAGAATTACTTTCTACTGCAACTGTTAAAAACGGAATTAATGCCTCAGAAGGTGGATTGCTGTCTATGCTATTGAGTGTTTGTAACGAATGGAAAAAGTTTGGCCTTTGAGTAAACGGTTCAGCAAATGTTAAAGACTTATAGCCTTTAGGTGTCAGTGGAGCAAAGCCAGACTTAGAGCCATACTGTAATTCGAGTAATAAGTCTGTACTGCCCACTTCCATAATTGTGCCGTCTGGAAATTGATGCACACCATACTCAACAGCTAAATAGTGCGCCCCCATACTAATATGTCCACCATCTTCTCCTGAAGGTTCAAGCGGTAAGGCCTCAAAGCTAGTTGTGGTTATATTACGTATTCTTATTATTGCAGGGTTTCCACCTTGGTTGGTTGAGAGCATAAATACAGCAGGAGGCGTTATATATTGCTGTTGAAAATTTACTTTTGTCCAAACAGGCGATGTGTATGTATCTTGCAGCTCTATATAACGGCCCTCGATTTTTGGAGGCACTGCATTTGCGTGATTACAAAGTAACACGCAGCTAAAAAATATAATGACTAATGCACTTTTTATCATGGTAAAGTTTTAGCCTCCACACTGAGTGTTCTTTGTGTTTCCCAATAATCCTTTCTGCATTCATTTCCTGCAGGGCAATCAATTGCGGCGCACGTTGCACTACTTTGTAAGTAATAAATATTAACAAGCCCGTTTGTTGTGCTGCTGTCGGGTAGGTCTATATATTCATCGCAACTCACCAGCACGTTACAATTAGCTAAATATGCAGTTTGAAAGGTTAAATTAGTTGTAACTGATGCACAGCTTTGCACTGAGCTATTTATTGGAAAGAGTTGCGTTAAACCACTTTCTAATCCACTTTGCGCCGCCATAAAAGCGCGAGCGCCGTAATACTCAATGGTATTTTGTTGAGATGCACCAGAAAGCACTTTAACTAATGCTAATCCTAGTGCTAATAAAGCAACAATAATTACCAAAGAAACAATTATTAAGTTCCCTTTTTGTTTACTGGGTAAGGCTTTTCCGTGATGATTTTTTTTAAGGTACATTAGGAATATGCACCTCATGGTTAAAATTCATTACTTCAGTATCGTTAAATTGCATTTGCGCATTCACATTAAGCACAGCGTTTCTTTGTAGGGAGAGCGCATCAAGAGTAAAAAATAAATCGCTCGCTAAATTATTGGCAATGTAAATACCTAATAAATCACGTTTAACACCACTGCTTATTTGTAAGCTCACGGCATCTAATTGATTAACAATAAAACCGTAATTGGTATATCTATATAAATACTGCCCTTCAACGCAAAAACTTACAGGTTGAGAGAGTAAATAAAGGCGCTTACTCGGCGACTCTTGGGCAAATGCTTTACTAAATTGCCACTCATCAATTGCACTAGTGGTGGAGCTATTAAATGCTGATAGTTTTAAACGCTTATTATTATTCTCATCGTATATATCAGCGCTGCTTAATGGGTAAATAGTTGCCCAATCTCCAGCTTGCGGCTGCGTTAAATTATTAAGTTCAAAATCAACAGCGCTAACATTAAAAGGCGCTACGGTAGGTAAGTAATTTGTATAGTGAGTCGCCGATAAAAACGGCGTAAATTCTAAGCACTGCTGAGCACTGCACGCTCCGCTAGTGCTGTTATCGCAAGAAAGCCTTAACGAATTTGGTGTAGCGTGGCGAAGCTCTTTACTAAGTCGCGTTATTAAAAAGCGGGCCTGGGCTACTGCTTCTTGGCGTTCAACACCTTGCGAATAAATACTGACTCCAGCACCAATAAATGAAAATGCACTTACGGCTAAAATACCAATAATAACCATGACAAGTAATAGTTCTATAAGGGTAAATGCATTTTGGTATTTAGCTCTTTGCATTAGTAATTCCCTTTGTATGCACTAAATCCATAAACTTCGCCTAAGGGTGATGTTACTTCTATAGTAATACGCTTAAAGGTTGTGCCATCGTTAATGGTCAATTCGTTAAAGTCGCTATCGTATTGGACTGTAATAACTAAGTTAAAGTCACTGTATTGGCTTAACACCTCACCAAGGCTATTAGTAATAGGCTGGTTAGACAGTGCAATATAGTCATCTACATCGTTATAACTGGTTCTGGTTTCTGAGTTATCTACTCCTAAGTCAGCAGGTGCGGTACAAGCCTCAGCACCTATAGATATTTCGCCACACCGCTTAAAAGGAGAGCTTCTGTCGCTGTGTTCATCAAATGATTTACTTTGAATTTCGTTCATTAGTGATTGGCCAAATTCAGAGGCTCTTAAAGCCACAATCGGCTCTGCACTTTTTTTGGCTTGTGGGGCAATTAAAGCTGTAATAATGCTCAATGCAATCGCAAACATAACTATGCCAATAATAAGCTCAATTAAAGTAAAACCTTTTACTTTAGGGGCACGCATATATTAGCCCTTCTCCACTTATGCATACACCAGCTAATCCAACGTCTATTCGACACTGCGTAGTACAAGTTTGATTTGATTTACCTAAAGGATCAAAACTAATTTGGGTAAATATATTTGCGTTACTATCTAAAGCGCTAAATGTTATATCACTTCTTTGCGTGTTTATTTGTACTACTAAATGATCGGTGTTGTTTACATCAGCGCCACCGATACATGTATCAGGTGTGGGGGGAGCAATAAGTGTGGAGTTTATATAAAGAGTATGGCAACTTGTTGTCGCTGTATTTTGCATTGCACGTAACTGCACTGTTCTCAGTGCATTTAAAGTACGGTCTCGATATGAGTATGCATTTTCTGTTGAGCTGCCCAGAAATTTGGGAACTGCCGTTACCGACAGTATTCCCAATATCACTAGAGTAATAATTAACTCAATGAGTGTGAAGCCACGCAATCGTTGCTTACTACTGCTTTTCATTTATATAAATTAACAATCGTCCGTGAAAAGTTCAACCTTAGGTGGTGTTATTTTCACTGGTCCAGTAGATGCCGTTGCTTCAGTGTACTCAATACGACATTCATCATCTGTAGCTGGTGTCCCTGTTGCAGTGTAACTATTAGGGTAAATAGTAACTTTTGGTACACTACCAGCATTAGTCGGGCCGTTAGTACCATTAGCCGTTACTACAAGGTTAAAGTCTGCCAAATCAGCTCCAGTACCATCGAAATCCACATCCAAAAATGCTTCAAATGCAGCCTCTGTTGCAGCTGGATAGCCATACACAATAGCAACATTTCCTGTATCAACTGCAACAATTTCTGTGTCTTCCTTTTGCGTGCTAGCAATAATAGCCTTACCATTCACAATATTCATACCACTGCGAATAGAGCCTTGTAAGCCTTCAAGTGTTGAAGCATTTGCATCACCTTGCAAGTTTAAAAAACGAGGTGCTGCAGTAACAGCTAAAATGCCTAAAATAACAATTACGATGATCAATTCAACAAGTGTAAAACCTGCTTGTTTATTCATTGGTAAACTTTTTAACGATTGCGTTTTCATAAGTAAGCCTCTTTTTAATTACTTAATTTTTAAATATTTTTACTTTGCCTGTTTTAGCAAAATATGAAAAACCTGTTAACCCTAATATTTCACCCGTATTGGTAGGTATATTTTTAATATCAAGGGTATGAGTTAAATAATAGACGCATTGCGTACTTTCTGCATTGTACCTAACTAAAAAACTTACACTTTTTATTCTTGATATTTCATTACTTAACGTACTACTGGGTGCATCTTGTAAAATTACATTTAAAACTTGGCGACATTTATTAGCATTTATAGCTTCTGCACGAGTATCTTTTTTTTCTGTTTCATCACTTGTTGGTGTACCTAACATTCCATCAACACCAACTATTACACCTCCATAATTAACAAATGTTTTGTTTGACCTACTATTTGGTCTTCCTTCTAATTCCCATTGACCCCTAACCATGCCAACGGCCGATGAAAAACTACCTGCTATAGCGTCAACGCTTGCATTATGCGCTTGATTTTTAATACCTATATATTGAGGTATAGCAAAGCTCAAAATTACTGCCAGTAAAATCACAACAATAACTAACTCAAATAATGAGAAACCTTTTGAGTAAGCCTTTGATGCAATCACTTGGTTAATTACCTTTAATCGCGGACATCATGTTCCACATCGGCATAAAAATACCCAACGCTAAAATCAGCACCATAATGGCAACAAACACAGTTAAAATAGGTTCTATTTTTGCAGTTAAGCTCCGTAAGTCGTAATCAACTTCACGCTCATAATAATCAGCAGCCTCTTGTAAGAGCTCATCAACCCGGCCCGTTTCTTCACCTACCGCCACCATCTGTAATACAAGCTGAGAAAACAGCTGAGAACTTTTTGAGGCTCTGAGTAAACTATCGCCCTTTTCTATATCTTGGCGCATAGTAATAATCGCTTTTTCCATATAGCTGTTATCTACGGCATGCGCTGTTAGTGATAAACCAGTGGTCATAGGCACACCGGAGCGCAATACCATAGCTAAACTTTGACTGTAGCGCGCAAGCAATGTCCGTTTTAAAATATCCCCAATAAATGGAATTTTTAATTTATATTGATCCCACTTAAAGCGTCCAGGCTCTGTATTTAAATAACGCCTCCAAGCAAAAACAGAACCAATAACCATCACCAATAATAACCACCAGTAGTTAACAAAAAAGCTGCTAGTGCCAATTAATATTTGAGTCATTAATGGCAATTCGGCATCAAATTTTTCGAACATACTGGCAAAGGTAGGAATAACAAAAATATTCAAAATAATCATAGCCGCTACTAGAGCCAAAATAACAAAAGTAGGGTAGCGCATAGCTGCTTTTATACGCTTTCGGGTTTCTTGTTCTTTTTCAAAATAAATAGCGAGTTGATAAAAAGCATCCTCTAATCGACCAGAACCTTCACCAACCATAACCATTGACACGGTTAAACGGCTAAACACCAAGTTATGCATAGCCATTGCACTGGATAAGTCGCGACCTTGCTCAAGCTGCCTAGTAACTTCCATCAATACATTTTTAAATTCTTTATTTTGTGTTGTATCTGCCAGCCCAATCATTGCCCGTATAATTGGAATACCTGCTTTCAATAGCGAATACATTTGCCTAGAAAACATAATCATGTCGTCTAGCGTTATTTTTTCGACAAATAAGTTATCAAAAATTTTAATATTATTTTTCGTTTCAACTAAAGAAATTGATATTGGTATAAATTGACGCTTCATTAAACTATCAGCTACGCCAGCTTGGTTACTCGCTTCTAATTGGCCTTTAACCAACATACCTTTGCTGTCTTTAGCTTTGTAGCTATATAGTTGCATCAATATCCCCTACTATTTCTGGGATATATTCAGCCACTTTAAATACTTCATCTAAAGAGGTAACACCTTGCTTGGCGTAGTTTAATGCCATTGTTGAGAGCGGCGAAAAATTCGCGCTATTTTTAGCGGCTTTTGCAAAACCTTGCGTGTCGTTAACTCGTAATGCATCCATCATTGCATCATCCATTTCGAGCAACTCAAAAATACCTACACGCCCTTTATAACCACTATGGTTACATGCTGTGCAACCTTGCCCTTTAGAGAATTGAGCTTCAGTAACATCTTCGCCTAAATATTTTAGCCAGCTTATTTCTTGATGATCTGGCAAGTACGGTACTCTACAGTCATTACATACTCGCCTTACTAATCGTTGAGCAATAATCGCGCGCAGTGAACTTGCGACTAAGTAAGCCGGTGCACCCATGTCGATTAAGCGCATAGCGCTGGTAATTGCATCATTGGTATGTAACGTTGATAGTACGAGGTGGCCTGTTAAAGCGGCCCTTAATCCAATATCTACGGTTTCTTGGTCACGCATTTCGCCAACCATTATAATGTCAGGATCTTGCCTTAGAGCGGTCCGTAAAATACTGGCAAAACTTAGCCCTATTTTATTATTTATTTGTACCTGGTTAATACGGCCAATACGATACTCAACGGGATCCTCTACAGTAATAATTTTACTTTCTTGTTGGTTTAACTCACTTAATGCACCATAAAGTGTGGTTGTTTTACCCGAGCCTGTTGGCCCAGTAACTAAAACCATGCCATGTGGACGTTTTATAATGCTGCGCACACGTTTTAATATGTGTGCCGGCATGCCTGTTTCATCTAACGATAATAATCCTGCAGATTGATCAAGCAAACGCATTACAACTGATTCACCATGCTGAACCGGCATGGTAGATAGGCGTACATCAATACTATGACTGCGCACTTTTATATTAAACCGGCCATCTTGAGGGAGGCGTTTTTCAGATATATCTAATCCCGACATAAGCTTTAAACGTAGCACTAGTGCCGATGCTATTTTTACTTGGTTAAGAGTGTGCTCTTGTAATATGCCATCTACACGTTGACGAATGCGAAGCAAACCTTCATCTGGCTCAATGTGAATATCAGATGCGCGAACTTGCACAGCATCTTCAAATATTGATTGCAGTAGCTTTACAACGGTTGCATCAGATGTTTCATCACCTAAAGAGTTTAAATCAAACTCTTCTACGTCTTGATATTCTTCATGGAGTTGTGCTGCAAAGTTAGTAATTTCATCTGTACGACGATATACGTTGTCAAACGCAGCCATTATTTGACTTTCTTGTACAACAGCTAAATCTATTCGTTTAGGAGCAAGCATAGTTGCAAGTTGATCAAGCCCCCTTAGATCAGCAGGATCGCTCATCCCGACCAAAACAGAGTCACCATTGTCTTCAATTACTAGTGCTCTGTAACGACGCGCATATACCTCAGATAAAAGCTTAGATACATCAGCTGATATTTTTCGCTGTGATATATCTAAAAAAGGTACCTGTAATTGCTGCGCTAAAAAGCGTAATAATTGTGGTTCACTAATAAACTCAAGTGTAATAAGCGTCGAACCTAATTTACGACCCGTCGCAGCTTGAACGTTTAGCGCTTGGCTTAGTTGCGCTTCGGTGATCATGTGCTCATGAACAAGTAAGTCCCCTAAGCGCATTTTTAAACTAGGTCTCATACGGCCTCCTTTAGCGCAACTAAACGCTGTAATGCATGCTGCGTCATAGCAGTATTTAATCCACCTAAATCTAGAGCCACTTTGTAAAGCTGTTTAGCATCGAGGTACTCTCCTAATGCATCTTTTGAAGTTGCAAGTGCCAGCCACCACTTAGCTTGACTAGGCTGTAGTTGTGTAAGATGTTTAAAGCTTTCAAGTGCTTTATGGTGCTTACTCGCACTTTGCGCAGCAGTACCTTGTAGCACCCAAAAATCAAGATTCGCCTGGGATTCAAATTCATCACTTAAAAGCAGTAATACTCCTTCATACTGTTGTTGCATAATGAGTATTTTGCTTAGCATTACACGCCATTCAAGTACGTTAGGGTTTTGGCGAATACCTGATTGCAAAACCTGTTGCGCAGAATTTATATCTTGTTGTTTAAAGTAAGTTGCAGCTAGTAAATTTCGAGCCTCTACGTGTAAAGGCGATTGCGCTAAAATAATATTTAAATCACTAATGGCTTCGTTGTATAAGCCAAACTGTATTGCTTGTTTAGCTGCGGCTAATTGCTCAATCAATAAAGCCTGTGGCGACTTAGCTTCTGCCACGCTTTTAGTCATAGTATTTTGAGACTTAGTTTTAATCATTGGAGTAATTTTTGGTTTGCTGACATTAGCTTCGCTAGTTACCAGTACATTATCTTTAACTAGTGCAGGGCTTTGCTTAACCTCGGCAATTACAACTGGCTCAGCCGTTGGTTGAGAAACCAGTAATGTTGCTTCTCTCAACTTGGATTCAGCTAAATCATTCACTTCTGGTTTTATTTGCTCAACTTGCACAACCGTTTTCACAACATCTTGCTCAACTAAAGGTTCTACATTGCTTTTTTCATCTTGATAATCAGATAAATTAGAGCTTAGAACCGCGACTATCTTTTGCTGTGGTAACACAGACTCACGTTGAGTCTCTTTTTTGTCGGCGGTCGGTAAATATAGGTATGCTAAAAAAATGACACTTAGCATAATAAGTAAAATTACGGCTTTAAATGCAATATTTTTTACATCATATATCGGCTTTAAACTTATACCTTCTTGAGTACTTACTTGTTTAGCTTCTCGTTGCTCAATATTTTTAAGCATATTATTTATAACGCTCATAACCACTGCCTCCATACCCATATGGCAGCAATAGCTAAAACACTAAACATTAAAGCACTGTAGCTCCAATATTGTCCGGTTCGATACTTTGCGCAGTCTTCGGTATCTTTTATGGCAAGTTGAATATGGCGATTTGTTATTGTATTTAACCCTTCACCGTAAGCTTGTAATAGTGCTTTGTGGCATAAAATATTAACTAATCTAGGAATTCCACGGCTAGCTCTAGCAATTTTGAGCCCCATACTATTATTAAATAAAGGAGGCCTATTAAACCCTGCAACTTGTAAGCGGTGATTAATATAATAAACAACCTCAGCGCCAGTCATCGCCCGTAATTTATACGAAAAACTGATACGTTGGCGTAATTGCCTTACTTTGTTGTTTGCCAGCTTTTCATCAAGTTCAGGTTGCCCAAATAACACAACTTGAATTAGTTTTTCGCTTTCTGTTTCTAAGTTTGTAAATAATCTCAGCGCCTCTAGAGTCTCCCAACTCAAGCATTGCGCCTCATCTATCAAAAGCACTACACGCTCATTATCTTCTTGTAAGTCAAGTAGGTGATGATTTATAAGCTGCCCTAGTGCTTGCTGATCTAATGCTTTATCTACATCCATACCCAGCTCAATGGCAATCGCCCATCTAAGCTCTTCTGGGCTTAAATAAGAGTTAGGTAAATAAGCCACAATGTAATCTGGCTCAAGTTGGTTTAATAGCTTTCTACAAAGTAGCGTTTTACCAGTCCCAACTTCACCAGTGACTTTAATAAACCCTTCACCCATTTCAATAGCTGTTGTTAACACTTGCATCGCTTCATGGTGCGGTTCAAGTGCACAAAAAAACTCTGTGTTAGGGGTTAACGTGAAAGGCATTTCACTTAAATTAAAAAAGCTTAAATACATAGTTAGTTTTCATACCATGTTTTTAAAAGCTGACGGCTTTCACCTTGTTGTTTTTTCCAAGTATCTGGCATAACAACCGTTGGTTTGATTAGAATAATCAGTTCTTTTTTCTCTTGGCGTTTACGAATACTTTTAAATAAATTGCCAAATAGTGGGATATCCCCCAACACGGGGGTTTTTGATTCTTCATCCTGTGTTGATGTTTGCATCAAACCACCAATAACCACTATTTCGCCACTTTGAGCGCGAATAACAGTATCTGATTCTCGAATGTTACTTTGTGCTAGAGGCAACTCAAACCGTTGATCGTCTAATGTAATTACTTTTAGCTGCTCTTCTGTTTCAGTTACTGAAGGGTGAACATGCAAAATAACTGAGCCGTACTTGTCAATTTGCGGCGTTACATCAAGGGCAATACCAGAAAAGAACGGCGTTAAATCAATTTCAGGCGAGGTCGTTGTAGCAGTACCCGTTACCGTCGTACTTGATACATTAGTAACAAAATATTCGTCTTGCCCTACTTTTATAACTGCTTTTTGATTGTTTGTAGCGGTAACTCGAGGGTTAGATAGCATTTGCACATCACCTTGCGTTTCAAGCAAATTAATAACCCCGTTAAAGTCTCCTTTTTGAATGGTTAGCGATGACGCTCCACCAATTGCGGCTGAAATACTATTACTAATAGTAGAACCCGCTGTTGTAGCAAACGAAATACCGCCTTCTAAACCACTCGCTATACGCTCCCAGTTAACTCCCTGTTGGTACTCATCTTTTAAAGTTACTTCTATTATTTTTGCTTCTAGAATAACTTGGCGTTGCAGGTTTTCTTGGCTTTGACGCAAAAACTCTTTGAGCTGACTAATTTCGCTTGGTAATGCATTTACGGTTACCAAACTAGCTTGTGGGCTTGCAACAACATAGCGCCCATCGCTTGCGCCAATTAAAGACTTAAGGGCGACTTCTAATTCTTTCCAAAAATCATTTTTATTAATTGTTTGGATTCGAGAACCGTTTAAATCTAAGCTTTGATTATCGCCGCCAAACTCATTATTTTGCTGGTTACTACTACCTGAACTTGAACCACTCGAACTACTGCCACTTTGTGCAAATTGACTAACCCCACCAGCAACAACACTCACTGTAGACTGACCATGGCGCTGCATCATTAAATAATTTACAGGTATTGTTTCTGTGCGCATTTTGGCTGGCAGTACTTGTACTATTCGTCCTTCATTAACAATATCTAAAGGATACATACGCTTAATAACTGCAATGACTTCATTAAAAGTAACGCTTTTAAGATTTAAACTAATTGTGCCATTTACCTCGGGATGCACAGCAACACTAAAAGGCGTATCGTCTGTTAAGCCTGCAAAAAAGGCGCCTATTTCAACGTCATTAGCGGCTACATCAAAACGCTTTATAGATAAATCATCACTTATAGTTTGCTCATTATTTATTGATGATAGTAGGCTTTGGGTAAGCTCACTCGGCATCTGTAAAGGCGCAATCGCTTTAGCTTCTACAGGTTTTTCAGCCAGCTCTTGTTCTATATGAGTTTTAACTTCTTTACCAGGCTTAAAGCTATGGCAAGCCGTCAAAAATGTAGGCAATAATAGGAGAACAAGCCACGGGTAAGATAAATTATTTTTTAATTTCATAGTCATATAATTCTAATTTTATTTGTTTATCGTCATTTGCTAGCACAACCTGTTTTGAGTTTATGCTTAGCACCCGAAAATCGTCTACAGCATCACCCACTCGATAAATATGGCCAGAAATAATAGCCTTAAATGCTGTACTGTTTTTAATAATAGATTGCAATTTAAGTTCTGTGTTTTGAGTTACACTCTTGTTGTTATTTACATACATATTTGGTTGAGTAGGATCGCGTAATTGCGCTAATGCACTGGGTGCGAAAGTGAACAAAAGTAATAAAAAACATAAATTATAATGCGATAAATTTTTCATTAGCGCTCACTGTAGCAATTTGTAAAGTTAATTCAGCTTGTGGGTACGTTAGTACCTGATAACTAAACTCTTGTATTAATAATTTTTCTTGATTATTTTTTAATGCTGCTAAATATTTTTGTAAGCTAAAATAACTACCTTCCAAAGTAACCACCATTTGATGCTCAAAAAATAGTGTTTGCGTATCATGCTCACCCAGTTTTTCAACATCTATAGCCTGTGCAGGCTTTACATTAAAGCTACTAACTCTCACATCGCTACTATCTACGAGTAAATCTTTTAAAACAGCAGGTACATTTTTAGCCGCTACAAAGCCTTGGCTAAAACTATTAAGTTGATTATTTATTTCAGCTAATTCATCTCTGGTTTGTGCAATTTGACTGCGTAAAACCTTAGTGTAGTCGTAGTTTAGTGCTTGATTTAACATGGAGAGTTGCGCATTTATCTGCTGTAACTCCTGCAATGCTGCATTTTGTTCAGAGCGAATATGAGCAACTTCATCTTGCTGTGGAAAAATAACAAACCACAGACCGAGGTAAATCACCATGAATAAGCCTACAAATACAGTGGAATATTTCTCACGCTTTTGCAGCGATGCAAATTGAGCTCGATACTTTGCCCAAATAGGCCAACCTTTGTCTTTCTTGTTGTTCATGGTTTAACGCCTTCATCAGCAAGGTCGGTCGCCACATTAAATTCACTCAGACCATCTTTTGTTGACAGTTCTAAAACTGAAAATTCTTTATCAATAAAAAAAGGTGACTGCTTTAAATTATTAAACCACATAGGTAAAAATTTTGACTGCGATACTTGCCCTTCAAACGTGACACTTTGCCCTACAAATTTAATATGGGTAAGCCAGATATTAGGCTCGTGATACTTGGCTAAATCTTGCATAACCTGCGCATAGTCGGTTGCGGATTGATCTGAGCTTTGCTCTAAATAACTAAATATTTGCTGCTTATGCAAAACCTCTTGCTGAAGTGTTTTTAGTTCATTAATAAAGATTGTTTTATTTTGCTTCTCTGCTAGCTGCTGTTTTACAACTTCTAACTGAGCTTTTCCTTGTTTGAGATATTCCTTTTTTTGTTCTAAATCAAGCTCACTTGAATAAGTTTTATAACTGTAAAAAGCCCACGTGATTGCAATAATTAATAGCGCACCTAACCACAACGTAATCATTCCAGACAAAGGGACTGGGTCTCGGCGTACTCGTAAGGTTTTTTGATAAAAATTAATCCGGGTTTTCATAGCACAGACTCCGGATCTGTTAATTGATAGGCTGCCCCGAGCGCATAATAAAAGTTTGGCTCTAATTGCTGCGCTAATTCTAAGTTAGGCGCAAAATCTACAACTTTTACTTGTAAAAACTCTGCAAGACCGGCTCTAAGAGTTAATGAAGATAAATCATCGCACTGTAGCTGTATGCTGCGAATTGGCGGTTGCTTGAGCTGGCTTTCAAAAAAGTCCATCGAACGCTGAATTTCTAATCCTAACGCTTCTACCAATTCTTGATTTTGATCCTTATCTGAAATACCTAAAAAACCATTTAATCGCCTAGCTAATACTAATTGTCCATCACGAATAATTAAGATTCGAGGTTCATGATTAGCATGCTGCACAATCAGCATATGCGCCTCTTTATATGAGCCAAACAAGGTAACCAGAATCATTTCTTCAGAGGTCATTGCACGCAAAACAGGTTTGGTTTGTTCAAAACTGTCTATAAACGGAAGTAGTTGCAGCTTATTAGTAATAAACACATTCATTTTGCTGCTTTGCATCGGTAGCGTTATTGGATAATCGATAAAATCAGCAACAATATTTTCAGGGGCTATATCAACTAAATCTTTTGTAGTCCAAGGGAGCGACTGAATGATTTCTTCATCACTAAGGTTTGGTTTATCCATTTGCACTATTTGATAAAAGTAATGCGGTATAACTAAATTAACCGCACAAATGTCTGTAGAAACTTGATTTGTGCAAGCAACAATAGCAGCGGTATAATCGGCTTGTTCAGATACGTTGACACTATGTGAGCTGTGAACTATCCATTGGTCTCGTTGTTTTTTTAAACATACCGCGTTAACAGTATCTGCATAAGCAGCAACACCTATAGCTGTATTAGGATCCAAACTACGATTCAACCAAGAAAACAGCTTTTCTTTCATATAGCTACTATTGTTAATGATGTATTAACCAAGTGTCGTACATTTTATTTACTTTGCCAAGTTGAAAACTAATAAATATGCATAAATCATTTGAAACTAAAGAAAATAACTATATTCAGCAAATAGATACAACGTTTCTAAAAAAGAGAAATATTTGTTTAGGTATAAAACGTGACGATCTACTACATCCGCTAATAAGTGGTAACAAATGGCGTAAATTAAAATACAATTTAGCGTATATGCAAAAGATAAATAAAACAGAGCTTCTGACTTTTGGTGGTGCGTTTTCAAACCATATTCACGCCTGCGCAGCCGCAGGAAAAGAATTTAATATAAAAACTCACGCGATTATTCGCGGACCAGAGCTTGATAACAACAACCCAACAATCCAATTTGCAAAACATTGTGGTATGAACCTACATGTTGTTAATCGTATAGAGTATCGAAAACGCCAAGACAGCGATTACCTTAATGCTTTGCAAGAGCGTTTTCCAAACGCTTATATCATCCCTGAAGGTGGTACAAATGAACATGCTTTATTAGGGTGTCAAGAGTTAGTACAAAGCTTACCCGAACATAGCTACTTAGTTTGTCCTACAGGTAGTGGTGGCACGCTTGCTGGACTAATAGAAGGCAGTGCTTCAACAACACAAGTTATTGGTATAGCGGTATTAAAACAAGCTGAATATTTAAATGAAGAAATAAAAAAGCTGAGCGCTAAAGCTAATAACCAAACTAACTGGCAGTTACTCACAGAGTTTCATGATGGGGGTTATGGTAAGTTTTCACCTGAGTTATGGCAGTTTTGCCAAGATATGAGTCACACTTATAATCTGCCACTTGAGCCTATTTATAGCGGAAAAATGATGTATGCATTGTGGCAGCTTATTGAGCAAGATTATTTCCCATCTGGGAGTAAAATTATTGCTGTTCATACTGGGGGGCTTCAAGGCTTAAATGGGCTTAAATATAGAGGGTTAATCTAGACCTTAATTAAATACCGCTTGCGTAAACTCTTGAAGTGGCTCTGAAAAGTAAAAACCTTGAGCTCCTACCACTCCCAATTTGGTAAGCGTAAGTAGCTCTTTTTGAGTCTCTACGCCCACCGCGTATACGGGTAGATTTAAAAGACTAGCGGCTTCGACTATCCTTTTTATTTTCTTTTGACTTTGAGTTTTTTCATCTAATAAATGAACCAGTTCGTAAGATAACTTAAGCCCACATACTTGGTTATAATCAACTAGCATGGCTACTTTCTCACTGCTTTTTACATTATCAATCACAATATGTGAATGCCCATTTTTAATAACATTGAGTGCATTAGTTATCGACTCTCTATGAGTAAAAAATTCTGCCTCACTTATTTCAAATTGTAATTTAGTATTTAACTTAAGCTCTGCCATTTGATTGGCTAACCACTCCCAAAATACAGTATTAAACCAATTTTTAGGGTGTAGATTTACACTAACTGTTAAAGCCGAAGACTCACTGAGCATTAGCTTTTTGACTTGTGTTATTACAGCTTTATCTAATATTAAAGCGTCTTGATCACTATAAACCTGCTTAATAAAATAACGAGCTGCCAGTAAACCAAGTTGGCTATGCCTAACCCGAATAAGAGCTTCATGCTGCAGGATATCTCCACTAGAGAGTTCAAATACAGGCTGAAAGAATAATATAAATTTATTCTTTTTAATGTTTTCTATAACCTGTTTGCTAGAGAGGTGTTTTTCTTGGCAGTGATTTAACGTTAAACGGTGGCAATGCTGCAATAGGCTGCTTTGTGATAGCGCGAGTGCTGATTTTGCTAGCTTATAAACCGCCACTTGATCAGCGCCTAATTGATAATCACACGCACCTATTTTAATATTTTTATGAGTAATATTTTTTTGATGATTTTGACATATTAAAAACACATTTTTATGAAGCTTTTCAACGTAGCTATTCAACTCGCTAATAGAAATGTTTGGTAAGGTAACCGCTAAGTAATTAGAGTTTAGTATTTTTACCGACACACCTTTAAGTTCGGCTAATTTTTTAGTAATTAAGACTTTAAAATTGGCTTCTATATCCGTTTTTTTATCATAGCTACAATCACACTCAATAAGTAAAAATAAGTTATGTGATGCAGTATTAACTCCATACAAAGAACTTAAATCACATTTTTTTGCCAGTTCGATTAGTTGAGTATTTTTATGCCTTTGTTGAATAATTTTAGTCGGCTGTATAACTGTATTTTTAAGCATTACTTTACGGTTGACTTTTAACAGGCTCCACCAGCGATAAGACCAATTAGCAGCGCCTAATATAATCAGATTCAAAAATATAAATAAGTAGCTTTGTGTTACCCACACTGGATAGTGATAAAGGCTCAAACTTAACGTTTTAAAAGTAAAAACTTCGCGTTCTAAATTTACTAAGTTCCTAAAGTGATCTGAAGAATTTTGCACCTCCAACTTAAAGCCTTCATTTTTAGCTAATGCGACCAACACTTCATTATTTATAGAGGGAGATAAATTTAATTCATAAACGCGTTTAACAAACTGCTGCCCAGAAACATGTGCTTTTTGATGTAATGCATCATTTAAAATGAAATTAAAACTAATAAGTATCACCAAAAACAAAACAAAAGAGATACCTTTGAAGTACTTTAAAAGCCAGAGTTTACTCTTTTGCATAGCCTGCCACTCGTTAAATTATTAACTAAAGTGTTGTTCAATATCTATAGAAGTACAAGGCTATAAACTAAGTTTAAACGTTTATTAATAGTGCTAAACAAAAAACACTCAGATAAACGAGAACTTACACAAACAAACAAACAAACAACTATGCCCTTTATTTTATAAATAGATTAAATTGAATCCTCAAGCTTAAGCGAGTTTTGTTTGTACTATGCGCAGCGAAGCTGTGTGCTTTGTTTATAGTGCCCAACTCACTAACTTCTGACATTGATAATTCAACCTTTGCTGAAATAAACATATGGGAAAAGGATGTATGAGATTTCATATAGCAACCGGTGAGGAAAATTCTATTTTATGAATTATCTTTTTAAGTTATCCAAAATAGGCTCAAGCCAACGGACGATATTACGATAGGTACTTAACATGGATAATTATTAAATCACTTTAACGGCTCAGTTATTTAAACAGCGGATTATAGTTTCACGTAGATTTTTAGCTTTAATAGGCTTTGCAACATGGGCGTTCATGCCAATGGATAAGTATCGTGTAATATCATCTTTCATAACATTAGCTGTTAAAGCAATTATTGGAATATTTGCGATTGCTTTATCGCTATCGTTACGAATAATTTTACTTGCCTCAACCCCATCCATAATAGGCATATGAATATCCATCAAAATAATATCGTACGATTGGGATTTCACGGCTTGAATACATTCTAGTCCATTGTCGACCAAATAAATTTGAGCATCTGCATTTTCTAGTATGTTTGTAACTATTAGTTTATTGATCGAGTTATCTTCCACAACTAATATTTTGATACCTGCTAACGGCTTTTCACTTACAGTATTTCCTACAGGCACTTCATTCAGAGAGCCTACTACTTTACTTTCAATCGCCTCATACAAAACACTCGTGTATACAGGTTTCTGCAAAATAGTTTTTATACTTACTTTTTTGGCTCCATTATTTAGTAAACTTTCGTCACTCATTATAAGCACAATAGTGTTGGCATAAAGTTGAGGGTTAATATTAAAAATGCGTATTAAAAAAGTTTCGCTACTCATTGATGGCATTGCCCAGTCGACAATAATAACTTTAAATTTCTCTTTATTGTGTTCAATAATATCAATAGCTTGTTTAGCAGATTGACAGGCCGTACATGCTAGCCCCATAGCCGTTAGCTGATTTTCAATTACCTTAAGATCATCTTCATTATCATCTACAATTAGTACTTCAAACGCATCAGTAAAAGTTAGGTTAGGAGTATCATCAATTAACGCTTGGTTATTCAGTTTCACCTTAATTGAAGCTATAAATTCACTACCTACACCTTGAGTGCTTTTTACCGTTATATCTCCCCCCATCGATTGGCATAAACGCTTACTTATAGTTAAGCCTAAACCTGTGCCGCCAAACTTCCTAGTTGTAGAGCTGTCAGCTTGAGTAAAAGATTCAAATAAATCGGCAAGGCTTTGCTCGGCAATGCCAATACCTGAATCTTTAACAGTAAAATACAAACAAACACTCTTAGGATCGGCTAATGATCTTTTTGATTCTATTAATACCGATACAAAGCCCTGTGAAGTAAATTTAATTGCGTTAGAGCATAAATTTAGCAGTACTTGGTTTATTCGAACTACATCACCAATTAAATTAAGTTTGACCTCTTCACCAATGACAATATCAAATGTGATCCCTTTGCTTTGAGCTAGCTCATCAAAAGTTGCTTTGATGTAGTCAACAACCGAATTTACAGAAAAAGGAAATTCTTCAAGGTTAATGTTTCCAGACTCAATTTTTGAAAAATCTAAAATATCGTTAATAACTACAAGGAGTTGATCTGAAGAATATTTAATTTTATTTAAATAATGCTCATATTCCCCAGGCAAACCTTTTTCTAGCAAAATGTTGGTTAAGCCAATAATCCCACTCATAGGCGTTCTAATTTCATGACTCATATTTGCTAAAAATTCAGACTTAGCGGATGTCAGCTTTTCGGCCTCATCTTTGGCTTGCAACAGTTCTTCAGTACGCTGATCAACGCGAGACTCTAATCTTTGCTTTTCTTCATCAAGCTCTTTTAAAAGTTGGATGCGGCGTTGATTTAAAAACAATACGAAAACTAAAAAGCTGCTAAGAATACAGATAATTACAGTAGCGCTGTAAATCAATGTTTTATTTTGCTCAAAATAGGTTGGCTCGTAATAAGATATAATCGACTTTTCTGGCAAGCTTTGTGAAGCTATATCGAACTTGTTTAATTGACGCCAATCGTAAGTATAAACACTTAGTTCTTCACCACTGATTGCACTTAGGCTTTTATTTTCATTGTATAAAATTATCGAATCGGCAATACGTGCGCCTATTTTTTCACCCGACAACACATACCCACCAACAACACCTGAACCTAATAGTACCTCCCAATAACTAAAAACGGGCGCTGAACTTGCTTCAGCTAATCGCTCTACTAGCTGATAAGGGCTAAGAGATTTATTATCGTAATACCTGAAAATGGGTGTAAACAATATAATTGAATCATCTGGCGCATTTTTTATTCTAGTGAGTAGCTCTGGCATTGAAAGATCAAACCACTTTTCTACGTCTAAATACGAAAAGTCACGGTTAATAACCGAAAATAGCCCTCGATAAAAGCTCATCCCAATATCATTTTTTGTATCTAATATAACGATTAATTTTTTAGGCTTCATTAAATTAACAGCGCTTGCTGTTGCTTGCGCGTAGTCTAATTTAGCTTGGATCACTGCTCCATTGGTGCTTTCAGGTAAACTAAATTGAGCGCCTGGTTCTAAATATATTCTTGGAGCATTTATAAAAAAATCATCTAATTGCGATAAAAGTACAGCTGCAGAAGGCGACTGAGTAACAATGATATCTATGTGCTTATTTTTATATTTTTGCTTAAGGTAGTCCTTCATTAACTGTTTTTGATTTGCTTCATCAAAGCGGTTTACATCCATATTTTCAACGAAGAGTTCATAACTAAAAGAACGTTCTATAAGTTTTTTACGCAGTCCAGAATCAACACTTTTGTGCCAAGGCATATCTTGGTTTGTTGAATTTATAAATAAAACATGAGTAACATTTGAAGAAGATTGAGCGTTTGAAATTGGACTCAAAAATAGAAAAACAAGAAATAAAAATAAGATATTAGTTTTCATGTTTCTCATTGTGTAATTAAGGTAAAAGTCTTTTAATGGTAAGTGTTAACGATATATATATCAATTAAAGACAATGTAAATTTCACCATAATTTAACATGCTTACTAATACTATTTCATTTTATTGCTTAATGACGATATTCATTGATAGTTCTTGGGTGCCCTCACTAAACAACCCGTATAAAAAAGCCCCGTATGAACGGGGCTTTTCTGTAATAAATCTTTCAATAAAAAGTGATTTATATTTACACTTTTAATTTATACGTTTCCTAAAACGGGATATCATCGTCAAAATCAATGGTCGGTTCCATTGGGTTTGATGCACCACCTTGCGGGGCGTTTTGCGGTTTAGGAGCGAAGCCACCTTGCTGTTGTGGGGCACTTTTTTGCTGTGGTGCATAACCACCTTGCGGCTGATATTGATTACTTTGCTGCTGTGGTGCTGGAGCCGGTTTTGGTTGTGCTGCTGGTGCGGCTTGTTGCTGTGGATTATAGCCACCTTGCTGTGCGCCTTGACCTTGGTTATTTTGACCGTAACCACCACTTTGTTGACCACCTTGCGGCTGATGACCTTGGTAACCACCACCTTGTTGGCCGCCTTGATAACCACCGCTTTGCTGATCGCCACCGCGTGCGCCAAGCATTTGCATTTGACCTGTAAATCCGTCAACTACAATTTCAGTTGTGTATTTTTCTTGGCCTTGTTGATCGGTCCACTTACGTGTTTGAAGTTTACCTTCAACATAAATTTGTGAACCTTTACGACAATATTCACCAACAATTTCAGCTAATTTGCCAAAGAATACAACACGATGCCACTCAGTTTTATCAACCATTTGGCCAGTGTTTTTATCTTTATAGCTATCCGAAGTTGCTAAGGTAATATTTGCTACACCGTTACCGTTAGGCATATAACGAACTTCAGGATCTTGCCCTAAATTACCAACCAAAATTACTTTGTTCACACCGCGTGCCATGGAACCATCTCCTATAAATGTTAGATTAAACCAGCGACTTTACGCGCTTGGTCTAGGTCAAATTCTTTATCATTAATCTTTAAATAGCTGCGACTTTCATCGCGAACCACAGTTGCTTCTATTACGCCAGGTAAAGCAACTAACTGAGAAGCAAGCGTTTGAGCATGCTCTTCAGAATCTAATTTGGTCATTAAACTAATAACTTTACTTTTGGGTGGGACTTGCATTTTCCACGCAATAATAAGCCATATTAACCCAACAAGTGCCGCTGCCGCAAACACAGCTTGCGTCGTTGTCGTTTGTGCTACATAACCACCTAACATACCGCCTAAAAAGGCGCCTAAAAACTGACTAGATGAGTAGCCACCCATTGCTGAACCTTTTTGGCTTGCAGGTGCTATTCGCGATACAAGCGCAGGCATAGTGGCCTCTAAAAAGTTAAACGCCACAAAATAAAGCAGCATACACACAGCAATGCCTACTACACTATTAACCCATACCGACATTGCTAACATACTAATAGTTAACAAGGCTACTGAGCCAATAAATGCTTGTTTTTCTTTCTCTTTTTTAATGGCCACAATCATTATTGGTAGCATTAATAAGAATGCTAAAAATAGCACTGGAATATATAAATACCAGTGATGGTCTGCAACCAAGCCATCTTTAATTAACTGACTCGGCAGTACGACAAATATAGTGGTTAGTGTTAAATGCAGTAGCAACACACCAGCATTTAATCGTGCTAACTGTGGATGTTTAATTAGTTTTTTAATATCACTAAAGCTTGCTAATGTATCACCTTTGGGTGCTTTATTTACCGCCTTTGGCACTAGCATGGTCACTATAAATATACCAAAGACTGCTAAAATAGCAGTCAACCAAAATACACCAGCAATACCCCACGAAGCGGCGACAATTGGCCCAAGTAACATAGCAAAGGCAAAGCTCATTCCTATGCTCATACCAATAACGGCCATTACTTTTGGTCGTTGCTCATCGCGGCTTAAATCTGAAGCAAACGCGAGTAGCGCACTGGCTATTGCGCCCATACCTTGTAAAGCACGGCCTACGGTAACCATTTGGATAGAGTCAGCTAATGCAGCAACTACAGAGCCAATAGCAAATACAACTAAGCCACCAACAATAACCTTTTTACGACCAATCTTATCGGATAATCGACCCATAGGTATTTGTAGTACAGCTTGCGTTAAACCATACGCACCAATGGCAAAACCAATCCAAATAGGCGAAAAACCTTCAAGCGATTGTCCATAAATAGCCAATACAGGCATCAGCATAAACAAGCCGAGCATTCTAAATGCAAACACACTCGCCAGTGATACAGCGGCGCGTTTTTCTCGTGAATTAAGTGAAGATGCGGTCATTATCTGCGTGATCTTACTCTATGAAAAATTGAGGTTGGGATTCTACCATAAGCTTGGCAATAATTAATCGCCTATAAGTAAGGATTTTTCATTGATCAAGGATTAATATTGCTTCGTATTATGCGATACTGAGTAAATAATTTTGGTAACAAACGAGATAGCATGGAAAACATTGAAGTCCGAGGCGCCCGAACGCACAATTTAAAAGACATCAGCCTAACCATCCCACGTGATAAATTAATAGTTATTACGGGTCTATCTGGTTCGGGGAAGTCATCACTTGCATTTGATACGCTTTATGCAGAAGGACAACGCCGATATGTTGAATCACTCTCTGCGTACGCAAGACAATTTTTATCGCTCATGGAAAAGCCTGATGTGGATCACATCGAAGGCCTCTCTCCTGCCATTTCTATTGAGCAAAAGTCAACGTCTCATAACCCGCGTTCAACCGTAGGTACTATTACCGAAATTTACGATTACTTACGACTTATGTTTGCCCGCGTTGGCGAACCACGATGTCCTACACATGATTTACCACTTGCTGCGCAAACCGTTAGCCAAATGGTAGATACTGTTTTGGCTCTACCTGAGGGCAGTAAATTAATGCTGCTTGCGCCAATAGTAAAAGAGCGTAAAGGTGAGCATGTTAAGTTATTAGAACAGCTATCTAGCCAAGGTTACATTCGCGCCCGTATAGACGGTGAAGTATGTGACTTGTCTGACCCACCAACGCTTGAGCTTCATAAAAAACATACAATAGAAGTTGTTGTAGACAGATTTAAAGTAAAAGATGGCTTACAACAACGCTTAGCAGAATCGTTCGAAACTGCACTTGAAATGTCTAATGGTGTTGCACATGTAGCATACATGGACGATAGCAGCGCTGAAGAGATTCTATTTTCAGCAAATTTTGCCTGCCCTACTTGTGGCTATGCAATGACTGAACTTGAGCCGCGTTTGTTTTCGTTTAATAACCCAGCTGGTGCTTGTCAAACCTGTGATGGCTTAGGTATACGCCAATATTTTGATCCTAATCGCGTAGTGCATAACCCAGAGTTAAGCCTTGCTGGCGGTGCAATTAAAGGCTGGGATAAACGCAGCTTTTATTACTATCAAATGCTGCAAGCGGTTGCAGATCATTACAATTTTGATTTAGACGTGCCTTATCAAGATTTAGACAGCGAATCGAAAAAAATTATTTTAGATGGCTCTGGTAGCACTAAAATTGCGTTTAATTACCGTAACGACCGTGGCGATTTAATTACGCGTAACCATGAGTTTGAAGGCGTTTTAAATAACATGAATCGCCGCTACCGCGAGACCGAGTCAAACTCTGTACGCGAAGAACTTGCTAAATACCAAACAAGCCAAGCGTGTCCTAGCTGTCATGGCTCACGCTTACGCGAAGAATCTCGAAATGTATTTATTGGACAAACCAACTTACCTGCAATCACATGCATGAGTATTGGTGAAGCCATGGAATTTTTTGAAGGTTTAGAGTTAACCGGACAAAAAGGCCAAATAGCTGAAAAAATATTAAAAGAAATTAGCGACCGCTTATCGTTTTTAATTAACGTTGGCCTAAATTATTTATCACTTGAACGTAGCGCCGATACATTATCAGGTGGTGAGGCTCAACGTATCCGCTTAGCCAGTCAAATTGGTGCCGGTCTTGTAGGTGTAATGTACGTACTAGATGAGCCATCTATTGGATTACATCAACGCGATAACGACCGTTTATTACAAACATTGGTCCATTTGCGCGACTTAGGTAACACCGTTATTGTGGTAGAGCACGATGAAGATGCTATTCGTGCGGCAGATCATATTATTGATATTGGCCCAGGTGCGGGTGTTCATGGTGGGCATATTATTGCTCAAGGTACGCGCGACGATATTTTAGCAAGCAAAGAGTCTGTTACGGGCCAATTTTTATCAGGCGTACGTAAAATAGAAATACCAAAAGAGCGTCACCCAACGAACGACAAATGGCTAGAGCTATTTGGCGCAACGGGTAATAACCTTAAAAATGTGGATTTAAAAATCCCATTTGGTTTAATGACCTGTGTGACAGGTGTATCGGGCTCAGGTAAATCAACGCTAATAAACGATACTTTATTTAAACTTGCTCATACAGAGCTAAATGGCGCAACCACTGCCGAAGCGGCACCGTATAAATCAATTAGCGGTTTAGATCATTTTGATAAAGTGATCGATATTGATCAAAGCCCAATTGGTCGTACTCCTCGTTCAAATCCGGCAACCTACACAGGTATATTTACCGGTATTCGTGAGTTATTTGCAGGCACACAAGAAGCGCGCTCACGTGGCTACAAAGTAGGTCGCTTTAGCTTTAACGTTAAAGGCGGACGCTGTGAAGCGTGCCAAGGTGACGGCTTAATTAAAGTTGAAATGCACTTTTTACCTGATGTGTATGTACCGTGTGATGTATGTAAGAGCAAACGCTATAACCGCGAAACGCTCGAAGTCCAATACAAAGGTAAAAACATACACCAAGTACTTGAGATGACTGTTGAAGACGCGCATGAGTATTTTGACAAAATACCGGCTATTGCCCGCAAGCTTAAAACCTTAATGGACGTTGGTTTATCGTATGTCCGCTTAGGTCAAGCCGCTACCACGCTTTCAGGTGGTGAGGCGCAACGTGTAAAACTAGCACGCGAGCTATCAAAGCGTGATACTGGTAAAACACTCTACATATTAGATGAGCCTACAACAGGCTTACACTTTGCTGATATTGAACAGCTGCTTGTTGTATTACATCGCCTGCGCGATCACGGTAACACCATTGTGGTTATTGAGCACAACCTCGATGTTATTAAAACAGCAGATTGGGTTATTGATTTAGGACCTGAAGGCGGAGCTGGCGGTGGTGAAATACTCATTGCAGGCACGCCTGAAGAAGTAGCCGAATGTGAGCGTTCGCATACTGGGCATTACTTAAAACCTCTATTAAATAAATAGAGGTTTTACTTACTCACCATAAGTAAAGGTTGTGTTAAGTACTCTAGAATTATAAAGTGGCGAGAAAATCAGCTTCTATATAAAGTATAATTATACTAATCAGTATTATATAAAAAATGCCGCTAACAAGCTGTCTCTTGATCACAAGTCTGACTCAAGAGATTTTGCTAAATCGTAGCCTTCCAGGATGGCTTGTAACTTAAGCCATCCTTGCCATAACACTTTCACAGATGCACGCCCTGTGCGCTTGGTATCTTTCCAGCCTCCTAACTTTGCCAGTTCCTGATACGCCCATGACATATTTGGAGC